>JBDIAV010000123.1:0-7320 GCA_039812645.1 Actinomycetaceae bacterium
CGTGATAGAGCAGACAACCCCCTAGCCTTGTTCCAAGATTGCACTAGTGCATATGATGCACTAGTGCAAGAAATAGATGGGACCAACGGCCCAAGGGAACGCCGTCGCGTGGAGACACTCAAGAAGCTCCATGCCGCGGCAGCGACCCTAGTACGGGAGAAAGGTGTGGCAGCTACGACGATCGATGAGATTGCCGAACGCGCCAACGTCTCGCGCCGTACGTTCTTCAATTATTACGACAGCAAAGAGGATGCGATCCTGGGAATCGTTCCTCCTCGTATGCCTGCCGAGCAAAGTGATGCTTTCTTCGCGTCAGAGGTGGACGTCGACCCCCTCACGCGTGCCGTCCGCCTCACTATGGCAGTTTCCCAGAGCATCAAGATTCCGGGAGTAACGCGCGAGGAGATCCGCGAACTTGTTGCGCAGTTCCCCGAACTCCGTGAAGTGCTCAAACGCAATGCGCAGAGAACTCATGAGCTGGTGCTCGCCACAATGACCGATCGCCCATCAGAAGCAATCGATGGAGCTGATTTCAACGAATCACTAAAAAATACCGATGATGTCGCTGATCAAGCCCTCGTACTTTTTCTTACCGCGGGAGCGGTGTTCAGATTTATGCAGATGAAGGATCCCGATTTGGTTGGTCCAGTGCAGCCGGAGGCTGCCGACGCCGCCATCGCAGTCTTTCGTACCGTCTTCAAGGATTTTTCATGACCACACACGTTGAACAACACACTTCTGCTGATCAGTCTGTTTCGTCGACCCTGGCTACTCATACGACTTCAGGCGTGCCATCGAAGCGCACCATCGTCCTCCTCTTTACTGGCCTCATGGTAACGATGCTCATGGCATCGCTCAGTCAAACCATCCTCTCCACCGCATTGCCCACGATTGTTGGCGAACTTGGCGGTGTGGACAAGATGACCTGGGTGGTGACCGGTTACATCCTGGCCAGCACGATCATGATGCCCGTTTACGGGCGTATCAGCGACCTGCTCGGCCGTAAGCCCGTTATCATCACCGCGATCCTTCTCTTCATCGCAGGATCCGTTGCGGGAGGCATGTCGGAGACGATCAATATGCTCGTCGTTGCCCGGGTTATCCAGGGTATTGGGGGCGGTGGACTGATGATTCTCTCGCAGTCCGCGATTGCCGACGTCGTCCCCGCCCGCGAGCGCGGCAAGTACATGGGAGTAATGGGTGCGGTGTTTGCCGTGTCCTCCGTGGCTGGCCCGCTCATCGGCGGCTGGCTCACCGAGGGGCCGGGATGGCGCTGGGCTTTCTGGTTCAACATCCCACTCGGCGTGCTCGCAGTGCTCGCCACCGCGTTCTTCCTCCGTTTGCCGAAGGTGGAACGCACTGGCCGCGCCCGCATCGACTACCTTGGCATGGCGCTCATTGCCGCTATCACCGCGATCATCGTACTTGCGTGTACGTTGAGCAACTCGGAGCATAGCTGGAACTACGGTGAAGTGGTGGGTATCCTCGTGGTGCTTATCGCCGCCTTCCTTGTCACTGAGAGCAAAGCGACCAACCCTGTTATCCCGCTAGAGCTGTTTAAGAACCGTAACTTCACGTTCGCGACTATCGCGGCTCTCTTCATCGGTATCGCCATGTTTGGCGCCCTCGGTTACATGCCTACCTACATCCAGATGGTTAGTGGCGTCAACGCCACGCAGGCTGGCCTGCTCATGGTTCCCATGATGGCAGGAGTGCTTGTGGCTTCTATCCTCTCCGGTAATCTCGTGTCGCGCACTGGAAAGTACAAGGTGTATCCGATCGTCGGCACCGCCATCATGGCGGTGGGGCTCTTCCTGCTGAGCACCCTTGATGTCTCCGCGCCCATGTGGCTGCTTTGCTCCTACATGGCCGTCTTCGGTATCGGACTGGGCCTCGGCCAGCAGATTCTTATGCTCATTGTCCAAGATGCCTTCCCCGTGAGCATCGTGGGAACGGCAACGGCATCCTTCAACTACTTCAAGCAGGTGGGCGCGTCTGTCGGATCCGCCGTTGTGGGTAGTATCTTTGCTTCCCGACTTACCCGCTTCATGACGGAGAATCTTGCGGCGGCCGGAGCCCACAAGGGTGCTGGTGGTGCAGATATGCACTCGCTCACTCCTCAGAGCGTCCACGAGTTGCCTGCTGCGATCAAGAATCCGATCCTTGCGGCTTACAACGATGCTCTTCTCCCTATCTTCCTCTGGATGATTCCGCTGCTCATCGTGGCTGTGGCCATCCTCTTCTTCGTCAAGCAAAAGGATCTGTCCACCACCGTTGAGCGCGTCTTGGAGTCTGAAGACGCAGAGGTAGCTGAGGAGGTCGAACGTCATGCTGCCGAGGAGGCCGAGCGCGAGGCGGAGCGGATCGTCGATGCTGCGTCGGAAGCTTACGAGACCGGCGGCTCCTCGAGCGTTGAGCCGGATGAATATTCAATGGCTGAGGCTGGCGCAGAGACCGGGATCAGAAGCGAATCTGTCCCGCGGCGTGTTGGGCGACATTCTCTTGACTACAAGCCCGAATACGCAGAGAGTCAGCGTTTCTGATAGCTGCCTGTCTGGGGGTTTGACGGACAGATAAAACAGATAAATATGTCATTGCTCTGAGGGGATCGATACGGCTATATAACCGTATCGATCCCCTCACGTCGTTCACATCTCTCCGACGCTACGAAAGCTGGAGCGTGGCGAGGCAGGTAAGGTCGTCTGTGTTCTTTGTAGAGACCACGGCCGTGCCACTAAGCCCCTCCGCTGTGACCGTCAGTGTGGCCTCGATTCCCTTGGGGAGCCAGACACCGTAGAAGCCATTGTCGTGCGTTGTCGCATCTTCGTCGATGATCACGTCTCCACTGGCATTGTCCGTGATCTTCACGTGGATTGCCGTGTTCGCGAGCTCGCCGCGGCAGGTGGTCAGGCTATGGAAGTAGCACTCGTGAGTCGTGTTGACGTAGGGGTTGAAGGACAGATAGAAGCTGTCCTCCTCGATGGGCAGAGTAGTTTCCCCTCCGGTGGCATCTGCAATGAGCAGGTGGTCAGGGCGAACGGAGGCCATAAAGTCAGTTGGTCGTTCGTCGACCGGTAGCGCGTCGAGCGTATTGATGAGCTCCTTCGTACTGAGATCGGCTAGGCCGTGTTCTTCTAGAACATTGGTCGCAGCAGCTTGGGAGGATTCGGGCGTGCCGGACTGTGGGGAGGCATCACCGGAATCTCCTGATGAGCAGGCTCCGAGCACAAGTCCGACGACGGCAAGGGACGCAAAAATACGGGTTTTCATGGGTTTCTCCTGTGAATCAAAGTCGTTGGTGACGGCCCACGAATGGTGTGGGCAAGGGTGATACGAGATTCCGGACAATGATGGTTAGAGGCCTCAGGCAGTGAGGTTCCATCACGAACCGGCGCACCCTCACGTACGACTGATTCCCAGGGCGTGCAGGTTGGGAGCGATCCCGCGGAAGTGGACGGGCACCTTTGCCGTGGGAAAGAAGCGACTGCTTCCGGCGTCAGCCCGGATGTTCTGTGGAATCAACAATCCTGCGGTCAGGAAGAGAATGAGCAGGCACGATGTAACAGCGTTCTCTGAGCAGGTGGATTTCGAGCCGTCCGCTGAGCAAGGTTTGCTACGAAACGCATGTGAGGTACTGCGTTCGTCGGAGGAATGGTTGCTGACGGTGGTCTCCATACCCGAAAGTGTGGAATCCACATGGGACCGGACGGTAGTGGAAGCCGAATCGCCGGAGGGAGTCGTGGCCTCACCCGTCGCTACATGGTGTTCTGTGGACACCTGGTACAGAACAGCGGATCCCTTAACTGGCGCAACGCTGTGACAGAACGCCTGCGTGAGAAACATGCCGAGGATAAGGAGACCCGCGAATATGACTCGACGGCCCCTCACCCGGGGCGGCACGACGCGCTGCTTCTTCTCCATCCCCACCACTGTAGGTCAGGTCAAACCCGGCGCCCTAGTACTCTGGACCCGGATAGCCTGGGAGAAGCCGGGGAATTTTTGTCGACGACGGCGCCCCGCGCTCGGTTATCGCCGTGCCCACGGTAAGCCCACCACGAGTTCTCCTCGAGCTCGCCACGCGTCCGACGCCAGAGCGCTCAAACACGTGATGTTTTCCGCAACGTGTGACGCATTTTCCCTGGGAAAAACCGACATGCGAATCCGAAAACGCCACTCCTTTGGGAAGGGCGCGGGGACATGGAGGACCGGGCGAGAACTTGGGAGGGCCGGGGAGAGTTCGCGAGAACCGTGCTCAGCGCATCCGCGCGAGCAGGTTTGTTAGCGTCTCGTGAGCTTCTTCCCAGCTCACCAAGCGGCACCCGCGCGACTCGATGTACTCGTAGCGCTTGGGTTCGGCGAAGAAGTGCGCGATGCCGCGACGCAGCAGGTTAATGGGAGGTTTGCGACCCTCGTCCAAATCGCGCATGAGGCGGAACCAGAACGTTTGGAAGCGGGGACGCTTGAGGCAGATCGCATCCGCGAGCACACCCTCAGCTCGTAGATCTTCAACGATCTCGGGCGCGAAAATTCCCTCGACAAGGATGTACCGCGCGCCGTCCAGCTCTAGCCGCCGCTCACTGATGCGAGCGTTCGCGGCGATGTCATAAATCGGTACCACCGTTTCGCCGCTGGTACACAGCTCCACGAGCGCGCCCACCGCCCCGCGACGGTCCCAGGTGAGCGGAGAATCCCAGTCCACCATGCCGTGACGTTGTGGCATGCCGGGGTGGTCGCCGTCGAAGTAAAACTCATCGAGGGAGACCACCGGCAGGCCAGACCGCGTGGTGAAGCGGGTCTTTCCGGTCCCGGAAGGACCCGCCACCACAATGGCCCGCGCCAGCGGCTGGCGTTGCGCCGGATCAAGCGGAAAGAGGGCGTCAGACATTCAGCCCTGGTACTCCCTCGTTGGCTGTCCGGCTACGTCGGCCCGCATGTGGTAGATGGCGCCCGCCTCGGGGACATCCTTCATATCCTTGGAGGTGGCGATGAAGACGTCCTTGCCGTCCTCGCCGCCGAGAGTCACCGCGGTCACACCGGGGCAGGGGAGTTTCCACTCGCCCAGGATCTCGGCCTCGGGGGAGTAAAGACGTACCACGCCAAGGCGATTGAGCGCTGTCCACACGTTGCCCTCGGAATCCACCGTGAGGCCGTCGGGGCTAATGCCCTCGCCCACGAAGTAGAACACGCGACGGTTCGTCAGCTCGCCGTCGACGACGTCGAATACGTCGGTTCCGCGCGTGGCCGTGTCGTTGTAGTAGGCCTTCGAGCCGTCGGCGGTGAAGTCAATGCCATTCGACGTGGTGACGTGCGGCAGTACGACTGTCGCGGCGCCGTCGTCGTCAATACGGTACAGCTTACCAGCGCCGGGAGTACGGTCGTAGGGCATGGAACCGGCGTAGAGGCGACCCTGCGGGTCCACTCCACCCTCGTTCATGCGGACGTTGGTATCCGACCAGATCTCGGGCTGGAGGACGGGAGTATCGAACGGCGAATCGGCCAAGGCAAGTCCCCGCTCGACACCGACGACGTACCCGCCGTTCGCCCGTGGACGAACGAAGGCGGCGATCTTAGAGCCGGTGGGGGTGCGGATGATTTCACCGGAGGACGTCAGCGTCAACAGGTCTCCAGCGAGCATATCCACCCAGCGCAAACCGCCCCAGGACTCGTGCCAGACGGGGCCTTCACCGTGGAAGGCTACGGAATCAGTAATTTTCTCAGGAGTCACGCATTCGATCATAGTCGGTTTGGTCGGTTCCGAGTATCGCTGGCCAAGCTTGAATACGTGTTACAGGGGTGGGCTCCGAGCATTCGACGCTCGAAGCCCACCCCTGTGGTTGTGAATTATCCGATGGTCTCCGGCGGGATCGCCGCCGGGATATTAACCACGCAGCCGCTCAGTCTTTGTCGTCCACGATGATGACCCGCAGGTTCCGCGGGCCATGCACACCGTCGACGCGAATGAGCTCGATATCCGAGGTTGCAGACGGCCCGGCAATCCAAGTGGTGGCGCGCTCGGGATGCTCCGCGAGAATCGTAACTGCCTCGGGCACTGTCGCGTAGATTTGGCTGGCTCGCAGCACAATGACGTGGGTGTCCGGGACCAGGGTGATGGCGCGGCGGCCCTGATCCGGTTCGCCGTCGAGCATGATGGTTCCCGAGAGGGAGACGCCAGCCCGAGCGGCTGTGACGACGGCGTCGGTGTGGTCCAGCTCGTCCTTCGTGAGGGCGGGTTCGTCCACGCGTAGTTCGCGTCCCTTCCCAGCACCCTTCTGCCAGGCATCTGGCAGCCCAGGCGGAACCATGACGGTCGAGCAGTCGGTCAGCGCCGCGTCGATAGCCGCGGGGACATCCTTCTCGGACGCATGGCTCACGGTGGCCGTGTAGTCGATGAGAGCTTCTTCCATTTCGGCGACGACGTCGCTGCCGTCACCTGTCCGCCGATAGTCACGGGGGATGGGTGGTGGATCAATCGTCCCGGCGCGGGCGATACGACGAAGAATTTCCTGCTTGGCGCTCATCGCTTCTCTCCTTCGGACTTTCCAGACTTCTTCTCGTGCTCGTCTTCCCACCAGGAGCGGAAGGATTGTCCGGGAGGCGCAGGCACATCGCGGACAAAGGTCCAATTCTTGGCCATGGGCAACGGGATATGGCCGATCTTGCGGCTGGGACCACCTACAACACGGGCGACGGGCATTGCGCTACCCACGAGCTTCATCCCCTTCCCCGAGGCCATTACCGTGCCGGCTGCCTTCATACCCACATCCCAGATGCTCGGCACGCCGCCGCGATTGGCTTCCGTGTAACGGTGGCGCAGGTGCACGAGGATGTTGGGAATATCGATCTTGACAGGGCAGGCGTCGTAACAGGCGCCGCATAGTGAGGAGGCGAAGGGCAGCGTTGAGGCAGGGTCATGGTGATCGAAAGCGCCGATGAGCTGCGGCGTGAGGATGGCGCCGATAGGGCCGGGGTAGACCGAGTTATAGGCGTGACCACCCACGTGCTGGTACACCGGGCAGATATTCATGCAGGCACCGCAACGGATGCACTTGAGGGCCTCACGGCCTACCGGGTCGGCAAGCACATCTGTGCGGCCATTATCCAGCAGGATGAGGTGGAACTCTTGGGGGCCATCACCCGGGGTGACGCCTGTCCAGAATGAGGTGTAGGGATTCATGCGCTCGCCGGTGGCCGAACGGGGTAGCAGCTGGCTAATGACCTCGATGTCCTCATACGTGGGTACGAGCTTCTCGATGCCCATGATGGTGATGAGAGTTTCCGGGAGGGTGAGGCACATGCGGCCGTTGCCCTCCGACTCGTATA
>JBDIAV010000124.1:0-7091 GCA_039812645.1 Actinomycetaceae bacterium
AAGTAGTGAGGCGTCCAAACTGTGAAAGGCTCCGCAGTTTGGCGTGTCCATTTATCTCATAGAATGGTCCTATGCGTTTTCTTCCAGGCCAAGAGCCGACTCACGACTTGACCTACGATGATGTGTTTCTTGTTCCTTCACATTCGGATGTAGCATCCCGCTTTGACGTTGATCTTTCAACGAACGACGGCACCGGTACTACTATTCCGATCGTCGTGGCAAACATGACCGCCATCTCTGGCCGCCGTATGGCTGAAACTGTCGCGCGTCGCGGTGGTATGGCTGTCATTCCTCAGGACATCCCCGTCAACATTGTGACCAAGGTGGCCGGCCGCGTTAAGGGTGCACATCCGGTAGTGGAAACGGCGATCACCGTTCGCCGTGACGACACCGTCGATGCTGTCCTGGCCCTTATCCCTCGCCGTACTCATGACGCCGCCGTTGTGGTAGAGGATGGCAAGCCGATTGGCATCGTCACGCCTCGAGACTGCAAGGGAGTTGACCGTTTCGCCCAGGCGGGCACCGTCATGACTCCGGACCCCGAGGTTATTGAGCTGTCCGAGATCGGAACGGATACTGCCTCACTTCAGAATGTGTACGTGCAGCTCGAGCGCAAGCGCCGCTCCTTCGTTCCCGTTGTTGACAATGGCACCCTCGTGGGCGTTCTGACCACCAAGGGAACTGTCCGTTCATCGATCTACCAGCCCGCACTGGACGGTCAGGGACGCCTGCGTCTTGGAGCTGCCATTGGTATTAATGGCGATATCGAGGGACGTACCGCCGCGCTTCTCGAAGCGGGCATCGATACTCTCGTCGTCGATACCGCACATGGCCACCAGTCCAAGATGATCGAGGCGCTGCGCCGTGTTCGTGCTCTTGATCCCAAGGTCCCGATCGTGGCAGGCAATATTGTCACCGCCTCCGGTGTGGAGGAGCTGGTCGAGGCTGGCGCCAACATTATTAAGGTTGGTGTGGGACCGGGCGCTATGTGCACTACCCGCATGCAGACCGGTGTGGGCCGCCCGCAGTTCTCTGCTGTCCTTGAGTGCGCTGAAGCAGCTAAGAAGCTGGGTGCTCACGTGTGGGCCGACGGCGGCGTCCGTCACCCCCGCGACGTGGCCCTAGCGATCGCCGCTGGTGCCAGCCAGGTGATGGTGGGTTCGTGGTTTGCCGCGACTCATGAGTCACCCGGCGTGCTGCAGGTGGATACCAATGGCCGCCGCTACAAGGAGAGCTTCGGTATGGCGTCCGCTCGCGCGGTAGCCGCACGTACCGCCGGTGCGGAGTCCTTTGAGCGTGCCCGCAAGGCGCTCTATCAGGAGGGTATCTCTTCCTCGAAGATGTACTTGGATCCCCAGCGCCCTGGCGTGGAAGACCTCATCGATGAGATCACATCTGGTGTGCGTTCTTCTTGCACCTACGCGGGTGCTCGAAGCCTTGCTGAGTTCGCTGATCGCGCTGTTGTGGGTGTTCAGTCCACCGCAGGCTTCCAGGAAGGTCGCCCCCTACCCAAGGGTTGGTGAGCTCTAGAACTTATGACGGGGCCTTTGCTATACCGCGCGGTATAGCAAAGGCCCCGTCTTCTATCGATGGATTGGGACCTAGGGCTTGAAAAGCACACCAACCACTCAGAAGGACTCATATAAACACGGGTTTTAACGTGTTTATACTGTCCTAAGTGCCCGCCGCTCCCTAGACTCGAGTGAGTTAGGAATCCCTAACTCACGTGTTTCGAAGGAGATCATCATGGCGGGTGCCACAGCAACATCGGTGAGCGAATCTAAGGTCTACACGGACCTCTTGCAGCAGCTACCAATTCTCCAGGAAGCCACTACCAGCAGAGTTGTTCTCAACAACGACCTTATTCGCTTTGTTCTGTTTTCCTTCGACGCCGGACAGCTTCTCACCGAGCACGCAAGCCCGAAGGCCGTCGTCGTCCAGCTTCTCAGCGGGCGAATGGAATTCACTGTGGCCGGCGAGACGTCCACGCTCATCCCCGGTGACGTCGTGTACCTGGCTCCTGGAGTGAGGCATGCGCTCACTGCCATTGAACCTTGCCACATGTCGTTGACTATGGTGGACGTAGACGCTACTTCCACAGCTCAGGAAGGTGTCCGATGAGCGCCGAAGAACAGCATGCCTGTATGTGCTCGCAGGTTCCCGTCGACCGTATCCAAAAGGCAGCAACTATCACTCGGCAGGTTCCGGAATCTAGCCCGGCGCCCTCTCCACAGTCTGCTTCGCCAGTGACACCAACTCGGGGAACCCGGTCCGGACCCGAAGAACAACGGCTCCAGGGGCACTGGCTTCTTGCGAAGATGGGGAAGCGGGTTCTGCGCCCCGGCGGCATGGAAATGACGCGCCGCATTCTTGCAGCGGCGAAGCCAAACGCCAGCGATCGGGTTGTCGAGTTCGGTCCGGGGGTTGGCAAGACGGCCGAATTGCTGCTTGCTGTTCATCCAGTTCAATACTGGGGCGTCGACGTGCGTGATGATGACGATAACCCGCTGCTAACGGTTCTTTCCGGGCACAGCGAGGCGGAACTTATCAATGCCGACGCCAAGAACACGGGGTTAGACGATGGGTGTGCGACGCTCGTCGTCGGCGAAGCGATGCTGACGATGCAATCAGACACGGACAAACTCACCATCATGCGCGAGGCTTACCGAATTCTTGAAGCTGGTGGCCGGTATGCCCTGCACGAGATGGGATTCACATCTCGTGCGCCGGCACAGGCCACAGGATCCGTGGGAAAGCAGCTGTCGCGAACCATTAAAGTCGGTGCGCGTCCACTGACGATGGAAGGCTGGACACAACTCTTGACCGAGGCAGGCTTCACCGTCACTTACTCGACGACTAATAAAATGGCTCTTCTTGAGGTTCGGCGCATCGTCGCCGACGAGGGACTCAACGGATTCCTAAGATTTTCCTGGAATGTGGCTCGAAACCCCGCTGCCCGAAAGAGAGTACTTGCCATGCGCAAGACCTTCAAGACGAACCAACAGTTCATCTCGGCGGTGGGATTCGTAGCCGAGAAACCGCATGGAGAGAACGTAACCTGAACTCACAGTGACCAATCCGAGGCCTGAGGCATGTCGCGTTTCAGGCCTCGGGACGTCGGCCCAGAAAACGTTCGATCGTTTGACAAATGACGAGGTCCGGCTGGATTGCCGCGACGTCGTCGTGATCGAGGGTGTTACTCCAGATGAAGTGGGCCTCTCGGAAGGCGCGAGATGCCCACCAACTGAGTTGCGCGCTATGGGCACCCGTACCGAATGTAGAGTCCCCAAAGATCATGACCTTCATGTTGTAGCTTGCACTCTCGCGCCTCCAGACCCGCTTGGACCCCACATGTTTACCGACGCCTGGTGTATACGATTCGATGAGATCCGGGAGAGGCCCGCCATCCAGCGTTTCGTCGTTCGCGGGTGCAATATGGGGGTCCCATAGGTTGACGTGAAAGAGTCGCCGCGAAAGATCGCCTTCGAAGAAGGCTACATCCGTCGGTTCCGCGGCAATCACTGCTGACTCTGGAAGCTCCAGGCGAGCAACCAGGGCCTTCATTAGTGCTTGAGTTCCATAGGGTGCGGGGTGGCCATCGTAGTGCAGCCATGCAAGCTCGGGATCATCAAGCGACTCAAATACCCGGCGACCAGAGAGGTACCACGATTCCGTGCCGATCTGCTCTTCCAGGTCACGAAGTAGGGGAGTGATAGGCCCTTCGAGATCGATAAGGTGATGAAGCGTGGTGGTCTTCTCCGGAACGATTATTTGAACATACCGTGCGCCGAGTTGTTCAATCGTCCGCCTCCGTTCATGGAAAAGTGACGCCCACGCGTCCACTGACCTCTCAAGTGCTCGCCGTTGTACACGCTTGGTAGGTTCCCGATATCGTTCGCTCACCGCGTTGGAACCTCCAGTCAGGAAGGCAAAACCGCCTTTGCCCACGGTGGCTGATCCATCCGGGGATGTGAGCCCGACGGGGAACCAAACAGTGGAAAGGTCAGCGAGCGAACGAGGTTTGGTGGCAGGAATCCTCTCAGAACTCAGAGACTTCGGAATCCGTGCGAGTGCAGCTAGTTCGGCTTCAGATTCTTTAAAGAGTCTCACGGTGAGCTGGAGAGCGGATCCTGAATACACATCCTTGACAAGGTATTCACCGGTCAGCAGAGCTCCATGTGGTAGCTCATGATCCAGGACGATTTCGAAGGCCACCGCGTTGTGTCCGGTCGAGGCGGAAGCATCCGGACGAGCATCTCCAAACGCTGCGTTTCCGACAGCAACTCCACGCCGGAAGCAACGGATGTTCGGCAGGGCGCCGTCGTCGGACACGCTCACCCATCCGGTGACGGAGGTGCGATTCCGCGACACGCGCTCCACAAATCCAGTGACGAAAGAGGTAACGTTCGAGTTTGCTTGCGAATGTGGTTCAGTTGGATTGGCAGTGGCGTCGCTACGAGCGTCAGCACCGAGGAGGCGTTCAGTTGTGTGATAAACGACGACGTCGGGGCGTATCTCACGGATCTCTGCCAGGTCCAGTTGAGAGGCTGAGCTGACGTGGACTTCTTGAAACTCTTGGGTTAACCACCAGGTTAGCGCTCGTGGATCGTCGACATGTCCGGGCGCTGCGTTGTCGACGACGAGTACTGTGAGATTGAGCGGTGGGTTATCGTCGTGCGCTTTTGGAGTGGCTAAAGGTTCCCAAAGATGCGTGCCAAAGAGACTTGCCGAGAGATCGCCCTGGAAGAAGTGCGTGTGATCAAGCGCTGCGAGGGTGGTTGACGACGCGGTCAAATCAAGGGTGTCGATGAGGGCTAGAACCAGGCTTCGCATGCCTGCTGGAGCCGGATGGCTGTCATATTTGGGCCAGCCGCGTTCTGGTTCAGCCATACTTCTCAGTGCTTGAGTCGCAGATACATACCACTGTTCTCGCGAAAGGCGCCTCTCAATCTCCTCTAATAGTGGAGTGATGGGACGGGACAACGATGCGAGACGGGGGAGTACAGTCGACTTTTCCGGAACAATGATCTGGCGGTAGAGGATACCCAGAGCAGCAAGTTCCTTCGCCCAGGTGCGATAGGTGCTTAGACAATGCTCGAGAGTCTCGGTGAATGCGGCCTGGGTGCTAGGCGTCTTAGGTTTGCGGTACCGCTGGCTCAGCTGAGTGGGGCCACCAACCAAGAAAGCGCAGCCGTTCTTGCCAAGTTGCGCCAAGCCATCTCCCGACACCATACCCACGGGAAACATGATGGGGGATAGATCATCAGCAGACAGTGGGCGGATTTGTTCAGCAATGCGTGGAAGCGCCGATGTTCGTGTTGCCGGATTAGAGAAGTCAATAAGACTAAGCAGCTCCTCTTGACACCTAGTTCGGAAACCAACTGTCGGGGAGAGAGGAAGGCTGGTGCCGATGTCTCGAACGGTATATTCGCCCGTGAGCATTGCGCCGAGTGGAACGGGATCTTCAAAGTGGATATGGAAACTTCGGTTGTCGATTCCTGCGGTTGTTACATCTGGCCGTGGGTCGCCGATCTGTACGATCCCAATCTCTATGCTGCGCTGGAAACAACGCACATCGGGGATTTCGCCAGCCGCATCAAGGGCAAGCCATCCAGAGAGGGTCATGCGATCGTGCGAGAGTCCGTCGGTGTATCCCGCGACGTAACTCGTATCGGGCATGGGCATCCTTTGAACTGAGGCGCGAGGGCGCTAAGCGAAGAAACCGATAATCCAGCAAGGTTAATCAGCAGTAATACTGATGACCGGTGGAGCAGTGCGAGTCTATCAGGTCCTGACAAATGCGAACGAGGTTGTTCATGTGGTTGCCACACAGGAGTAACCGTCGCTCAACTAACGTGATCTTTGGTTATGTGTGCCTCCACAGACAATATAAATCCGAGTAAATGTCGGTCACTGAAGCGTGCATCTGGGATCCTTGCTCCTCCACAGTAATAGCGACTTCAAAGAGTGCCACCACCGTAGGATGAGTTGCACCTTCGGGCGGTGAGAAGTCGGTTGTTGCCTGCCACGAGTTCTATGCACCTAGGCACCCACTAAGCTTTTACCCAGCCCCAGTAAAAACTATGCTTTCTAGGCATCGTCATGCCTCATGTGTTTTTGCCCGCGTAAGTGGTGGGTGTCTGGGGTGGTTGGGTTAGCTGGCTTGTCTGATTCCTTGGCTGGTGGTGGGAGTGTTCGCGCGGGCCTGGATCTGGTCGGTCAGGGCGATGGTAGTGAGCTGGGTTTGGATGGTGTGGATCTGGCGGGTGAGCTGGGTGGGGTTGAGTGAGTCCCGATAAGCGCTCATCTGGTGGATCTGGGCGTGGTGAGGGCCCCGGAAGCTACTAGCCGATCAAACGGGGTTTTCGGGGCGTCCCACGCTATCGGTGGTCCAGCCAACGGGTTTGATAGTGGGGGTGAAGTAGTTCATCAGGTCGTTGACGTTGACCCACAGCCGGTTCAAGAGTCCGAGTGCTACCCGGGTGTTATAGCGCCAGTAGAAGGCGTATTTACGGACCACGGTGTTGTTCTTGGACTCGATAGTGGCCTGATCATTTTTCTTGTAGGGCCGACTTCTGGTGAAATACAGTTCCAGATCGGTGGCCCATTGAACGACGTCGTAGTTGATGAACTCGGAGCCGTTATCGAAATCGATGCCATATATTGGGATCGGTAGGGCATCAATGGCCCGGTTGAGTCCGGCAATGATATGCCGGGACGCGTTGTTACGGATACTGGTGGTGAAGGTCCAGCCCGTGTTGACATCGGTGAGATTCAAGGTGCGAGCGAACTCGGCTTTGAGGGTGGGACCGCAGTGAGCGACCGTGTCACCTTCGAAGAAACTCGGGGCGGCTTCGATTTCGTCTCCTGCTTTGCGGATCTTGATCGAGGAACGCAGCAACGGGGAGGGCTTGGTTGTTGATACACCTGTGAGGCGGCCTGTGTCTTTGACGGGTTTCACATACCGGTCGATGGTGGCTGGGCTCATCGAGAGTAGTTCCTCGCGCACGATCTCGCTGTACCGATCCACTCCTGGGATGAGCTCGCCGTGGGCTTCTAGCACCTTGATGAGCAAGCGTATCGAGACCACT
>JBDIAV010000125.1:0-7068 GCA_039812645.1 Actinomycetaceae bacterium
TGGGAGCGCGGTCGCGTATTCATCGAACGCTTCACCGCATGGTGCGGGACTGTGGATGTTGACAAGGTTCCGGTTGAGGCCGCCGTCGATCTCATTGCAAAACTTGGTCACATGAACAATGCGATCAATGGGCTAAGGCTTGGACTCACAGCGCATGTGGACCAGGAAACGTCGCCGCCTCTACCGGAGCTCCTACCCGGACAGAACCCCGTGAGACAGAAGGTGAAGCCATTGCCAGGTGATCAACCGGACCTCACGGGGCTGCTGCAATCTGCGGGCGGGCAACCGCGGCAGAGGGCGCGCGACGAGATCCGTCAAGCGCGTGCGATCCGTGACGCCTACCCCTTGTTCGGCCAAGAACTCCGCCGTGGCACGATATCTTCCGCTCACATCGACGTGCTAAGTAGGCGTATTCCGGCAGAGCTTATTGAATTGGCGCGATCCGAAGAAGCAACATTGCTGGAACTTGCGTTGCAGGGAACGTTTGAACAGTTCGTCAAAGGCGTTCAGGCATGGGTCGTGAAGTACGCGCCGTCGCGCGCGGAAAGGAGGGCGCGCGAGGAGGCACGGAAGGAGAAATTCTCCGTGTTCCCCGCCGAGGGTGGCTACAGGTTGCACGGGTGGCTCAACGCCATCAATGGCATTCATTTAGACAAGACACTTCGCGCACTGGTTGGGGTGCCGCCGGTGGGTGATCGGCGAGAGTTTGCCGAGCGAAACGCGGACGCTTTGGTGGCTATTCTCAACGGAGAGGATCCGAGTGCGGTAAGTACGGCAAGTGCTGATGGCGGTACCGGAGCGGGTGGTCTAGGTGCCGGTGCTGGTGGCGACGTCAACGCAGATGGCGGTACCGGAGCCGCGAGGCAGTCCTATAGTCGTCACGCCGCTGATTCGCAGGTAAATACTCGTGACCTTTCGGGCAATACTGAGAGTGGCTATGGTCCCCAAAGCGATACCAGTAGCAGGTCGCCCGGCACCGGGAGTATGCGGAGGTCCAGGGTCGAGGATAGGCGGCACTCCAGCGTCGGACGTCACAACCCGCGCACCCATATTGTGGTTCACGTTCCCCTCGCCACGCTGGTTCAGACCGAGAAAGCTATCGAATCGGGGTGTAGATCCCTTGACGAGGTGAGCGGAGGGAGTAAATCTGCTGCGGCAAGTAGGCCACGTCGTACGTCAAGCGAAAATGGTTGTCTGCCGACCGGTGGGCAAGGCATGCCCTCTGGCAAGGATAGAAGCTCCCCAAACAGAATAGCTGACGCGCCACAAGACAGAAGTGGAAACGTTCTGATTGATGAATCCGGTCCACATGCCGCGGGTGGGCTGAAGAAAGCAAGCCATACAAACCAAGGGAAGAGTGGTTCTTCTTGTGGAGTACCCGAACCTTCGGATGGGAACCACCACCCATTGACGACTCCCCCTACCGACACTCACCTCGATCAGCTATTCCATGAGGATACGATCTCAGGAACCAACGTGGATCCCAACAATATTCCAGCGCCGAAGTGTTTCACCAACGGGGCCGGACTCGGGCGCCAGGGAAAGTGTTTGGACGATCGAGAAGAAATCACTGCCCAGCTCGGGCACGCTCTCACCCGTATTCGCGCCGGAATCGATGCGTCTATGCTCGAAGGCTTCACACCGGCAACTCTCGAGGACGGCACAGCCCTTACACCAAGCCAACTGGCGGCGATGCTATGCGATTCGCGAATCAGTCGCGTGGTGCTGACAGCGCACGGCGAACCGCTGGATGCCTCGCGCGCTCAGCGTCTGTTCTCCGCGACCCAAGCCAAGGCCATCCTCGCCCGCGACCATACCTGCCGCTACCCGGGTTGCGACCGTGGTATCGAGGTCGGCGAAATCCACCACGCCCAGCAATGGGAAGAGGGCGGGACCACCACAGTGGACAACGCGGTACTACTCTGCTGGAGGCACCACCAGGCAGTTCACCAGAACAGCATTACCATTCACCACCACGCGGGTGGCTTCATATTCACTAAGCCAGACGGCGCGCTGCTCGGCGTCAGGAGGCACGATGGCCAGATCAATTGATGGATTGACTTCATTGATTGCAGGGGCCGGTCCCCTCAACCTGCTGCGGGCCGCCTACCATCAATCTGGGCCTGAGTGTGGCGGAAAGTCCGGGCCTCCATCCGCTCAATCTGCCATGGGTCATCCCCCAACAACGCAGCTATGTGTGCGGTAGAAAGTCCGGAGCCCCGTCGCCTCAGCCTGCCGCAGGCCGTCTTCCCCACGCCATGAGATGGTTCGACGTATCCTTCGCACCGGGCACCGCAGCCAAACGCTCAGCCAGCACAAGCATCGCTTCTGTCACGCTCTCATCCCGGCCCTCCAGCACCTCGACGCCTTCCCCAAATCCCTCGATCCCTTCACTCAAGACACGGTCCAGCCCTGCCTCCCGCAGCTCACTCTCCAGTTCGTCACAGGTATGAAAATGAGCCGCAGGAAAGCCATCAATTCTCCTAGGCTGACCCTGCTTCATGACAGAAAGCAGGTCATCGTCATCTGACCAAACGTTGTGAATCATCCGATAGACAACCACTGCAACACGCGAAATCCCTGCGGACATGACAACCCCATCTGGGCGTACAGCGCGCCGCGCCTCACGGAGCACACCAATCCGATCTTCCCGTGAGTACAGGTGATAGAGAGGGCCGAAGAGCAGAATGGCGTCGAATTCGCCGTCGTCGAAGGGAAGTGAGCGAGCGTCACCCACACGAGCATCAAACGTGCCAACGCGGCGAGCAATCTCAACCTGGGACGCGACAGGGTCAATGAGCGTGACCTGGTGGCCATCTGCCGCAAGCCATTCGGAATGGATGCCAGTTGCACCACCGACGTCAAGTATCCGGAGGGGACTCGAAACGCCGAGCACCGCAAGCTGTGCGCGGACAAGTGTCTGGACGCGAAGGAACTCGGCGACACCCGCGGGCGACGAGGATTCGAGGCGTGCGCCCTCGCTCCCTGCCGAATAGAAGCTCTCCAACTCCCGATCGATATCAGATTGTCGCATAGACACCCTTCCAAACCGAGTAGTACAACACCCTGCCCCTGCCCCACTTAGCATCGGATAATACAACTCAGCCCCGAACCCGTCACGAATGACGAACTCGGGGCTGAGCCAAGCAAGACGTGCGCGATGCGTTAATCACGCGTCACGTCTGCGAAGATTGTCAGGCCTTGGGGGCGTTGACGTCTGCAGGCAGGGCCATCTTCGCGGTCTCAACAACGGCCTTGAAGGCGGCCGGATCGTTGACGGCGAGCTCGGCGAAATCCACCACGCCCAGCAATGGGAAGAGGGCGGCACCACCACAGTGGACAACGCGGTACTACTCTGCTGGAGGCACCACCAGGCAGTTCACCAGAACAGCATTACCATTCACCACCACGCGGGTGGCTTCATATTCACTAAGCCAGACGGCGCGCTGCTCGGGGTGAGGCGACACCACGCAGTGATCGTGAAAGTTCCGGGGAAAGAAGGTGAGGACACACGACAAACTAAGGAATAACGGCTCCAAGAACCCGAGTATCTTCCCCCAGCGTGGAGGAGGCTCTGGCGATCGTCGTGGTGATCGGCAACGCAAAGGAAGCACGTGGCTCATAATCGGATGACAGCGAAAAGTTCTCCCTCAGGGGAGAAGCACCTGTGACTCCCAGCGAGTTTTGGTCACGGCCCGTGGCTGTCTGGTAATCCGAGAACGTGCTGTACACCGTCCACGTCGTCGCATCGGGGTACCATGCAGCAATAGGCAGCGACGACGACGTGTGGAAGAGATTGCCGTCGCTCTGGATCAGCATCTCTGATGATTTAAATTCTTTCGACCAGTCATTGACCCGGATCACTGCCTCACCCTGGCGCTGCGAGAAGACATTGTTCACGAGAGTGACATTCTTAGTAATCCACGGCATCGTCGGGTCAGGAAGCGGCTGACGCTTGTCATGACCCGCGACGCTGAGATCGGAAGCACGGCGCCAGTCCTGCACCACGTCCAAACTCCCTGTATTGTTCACGAACGTATTGTTCCAGATCTCGACATTACCGGTGCCCTGGACAATCATGCCTTTCTTCTTGTTGTTGGCAATGAGGTTGTTGACGGCCTTCACCTTGTCAGAGAGCTCGAACACGACCCCCGCACAGGAGTTATTGACGACGTCGTTATCCGCAAACGTCGTATCGTAGACGGACTCATCAAACCACGGCCCCTGTCCATAGTTATTCACAAAAGCACTACCCTGCACCAACACCTGACGCGAACGGGTAATCTTCATCGCGCCAGAAACCGGAGCACAATTGAAACGCTGCGAGTTATTTCCTTCGGAGAACAACGATTCGATCTTCAGGTTATCGGCATTATTAGCACCCATACCAAGCAGACCATTGTTACGCAGAGTCACATTCCTCACGGTCACGTTCGCGCCGCCGATGAATAGTCCCGTGGTTGCATTATCAACAATCACCATGTTCTCGATCGTCACACCATCATAATAGGTACTGACTGTGCCCATCATCGGGACGCTCGTGGCATAACGACGCACACCAATGCCCCGAATCACACTATTCGTCGCACGAACCGACATCGCCTCAGACAACGTACTCACATCCACACGCTTATTCGTCGGATCCGTACCCATCACCAACTGCTTCGCCGATCGATCCACAAAAAAGGTGTCGGCAGTGACTTCCTCACGTGATGTGACTTGTGTGAGAGGTACGTCGTTTACCCAGATCTGATCGGGATGGGCCGCGAGAGGGTAAGAAGGATTGATCCACTGCCAGTTCTCTGCGGTCCCATCCGGAGCACCCTTCGTATGCGTCGGACTCGCATCAAAGAAATTGGTCCAATTACTCTTGACCCACACACTGCCCGACTTACTCCAACCAGTAACCCGTTCCGAACCATCCAGCCACACGGTCTCTTTCGGATAGGCCTGAACCGTCAAACCATCATGCGGATAAACAAGAACACTCTCATGGTAGACACCACCACGAACAACAACCGTCCCATGAGCTTTCGCAACCTTCGTCGCCGCAGAAATCGTCTTCAACGGACGATCCTTCGTCCCCGGATTCGAATCGGACCCACCAGTCGACACATAAACCGCCGACGACGGAACCGGGTAAGTTAACGAATTCAGTCGCTGAGCCCCGGATGCTGCACGCTGGCCAGAATAGCTCGGACGTATCTCTGACGGATCAGATTCGACTGCAACCGTAGACAAGTTGTCAAAACTTACCGACGTAACATCCCCTGAGGCCGAAGCGTACACCGAAACACCCACCGAACCATGGGTGTCAATTCGCCCAGTGTCGGCATCTATTCCTTGAGCCATCCATTCAGGTGGTTCGGAGGTACCAGCTTTCCATACCTTGGCACCAAGCTGCACATACTCTTGACCGACAACGGAGAACTTTAATGAGACGACCTCCCCGGCCACAAACTGTGGCCCTGCCACGGTGGTGAACTTAGTTTCAACCCCATCCGTCGTGCGCTCAAGAATCACCTGACTCTTTCCAGAGGATTCAATGAGCACCATGAGTGCATAGCCGTTGCTATACGTACCTCTAACAAAATGCGTGATGTAGGCTTTGCTGCCATAGGTCGGCAACGTGGGAAGCGATATATCAATGCTTGATTCAACATCTTGAACATGTGCTTCCTCGAGAGTCATGGTCGCTGTAGCCCCGGGAGCCGGACTCGCCAAGTAGGCACTGCCATGACTGACACTGCCTGAGTCAGCTGGTGAGGCAGTATATACACCTCCTGTATCTGCCGAGTCCCAGCCTGTGCTCACGCTCCTGCTCATCGTGTCAGCCGCAAGTGGACCGTCTTCCTCCACTGCTAGAAAGAACGGACGAGTAAGAGCCACCGTTACCAAAACGGCTGCGATGATGGCTATGAGAACTCCATACAATATGGGAAACGTCCGAGGTTTAGTTAACGGATACAAGATCCCTCCAGGAGAACTCGACCAAATCGGTTCAATAATATATCCACGAGTTTGTCACGAATGTCAGCCACTCCCCCCACCAGCAAGAAAACTATCAGCCCCTGGCAACATACGAAGGAAGGGTGAAATGACTATTTCACCCTTCCTTCAATTTCTTCCTGTCATACAGTCAGACACTACTCACTAGGGAATAACCGCTCCCAAGACTTTAGCGTCCTTCTTGAGATTTGATGAGGAGTTGGCGATCGTTGTGGTGATCGGTAGCGCCTTTGAAGCACGCGACTTGTAACTAGACGTCAGATTAAACTGTGCTGTCAACGGCGAGGTGCCAACTACGGCTGTAGAACTCGAGTCTCGGCCCGTTGCCGACTGGTAGGCAGCAAGCGTCTTGTACACAGTCCACGTTTTCGCATCGGGGTACCAGGTAACAAGCGGCACCGACGACGACGCCGTATGGAAGAGATTACCTTCGCTCTTCGTCAGCATCTGCGAGGACTTGAATTCCTTCGACCAATCATTCACCTGCACCACGTAATCTCCCGTGCTTTGCGAGAAGACATTGTTGGCCAGAGTGACATTCTTGGTGATCCACGGGACAGTCGGATCGGGAAGGGTACGACGCTTGTCATGTCCACTAATACTCAGATTCGAGGCACGCCGCTCATCCTGAACAATAATGACGCTGCCATTGTTATCGACAAACGTGTTGTTCCAGATCTCAACATTGCCAGCATCCTGGACATTCAGACCGCTCTCGTCATTCTGGGCGAAGACGTTGTTGGCAATCTTGGCCGTATCAGAGAGCTCAAACAGCATGCCGTAACCGTCATTGTTCACACTGTCATTATCCACAAAGGTCACATCGTAGCTCGATTCGTCAAACCATGGTCCGTGACCGTAGTTATTGACGAAAGAACTCCCTGTGATCGTTGCCTTTCGGGTTGTCGTGATCTTCATAGCTCCAGAGACGGGACCATGGTTGAAGCGCTGGGAATTGTTTTTCTCGGAGAACAGTGATTCGACCTTCAAGTTGTCGGCATTGTTCGCACCCATGCCAAGCAAGCCATTATTACGAAGCGTCACATTCCGCACAGTGAC
>JBDIAV010000126.1:0-6863 GCA_039812645.1 Actinomycetaceae bacterium
CCTGGCGTCCGCAACCAACATCGCAGCGTTCAACCTGGGTAACACCATTGGCGTGAGCCTTGCCGGGGCCGCAATCGCCGCCGGGTACGGACTACGCAGCCCCACTATCACCGGCGCAGCTCTCACCCTCATCGGTCTTGCCCTCATCGTCTTTGCCCGTCTCGTCAGCCGCCGCGCCGGGGCAAACACAACTCAGCCTGAACTAGCACACAAATAGGAGTCTGAATCATGAATCTTGACCTTGACCAACACGTCATCATCGTCACCGGAGGAACCAGCGGCATTGGCCTAGCCACGGTTTGTGAACTTGTGGGCGAGGGAGCCACGCCGGTCGCAGTCGCACGCCGCGAACCAGAGGAAGGACTACTGCCAGTCGGGGTTGATTTCATCTCTGCTGACCTATCCGACCCTGCGGCACCGGACGTCGTCGTCGCCGAAGTCTTGAAGCGGCACGGCAGGATTGACGGTCTGGTCAACAACGCCGCCCTGTTTGATACCAGGGACTCGTTCATTGATCTTGACGACGCCCTGTGGAAGGCAACATTCGAGATCAACGTGTTCGCACCAGTTGGCCTGTCCAAAGCGGTCATTCCAGCGCTGAGCGCTCATGGTGGCAGCATTGTTCATCTGGGCAGCGAGGCCGCGAGGATGCCCGACCCGACGATGGCCGCCTACGCCTCGTCAAAGACCGCGTTATTGTCGGTCTCAAAATCCTTGGCAATCGAGTTTGGTCCTTTAGGTATCCGGTCGAACGTGGTGTCGCCTGGACCCACGCGCACCGCCCTGTTCGATGCCCCAGGAGGATTCGCTGACCAACTTGCCGCCAGGTTCGACACGGACCCTGATTCGGCGGTGGACCGATTCATTCGCGAAGAGCGTCGCCTGCCCATCGGAAGGATTGGCAAGCCCGACGACGTAGCCGGTGTCATCACCTACCTGCTGTCCCCAAAGGCGCGCCAAGTCACCGGGTCGGAATGGGGCGTCGACGGCGGCGCGTTGCGCCAGGTCTGAGGATGTCCGGCATTGCTGGTCAGGAGTCGCAGGGCAGCGAAGGAGCTGCTTCCCGGGTCGGCGGTGTGGGTGAGGATGCGTTGCCCGTTGCCTTCGGGCAGGTGCAGTACCTCGTAGCGCAGTTCGAGTTCGCCTACCTGTGGATGGCGGAATCGTTTGGTTCCGCTGGTGCAGAGCCGAACATCATGCCCTGCCCACAGGCTCGCGAACTCGGTGCTGTTCATGGAAAGGTCACCCACCAGTTCAGCCAAGCGCCGGTCATCGGCATAGTCTGCGGCGACATATCGTAAGGATGCGACCGCCAACGCCGCCTCGTTCTCCCAGTTTGCATACAGGTCACGGGTGTGTGGGTCCAAGAACAGGAGACGTAGCTGATTGGGTCGGTCTTCTTCGCGGCGTGGGGCCTCGAAATCTAGGTGTCCGGCCAATAACAGATGTCCAGCTCGGTTCCAGGCAAGGATGTCGTTGAACCGTCCCAGCAGCATGGCGGGCACATCACCCATGGAATGCAGCAACTGCTCGGCACCTGGTTTTGCCACCTCACAGCGCGAGGCTCGCGGGCGCTTGGGGACAGTATGGTTGGCCAACGCAAACAGGTGTGCTCGTTCGTCATCATCGAGTTGCAGGGCTCGTGCCAGTGCTTCAATCACTGAATCGGAGGCGTTCTGTGATTGTCCCTGCTCCAAGCGGGTCAGGTAGGTCATCGAGACGCCTGCCAGTTGGGCAAGTTCTTCGCGCCGCAAGCCCGGCACCCGACGGCGTCCGTAGCTGTTGACACCGACTTCTTCCGGGGTGAGCCGGTCGCGGCGCGAACGGAGGAACTCACCCAGTTCGGTAACTGGATGGCCAAGGTCCAAGGCTCGCGGGTCCACACGCTCAGATTCCATACCGTCCATTATCCCGCCCCCTTTGTCATCAAACCTAGCCCTGTCAGTGCTAGGCACCTCGTGCTTTGGCAAACCGGGGTTCTGGTTAGCTGTCAGCATTGGCCGGAGTCTAGGAGACATGAGTAAAACCGAAACAGTAACTCCACCTATTCGACCGGTTGCCCCTACGAGTATCAATCCAAAGGGGCAACGATTCACTGCCACCCAGAAGATCGCCATGGCTGTCCTACTGACCGCGAACTTTACCTTAGCCGTGGACTTCTCCATCCTCAACGTTGCCCTGCCACACATTGGCACAGACCTAGGGTTCGCCACCTCCGCACTCCAATGGATTGTCACCTCGTTCGCACTGTGCGCGGCAGGTTTCACCCTCTTCTTCGGACGCGTCGCCGACCTTTTTGGACGCAAACGCTTCTTCCTCGTTGGCATCGTCCTACTCGGCGTTTCATCTCTGATCGGCGGAGTAGCCACCGGCCCAGCCATGCTGATCTGCGCGCGAGTCGGTCAAGGCATCGCTACCGCAATGGTCACTCCCGCCGCTCTTTCCCTGATGACCACCATGTTCCCCGAAGGGCCAGCACGCTCGCGTGCCCTTGGACTCAACGGTGCCCTCATGGCGGCAGGATTCACCACCGGAGCGGTTCTGGGTGGACTACTCACAGGAGCAATCTCCTGGCGCTGGGCGTTCTTCATCAATGTGGCGCTCGCCGTCGTCGTCATCATCGTTGCCCCCTTTGCCCTGCAAGAACCAAAACGCGACATCCGGCCCAGGCTCGACGTCCCCGGCGCGATCCTCATCACCCTGGCACTGGTATCCCTCGTCTTCGGAATCGACTCTGCTGGGCGGGGTGGCTGGGGCCACCCCGCAGCCTGGGCCACGATCCTCTTAGCCATCGCCTTGTTCGCGGTCTTCTTCCGCGTAGAGTCCGCCCTCCGCGAACCCCTCGTTGCCCCTGGCCTGCTCCAAGGAAACGTCGCCTGGGGCAACATTGCCGGACTGCTCGCGTTCGCCACTGAAACCTCACTCGTGTTCCTGCTGACTCTCTACCTGCAAGACATCCTCGGATACAACGCCATCACCACCGGACTCATCCTCGGAGTCCTCGGCATCGGCACCGTCGTCGGTGGCCTCATCGCCCCCAAACTCATCGGCAAGACAAACTCGAAAACCGCGATCATCATCGGATTCCTGATCCAAGCAGCCGCAACACTCCCGCTCGCTTTCGTCAGTGACAACCGAACATGGCTCGTCCCGCTCCTGATCGTCACCTTCATTGGCGGTATTGCCAACCTCGTAGCAATCGTCGGCTACACCGTCACCTCAACCGCTGGGGTTCCCTCTCATCAGCAAGGACTAGCCACAGGACTGGTCACCATGAGCCAGCAAGTCGGCATCGCCTTAGGAACACCAATCATGTCCGCCATCGCAACCGGCTTTGCTACAGCCACACTGATCCCTGGACTTCGAGCCGCCATCGGTGTCAATGCCGCACTCTGCTTGGTCGCAGCCCTGCTCATCGCGGCCTTCCTACACCTGCCACGAGCAAGCGCGGCCACCCACGAGGCACCCGAGCCGCAACTAATCACCTACGAGTGATTCCCGAGGGGCATTCTGCCGCGTTGTCGAGTGCGGCGGAATGCCCCTCAGGCCATCCGATCAGGAGAATCGGTCGGTCAGCTTTCCCTCTGGGCAATGGGTTCACTGCCTGAATTCCTCGATATATAATCAAATATATAGATTGAGGAGGAATTATGGCAGTCACGAGTGTTGATCTGGATCCGGCCTTGATTAAGCGTGCCCGGGTACTGACTGGGGAGAGGTCGAATCGATCGGTGATTGATCTTGCCTTGCGTCGGCTCATTGCTTCGAAGCAGAAGGGTGAAATGATCGATCAGATCGCCGAGCTGCATGACTTGGAGGAAGAGCTGAACTCGCCCGTCGTCGCCCCTATCGCAGACCCGAGGCAGGCGCGATGACGGACTATCTGGTGGACAATTCCGTGTGGGCACGGTTGGCGTCCGGGGATCCCTTCATCACGCGCAGACTTCGCCACATTGAGCGGGCTCCCACCGATCTTTTCGTTACCTGCCCGCCTCAGGTGCTCGAGTTCTGTCACGGTGCACGCACTCCGGCTGAGTATGTGCGTTACCGTGAGAGTATCTCGCTTGGGTTTCCGTTGGAGAGGGCTCCTGATGAGTCGCTGGTTCTCGACATCCAGAGTGCGCTGTGGAACTCGGGGCTTGTTCGTGCTGCCGATGCTATGGACATCCTGATCGCCGGGTATGCCATTCTCAATGATGCGACCGTTCTTGCCGCCGATCACGACTTCGCGCATATAGCTGCCGTCACTGAACTCCGGCTCGAGTACGTCGCTCCCTCGCCGCTCCCCAAGGGCTCCCGTGGCGTTTGATGACAAGAAGGAATTCAGGGATCTGTATGCGCCGACGGCCTCGCCCGTGATTCTGACCGTCCCGCCGCTGGAGGGCCTGTAGTGGATGCGTGACGGTGGGGAATACACCGTCGGAGTGGGCTTGTGCTGAAGGCGGCCCTGGCCCTCTCGGAAGGCTCCACCAAGATCATCGCGTGGTTCACCGCGAAGTCCCCATGTGGGCGAGGACTGCATCACGAGCGTGGGGGAGGGCTGTGACGCCGTCGTCGGCAAGGAAGTGGCCCGCGCCAGCAATCACCCGTGCTGAAACCCCGAGAAGGCCGGCAAGCCGGTCGGTGATAGCGGGCGGGACCAAAGGGTCGTCGTCGGAACGAATGATGACGATCCGATCAATGTGCTCCGCGATGCCCGACACATCACAACCGTCTTGGATGAACTGATCCAGCGCGGGCAGAACGGGTAGCCGATCCACGAACCCTGAAACGAGCACCAACATCCCGAGGTGCCACGGTCCCTGAAGGGAAGCAAGGTAACGCAGTACCGCGAGGCATCCCAAGCTGTGAGCCACTACGACCGTGTGCTCGTCGGGCACCCCCACAGTGGCCCCAACAGTCTCCTCCCACAGTTTCGCGTCCGGTTCGAGGGGATGCGGAAGCACCGGGACTCTGGTGTGTATTGCTGCGGCCTCGAACTCGTTGGCAAGCCAACCAAACCAATGGTCGGTGGGCGTCGCCCCGTATCCATGGAAGACAAATGCCCTTGACAGCGTTGGCAATGATGTACGAGTCGCTTCTGAGTTCATAGCAAACCACCGTACGGATTCACGCTAACGTGAAGGCAAATCGAAGGAGAAGATGATGCTCATCAGCGAACTTGCGGAGCGTACCGGACTCAGTACGCGAGCGCTACGCCACTACGAGGATCAAGGGCTGCTGGTCCCGGAGCGCGACAGCAACGGATACCGTATCTTTGAAGAAGACGACATCACTCGCGTCACGCAGATCAAGACCATGATTGCAGCCGGATTGGGAACACGAGAGATCCGTCAGTACCTCGCCTGTGTCAGGACCGACGGCGACACCCACTCCCTGGCCATGTGCCCCAACTTACGAGCCGAACTCGACACCATTGCCACCAGGCTCTCCGACGCAGAAAAATCACTTCACCAGACGCGGGAGCGTCTCTGCGAACTATCAACAATCGTCTGCTGACCGACGTGCCTCACTCTGAGTTCTGCGCCGCACCTTGGTGATCAGAAATAGTACCCCTGAAGGCGGGTTATTCAGAGGCACCCAAGTGAGACCGTCCGCAAGCTCGGCAACTTGCGGCTGAAGACTGACGATGCAAAGCGATACTTTTCCGACATGGCCAGAGCGACATACACCGCCATATTCGTCCTGTTGTTGTGGTGTCCATGTAGGAATTGCAGCCGTCAACGAGGGACGAAACCAGCCCTGAGGAGCCGAGAACTAGGGCCTCACGCGGCCTCGAACGTCACCTCGTTCGCCGGAATTGCCGTTCCGCACCGTCCGGGTGCCCGCATCCCGCGCCAGTACGTGTTGACGAAATTGACGATGGTGTCTGGTGCGGGCTTTCCCCGCTCAGTTTGGTCAGCGGTGAGATGACCATCCGATACGAGAGTCACCCCATATCCACGCACGAACGCGCCGCTGCACGTGCTGAGCACGCAGAAGTCCGTCTGCGCGCCGCACACCACGAGGTTGCCTACCCCAAGCCGCTCCAGTTCGTCCGCCAACTCTGTCCCCTCGAACGAGTCGCGATACTTTTTGTCGATTCGCCTGTCCTCAGGCTGCGGATTGAGTGCGGGCGTGATCTCGTACTCGTTCTCGCCCGGCTGGAGGTAACTGGAATCCTGCACCCAGATAACGGGAATGTCTGCCTCTCGTGCCTTGTCAACAACGGCATTGATTTTCGGCACGACGGTATCGACACCCGTGCAGTCGGAGAGAACACCGTTTTGCATATCAATGACAAGGACGGCGTATCGCGCCCCCGCTGCGTCTGGCTTCGGCTGGCTCATAGTGACGTCCGTTCTCTCGTGTCCTGGATCAGCTGATGGAAAGTATTGGTTTCATCGTACGGGTGAGGAACTTGGACCGGGAGGCACAGCTTGCTTGCAATTTCGACACTAGGCTGGACCCATGAGCGAGCTAGCCAATTCCATTGATCGTGCCCCGACGCCCCGGGATCCCGGCGGCTCCGCTGAGCCCACGCCCAGACCAATTGACCTCGACACTTGGCCGCGCCGCCAGCACTTCGTGCACTATCTCGAATCTTCACCCTGTACCTATTCGATGACTGTTGAATTGGACGTCACCGATTTCGCTGCGGTGATGCGCGCCTCGACCCGCAAGACGTATCTTGCGCAGCTGTGGGCCATCGCCGCCGTGGTCAATCGCCACGAGGAGTTCCGGATGTGCCTGACCGAGTCGGGGCAGCCCGCCGTGTGGGACGAGATCGATCCGTCGTTCACTGTGTTCAACAAGGAGCGCGAGACCTTCTCCTGCGTCTGGGCGCCGTACGATCCCGACTTCGGCATCTTCCACGCCGCCGC
>JBDIAV010000127.1:0-6705 GCA_039812645.1 Actinomycetaceae bacterium
ACGCCGATGGAGCTGATGCGGCAGTTCGAGATCTTCTCAAGGTAGAGCACGTAATCTTGCGCCGCCTGCGGAAGCTCCTCGAACGTGGTGCAGCCAGAGATGTCCTCCTGCCAGCCAGGAACATACTCATAAACCGGAACCGCCCGAGCAAACTCGGACTGAATGGCCGGAACTTCCTCGACGCGCTTGCCATCAACCTCGTAGGCCACGCATACCGGGATCTGCTCCAGGCCACCGAGAACATCGAGCTTGGTGAGCACGATATCCGTCAGGCCGTTGACGCGCGCGGAGTAGCGGGACACCGGGGCGTCGTACCAGCCGCAGCGGCGCGGGCGGCCGGTGGTCACGCCGTACTCGCCGCCCTTCTCGCGCAGCCAGTCGCCGGATTCGTCGAACAGCTCCGTGGGGAACGGACCTTCGCCCACGCGGGTGACGTAGGCCTTGGCCACGCCTACCACACGGTCAATGCGGGTGGGGCCAACGCCGGTGCCGGTGCAGGCGCCGCCAGCCGTCGGGTTGGAAGAGGTGACGTAGGGGTAGGTGCCGTGATCGATGTCCAGCATCGTGGACTGGCCACCCTCAAACACCACGGTCTTGCCGGCATCGAGAGCATTGTTCACTTCGAGGACGGTATCAATGACCATGGGCCGGACGCGCTCGGCAAAAGACGTGAGTTCGGCGACGACGTCGTCGACCTCGAAGGTATCCTCACCGTAAGCGGCGAGCAGGATGTTCTTGTCCGCAAGCGCAGTCTCGACCTTGGAACGCAGCGACTCCTCGTCAAAGAGGTCCTGCATGCGCAGGCCGGTGCGCGAAACCTTGTCGGCGTAGGTGGGGCCGATACCGCGGCCGGTGGTGCCGATCTTCTTGTCGCCGAGCGACTTCTCGGACAGGGCATCCATCTTGCGGTCATACGAGGTGATGATGTGCGCGTTGGACGAGACCTTCAGCTTCGAGGTGTCCATACCGCGCGACTCCAGTTCCTCGATCTCCTCGAAGAGGACCTGGATGTCCACTACAACACCGTTACCAATAACGGGGATGCACCCCGGGGAGAGAATTCCGCCCGGAAGAAGGTGTAGTGCGAATTTTTCACCATCAACGACGACGGTGTGACCAGCGTTGTTACCGCCGTTGTACTTGACGACGTACTCTGCACGGGTGCCGAGCTGATCGGTGGCCTTTCCTTTTCCTTCGTCGCCCCACTGGGCGCCAAGGATGATGACCGCAGGCATACTGCTCTCCTTCATTGCTTACGCTTCGTAAAGGGGCCATGCCGCTTTACTTGTTTAGCATACTGACAGCAACAGGTGAAACAGAAGAGGGCCGAATGGTGAGACATAACGTTATCTCTGGCGTCCGGATGGAAAGACTCACGCGCTCGCGGTGCGAAGTTGGCCACTATGAGAGCAGTAATTCGGCGTAAATACGCCGAAAATGTGGGGTATCCCTTATCCATTTGGCGAGACTTTCGCGGGATACAACGATTTAATTTGAAACGCTGGGCATATACGACCTAGGTCCGGGTTTCATTCCGTGCAGCGCCGGTCACTAATCTACGTATGCAAATTCTTTCGCAAGGAGATTCAGTTAATGTCTACGGATCTGACGCAATCGCTAGGCGCTTTCGTGCGTTCGGCATCAGGCAAGACCACCCGCAGCTCAAATACCATGGAATTCTGGACCGGGCTGTCCGGACTCGTCGTCGACCAGATCGCCGACAACTGGGAGGCCACCACTAAGGCGTACCAGGCAGGCCGTCAGGAGCACTACTTCTCAGCCGAGTTCCTCATGGGCCGCGCCCTGCTCAACAACCTCACCAACCTCGGGTTGCTTGACGAGGCACGCGAGGCAGTCGCAGCGCAAGGCCAGGACCTCGCTGACGTGCTCGAAGCCGAACACGATGCCGCGCTCGGCAACGGTGGCCTCGGCCGCCTCGCCGCTTGCTTCCTCGATTCGTGCGCCACGCTCGATCTGCCCGTGACCGGCTACGGCATTCTCTACCGTTACGGCCTCTTCAAGCAGACCATCGACAACGGCTTCCAGAACGAGCACCCAGATCCGTGGATGGAAGAGGGCTACCCCTTCGTTATCCGCCGCGAGGAAGAGGCACGCTACGTGCGCTTCGCGGACATGGACGTGCGCGCCGTTCCTTACGACATGCCGATCACCGGTTACGGCACCAAGAACGTCAACACCCTGCGCCTGTGGAAGTCCGAGCCCATCGAAGAGTTCGACTACGACGCGTTCAACTCTCAGCGCTTCACCGACGCCATCGTCGAGCGTGAGCGCGTGGCCGATCTTTGCCGCGTTCTCTACCCGAACGACACCACCTACGAAGGCAAGGTGCTGCGCGTTCGCCAGCAGTACTTCTTCGTCTCCGCGTCGCTGCAGACCATGGTGGACGTCTACCTGCGCGAGCACGGCGAGGACCTCACCGGCTTCGGCAAGCTGAACTCCGTCCAGCTCAACGACACCCACCCGGTACTCGCCATCCCCGAACTGATGCGCCTGCTCCTCGACGAGCACGGCATGTCCTGGGACGACGCCTGGGCCGTGGTGCAGCAGACCTTCGCCTACACCAACCACACCGTTCTGGCCGAGGCGCTGGAGAAGTGGGAAGTTTCGATCTTCCAGAAGCTCTTCCCCCGCGTCTTCGAAATCGTCCAGGAAATCGATCGCCGCTTCCGTGAGGAGCTCGCGAAGGCTGGCCATCACCCCGGCAAGATCGATTACATGGCCCCGGTTCACGGCGGACTCGTCCACATGGCATGGATCGCCTGCTACGCGGCATTCTCCATCAACGGCGTGGCCGCGCTGCACACTGAGATTCTCAAGCGCGAGACGCTGCACGACTGGTATGAGATCTGGCCCGAGAAGTTCAACAATAAGACCAATGGTGTAACCCAGCGCCGCTGGCTCAACTCCTGCAACCCCGGCCTGGCCGACCTGCTGACGCGCGAGCTCGGTTCCGACGCCTGGGTGACCGACCTGGCCAAGCTCGCCGACATCACCGACCGTGGCGAGGACGAGGGCCTGCTGCGCGAGCTCATCGGCGTGAAGCGTGAGAACAAGGAGCGCTTCGCCAAGTGGATTGAGGCTCGCCAGGGCATCAAGATCCCCGTGGACGCCATCTATGACGTGCAGATCAAGCGTCTGCACGAGTACAAGCGTCAGCTGCTCAACGCGCTCTACATCCTGGATCTGTACTACCGCCTCAAGGATGACCCGTCGCTCGACGTTACCCCGCGTGTCTTCATCTTCGGCGCCAAGGCAGCTCCCGGCTACAAGCGCGCCAAGGCCATCATCAAGCTGATCAACGAGATCGGCGCCCTCATCAACAACGATCCGGAGATGGAGGGCCGCCTGGCTCTCGTCTGGGTTGAGAACTACAACGTGACTCCCGCCGAGTACATCATCCCGGCCGCGGATGTCTCCGAGCAGATCTCCACCGCTGGCAAGGAAGCTTCCGGCACCTCCAACATGAAGTTCATGATGAACGGCGCTCTGACGCTGGGCACCATGGACGGCGCCAACGTGGAGATCCACGAGGCCGTGGGCGACGACAACGCCTACATCTTCGGCGCCCGCGAGGAGGAACTGCCCGAGCTGCGCAAGTCCTACAACCCGCGCGAAGCCTACGAGACCGTCTCCGGCCTCAAGCGTGTTCTCGATTCCTTCGTTGACGGCACCCTGAACGACGGCGGCACCGGCGACTTCCACGACCTGCTCGGCACCCTGCTGGACGGCACCTCGTGGGAGCCCGCAGACGTCTACTACCTGCTCGGCGATTTCGCGGACTACCGCGAGGTCAAGGACCGCATGGCCGCCGACTACCGCGACGAGCTGAAGTGGGCGACGATGTGCTGGAACAACATCACGCTGTCCGGCCGCTTCTCCTCCGACCGCACCATCACGGATTACGCGGAGCAGGTGTGGAAGCTGGAGAAGACGGCGATCTGAGGTTCCTGGGCTGTCGCGGTATGCCACGATAACCCGATGTGACGACGACGGCCTGGGCCCGCGTCCGGTTCTTAGGAATCGTACGTGGTGGCCCGGGCCGTTTCGTTTGGGTCAATGAGCAGCTTGCTGGCTTGGTGGCTTGTTAGCCGACCAGGTGCTCGATAACTTACCGGCAGCTTGGCTACAAGGTGACTTGATAGTGGTCAGGGCGGCGCTTGTACCTTGGGATTCGTTCCCACGGAACAGGCGCCGCCCTCGTTGCATTCCGTCATACCTGGCTGGCATTCCAAGCCAGGGTTTATCCGAGCTCCAACGCCGCGTGTCCCGTGCTCAGCACCCCGCGTTCCGTATCCCGTGCTCAGCACCCACACAGAAGAAGTAACGGTGGTTTCTCGGATAGTCGACCCGGCGGATTCGACGGGTGCGGTATCGGTTACCTCTCTATATTTCCGTTACCTCGTCGGATACGCGAACCTCGTCGAATCCTAGATTCGCACCGTGCGCGTCACGGTGAACTTCTGATTGCGACCGAGCTGCTCGGTGGGCCCAACGAGGCGTTGCAAAGCTCGGCGATGCTCAAGGTGCGAGTTGAAAACCGTGAGCATGATGCCGCCCGGGCGCAGCGTGCGCGCCGCTTCCCGGAAAAGGAACTCCGAGAGCGCCGTAGAGACGCTAGCTTCCGAATGGAAGGGCGGATTGCAGACGATAAGGTTTAGGCTTGCGTCAGGCTGTTGGAAGAGCGCGTGATCCTGCCGCACCTCGTATCGTGCGGCACCTGCACGATTGTCGGCTGGCTCAAACCCATTGCGTCGGAGTATCGCCTCGCCCTGGTCTCCATCCTCAACCAATCCATCCAGCAACGGCTCGCAGCCATTACGCCGCAGCGTTGCCTTCGCTGAACGCACAGCCACGGCCGAACGATCCGTGGCAATCACGTGATACTCAGGGTGGGAACGGAGCAGCGCGGCAGTGAGCAGTCCAGTGCCACATCCCAGGTCAGCGGCTGTACCCCCCATTGTATGGCGCGGCATCTGCTCGATAAATGGGATGAGGAACCGAGTGCCGATGTCCACTCGGCCGGCGGCAAAGGCGCCCGGGTATGAGCATACCCAGAGTTTGAGCTCGGAGTCGAAGTATTCGTTGGGGTCCGAGTCCAGCAAGTGCTTCGGCAATTGGTTGCGACTCGATGATTCGTTGTGGTCGCCCTCCGGAAGGTCGCTCCGCGATTGGTTACTACTCTGCTCCGGCGACTGTTTCGGCAACTGGCCCGGTGTCTGTTTCAATCCACCACGTTTTAATTCGTCACGCGTTTCGATTCCGGGCACAGCACTCCGGCGAGGCTCGCCAGCTAGGAGCACGCGCGATTTCTGCCGTGCCAGCGAGGCTGACACCTGCCCGAAATGGCGTTCCAGTACCTCATTCATAGCCCGCGTCATGTGCTTGATGCGGCCACCGGCAAATACTTTCACGTTGGGGCTGGCATATGCTGCGATGAGCGAGGCCCAGTGGTCGAGCTGCGAAAGATCCTTGGGCAATTGCATGAGGATCACCTCGGCGCCCGCAAGCAGACTCTCATCCAGCTCGCAGGATTGGAATACGTCCAACTCCTGCGTGTCGGCTACCAATACCCCATCCTTTGGCGTAATCGTCTGACCATTAGAAACCTTAGTTGCAGAATTCCATCCCTGCTCCAACGTATCTGTTGACGCTCCCATACCGTCGGGAGGCATCACTAGTCCCAGGGAATCTGCCAACGATTCGAAGTTCGCCTGCAACGCCATGCGCGCGCCGTAGGCATCCTGATGGCAGCGGATTCCACGAGTACCCGGGCAACCCAGGCTTGCCACCGCAAGAGTGAGCGCACCGTATCGGTCCCCTATGACCACAACCGAGCCCGAAGCCACCTCCCGAATCGCCGACGCAGCCATATCGACAAGCAGGCGATCCGTGGCATCGAAGGCAAACAAGTTGTCCGCTGCAGGATCGGGCCAGCGACTCAACCGATCATAAGGAAAGCTAATAGGCACGAGATCACGTGGATCGGGGAGCGTAAAAAGACTGTGCGGCATTGCCCTAGCTTATCCAGATTCCTCGACATCGCCGTCCCAAGTACTCCCCTCGAATGCTAGGTTGAGAAATTAATAGCTTCGTAATCAGCACATGCCTGTGCATGGCGTACAGTCCTCTGCCGATTCCAAAGCCAACTTCCTAGACACGACGAAAGGCCCCATTTAATAATCGAAAACACACAAAATACATCAAAAAGTATTAATAAGCATCTAGAGACATTAAAAATCATCTAATATTGTCAAAGACAAATATTGTTGAACCGAAAAAGACGTGCCAGCATCCTTCAGAAGCTACTTGACAAGCTGCCAGGTGGCGCCGTTATCGGTAGACATAAAGCGTGTGCCCTCTCCCCGGTTCAGTTCCCAATCCGGGTAGTTTGCAACAACGACGATCTGACCATCGGCTGTCCGCTCTGCCGACTCCACGAAACGGCCGAAAGGCTTCATATCACCAGGGAAAGGAAGTTCGAGGGGTTGCCAGATCCAGCCACTATCGTAAGTGATGAGAGCAGGTGGTGGCGTGCTGTCATTTCCGGTACCGAAGGCAACAATCTGGATGTTCTCGTCCACCACCGAATAAGAGTAAAAAGAGACGTCGGTTCCGGCAGAGCCGCGCGTCTCCCAGGTCTTGCCACCGTCAGCGCTGGCCACAGCGGAGAACACCCCTCGACCC
>JBDIAV010000128.1:0-6703 GCA_039812645.1 Actinomycetaceae bacterium
GCCCCACGCTCCTGTAGGAGACCCTGACGGAATCAGCCCCGGCAGCTCGGCGCCGCCACCCTTACCCCGTGGCGCGCCTGGCACCTTCCTGTGCCGCCACACCTACCCCCGCAGCGCCCGGAGGAAGTCGAGGATAATCCGCGTCGACTCCTCTGGCGCCTCTTCGGGCACGAAATGGCCCACGCCAGGCACCACAATATGGCGATGGATTCCCTTGGCGAACTCGGCGTCCTTGCGCCAGGCGCGCCCAGGCAGCAGCGGATCAAGATCGCCCTGTACGGTCCACACCGGAATCGTGATGGGTTTCTTCGTGATGTGGAAGTACTTGCGTCCGGTGGGGCGTTGCTGCGCCGTGTAGGACCAGCGCAACTGCTCGGTGGCATACTTGGCGGCTTCGGGCAGTCGCATCGCTGCGGCATAAAGGTGAGCCTGGGATGCGGCGCCGTCGTTCCCCCTGGCAGACCATTCCACCAACAACTTCTTGACGTAGTTGTCCGCTTTAATGGCGCGGCGCGCAAGCGGCGGAATAAAGGTATCCGCCACGTGGCGCCAGGTGTGCAGCGTCAGGTGGGTGCCCACGCGTTGGAGGGTGCGAGTGTGTGGGGCTGAGAAGGTAACGATGCCTTCCACGAGATTTGGGTCAAGCGTGGGGGTTGCCCACGCGAGCGAGCCGCCACGCCCGTGCCCCACCACAACCACCCGTGAGGCGCCAAGTGAGCGCGCAATAGCGCCGATGTCGTGTGAGAGGGTCAAGGCGTCGGCGCCCTCGGGCGTTTTGTCCGAGCCAGCGATGCCACGCTGATCAATCGCCGCCACCTCATATCCGGCAGCGGCGATAGGTTCCAGCTGGTGACGCCACGCCCACCAGTATTCTGGGTAGCCGTGCACGAGCACTACTAAGGGCCGGTCGTCGCGGTGTTCACCCATATGGGCCAGATGAAACTGGCATCCGTTGGCCTGGACGAAGCGATGGGTCCACGGCCCGTCCATAAAAACGCAGGAGGTATCTGCGGGAGCAGACATGCAGCAGTCCTATCTCTACTTACCCGTAGATCCGGGAGCGATCTCGCGACGCGTCACGATGGAACCATACTTCTCGCCGCGGCGCCGCGCCGAATGGGACACGATGCCAGTCATGAGGAGCAAAACGCCAAAAGTAAGGATTCTTCCAAAGCTCAAACCCGCCCCGAGGTGCAGAATGATGCTGTTGATGAGCAAGTTATCTGTGCCGAAGAAATTGGTCAGCGGATCCATCACGAATTTCTCGACGAGCGAGGGCGCCGCCACACCAACGAGTCCCGCCACAGCCAAGAGGGTACCGATCACCATCGCTCCGAGAGAGGACAATCTGGCGATGAACCACACGAGGGCGACGGCGACGAGGCCTCCCGCGAGCTCTGCGAGCAGCAGCCAGTTCACGCCCGTTCCGGAGGACCGCTCACTCAGCGGGCCAAGCTCCAGATTGTAAATCGAGTCAGACAGCAGATAGTAACCGATGGGTACGAGGAGCAGCGTAGCGAGAAGAACCCAGGTATGGGTCCATCCGCGCCCGCGTGGAGCTTCGGGGGTCGAGACAGGCATCGCAGCTGGCGCGGCCGTGACCGGGGAGGCTGTTGCCGGTGCAGCCCACGCATTGACAGGGGCAGGCGTTTCCAAGGGAGCCGGGGCGGCGAACGGCGCTGCTGCCTCCGTGGACGCATTGGTGGGACTCGAGGTGGGGAGCACCGAGGTGGTCATCGGCTGCGGAGGACTCGCAACAGGGTAGGAAGCGGTTGCGCCCGTATCTTCGGCAAGGTCATCATCTGCGCCAAACGAATAGTCGATGGTCGAGTAGTCCGTGATCGCGTCGTCGCGGGAGGTACGGACCGGTGCCGCTTCGCCGTCGTCGTTAATCAGCGCGGTGGGTGCTTCATCCGGTGACGAAGGCTCGGGGTCAAGTGGTTCAGGCTCACGTTCCTGCTGGTCAAAGGCGGGATCCATGCCCTGGGTGTGTGCAAAGATCTCGGTGTCTGTCCACGAGTCGTCCACAAACGCCGGCGGGTTTACCTGTGCGCCGCTCGACGGCGTGCTGGCGCTAGACGGCGAGGTCGCGGGAAGCGGAGCCAAGATCTCGTCGTCCTCGAAGGGGCGGCGAGGGTTTGAGCTGTACGGATCGGTCGGGGTGGACATGGAGCCTCCTTGATCGGGTCTATCTGACGCTACGACAGTTGACGGAGTTTTCTGGAGATATCGACGGCGAGTCTAGGGAGAACGTGGCGTAAGAGACCTGCTAGATACCTATGGAATGGGCGACGACGGCGTGCGGCATCCCTACTTGGGGCGAGAGATCGTCGAATCTGACCCGGGGAGCACAAGCTCGTCAATGTACTTTCTGCAGGCGGTCGACGCCTTCGAGATCGTGACGCGGTCCGGGTTGGAGATCACGGCGTCGTCACCGAGGTGTGCGACCGCTTCGCGACCTTCGGGGGAGAGTTCGTCGTAGGCTTCGTCCGTGAGGCATTGGGTATAGTTCTCGCGCACTTCGTCGGTGATCTCGTGGTCGATTTGGGAGAGACCCTCGTCGAGAATGACAACGAAACCGGCCTTGACCTCGTCCTTCGTAGGGGACTCGACGGTGGACGTAGCGGATGGCTTACCGCTGGAATCGCCGGAGCCTCCACAAGCTCCGAGGGTGAGGGTGATGGCTGCGAGGGCGGCGGCCGTGCGGAGCGCAGACGCCTTGCGGAAGTGACGTGGGTGGGTGATGGCTGATCGTGCGACTGACATACAGATACTCTTTCAAGATTGGACCGCTTGCGCCAGTCGTCGGTAGGGGATGAACGCTGGGTGTGCTCGTTCTGGTGGGGCGGGCTACTTCTGGCGGGAGTGCTCGTTCTAGTACAGGGTGGTTCTTCTGGCGGGGCGGGCTACTTTTCTCCCCAGAAACCGTTCGTGCACTCCCCATCCACAGGAGCAACCGTCCGCCAGCGGCTCGGACGTAAAAGCAGTAATGCTTGGACCATGACTAGACGAGAATCCAGCTCCACCGATTCCTATACTCACCGTAGCCACACGAGCGTGAGCCGCGGGGAAAGTGCGAGTCTTGTGGAGAGACCGCCGGGCCCCGTAGAACCGGGGCGGGTGGCTATTGCGGCCTTGAAGGCCAGTAGTGACGCTGTACGTGGTGAGGTGGCGCGGCTTGCCGCACTGGCTGGAGTGGAGGTGGCGCATTCACGTGCGGCCATTGAGTCCGGGGCGGTGCTGCGTATTATCGAAGTGCCGGGGACTACTTCTCAGGTGGAAGCAAGTTTCCATCCCTCCTATGCGCCATATTTCGCCAGGGGGAAGGTACGGATTGCTCTCCCGGAGCAGGCTGAGGACCTCCTCGAATTGATGCTTGCGGCGGGCTCCACTCGCAGGGGAATCATTGTGGGTGTGGTGGGAGCGCACGGTGGAGCAGGCTGTTCTACGTTGGCCTCGTGGCTGGCGCGCGGCCTCGGAGAAACCGACGCTACCGGCCTCATTGACCTTGACCCGCTTTCCCTCGGCATCGAACGCGGCCTCGGCGTACATAAGAGTCCGGGATTGCGGTGGGCGGATTTGCCGGAATCCTCGGGAGCGCTTGTTCCGGGGCGTCTCAATGCGGCGTTGCCTCGTCTGGACGACGTGCATGTTTTGAGCGCGGACGAGCGCGGCGCTGTCCCGCTCTCGGGAGCCTCGGGCGAACGAGCGATCGCTGCACTTTCGCAGGTCAATGCCGTGACGGTTCTCGATTTGCCTCGCGAAGTGATCGAGGTGGACTCATCGGCGCGTGGCTGGCTCGAATGGTGCGATGTCCTCGTCATCGTTACTCACGCAACGTCGCGGGGGTTGCGGCACGCTCGTCGAGTTCTGCAACGCGTCCCGGAGGGGACTGTGCCCGTCGTGGTGATTAATGGGACGAGCGGCGGAGCTGAAACTGCGGCCATCGCGGTGGAACTCGGATTCGAGCGCGTAGTGCCGTTACGGCGCCTGCGCAATTTGGAGCAGGACCTTGAGCACGGTGTACGCCTAGGGGACCGACGGCGCTGCAACACAGCGCGGGATGTTTCTCGGATACAGGCAATGTGTCTGGAGTTGGTGTGATGGTGCGAGGAGGTCTGGCGGCGAGGTCCGGTGGAGGTGGAGCAAGGTACATCGCAGGTGGGGTAAGGTCCGGGCGGAACGGGCCGCCGTCGCGCCTCAGTGACATTCAGCTACGGAAGGCGCGCCATGTACTTGCCGGTGGCGCCGACGTCGGTGACGCGCTATCGAGCGCCCTCCCACAGGCCGTAGGAATCCACGATATCTTGGGCGCGGGCAGGCAGATCCAGCATGCCGTGGGCGGCGCGGGCCCGGTGCTTCAGCCGCTCCTCGAGGACCCCAGTATCACCGACATTCTTGTCAACGGCACACACGGCGTCTGGGTGGACCGCGGCACCGGACTGGAACTTATCGAGCAGCTAGTTGGCCATTTTTCCGACGACGACGTCCGCGCGCTCGCGGTTCGTTTGGCCGCTAGTTGCGGCCAACGGCTTGATGACTCTAGCCCGATTGTTGATGGAACGTTTGAGGGAGGGCTGCGGTTACATGCGGTCCTCCCCCCTTTGGCTGCGGAGGGTGCACTGATCTCGTTGCGGACGCAGCGGAGAGTGACGTTCAGCCTTGATGATCTGACCCGGTTAGGGATGGTTCCCGAGAGCATTCGGCCGTTGGTCGATCGGTTGATTGCGTTGCGCGCCAACGTGATGATCTCGGGGGCGACCGGGTCAGGGAAAACCACATTGTTGGCAGCACTTCTGGCCGAGATACCGGTGAGTGAGCGGATTCTGGTGATTGAGGAGTCGGCGGAGTTACGCCCGCGGCATCCCCACGTTGTCCACCTTCAAGTGCGCCATGCGAATGTGCAGGGAGCCGGGGAGATTTCGATGAGCGATTTGGTGCGGGCTGCAATGCGGATGAGGCCTGATCGGATCGTGCTAGGTGAGTGTCGGGGAAGCGAGGTGCGCGACGTGCTTTCTGCATTGAATACCGGCCACGAGGGCGGATGGGGAACTATTCATGCCAACTCGGCGACAGATGTTCCCTCCAGATTGGTTGCTTTGGGTGCGTTGGCTGGCATGGAGGAACCTGTCGTGGCGGCGCAGGCGGTGAGCGCACTCGACGCTGTGATTCATGTTGAGCGGCATGGTGCTCACCGTCAGGTCCAGCAAATCGCCGTTCTTGAGAGGCAGGGAGGTGAACTTCGTGCCGCGGACGCGCTTGTGTGGAATGGGCGGAAGTTTATTCGAGGGAGCGGATGGCCTCGTTTGGCGCGGAGGCTGGGGTTTGATGAACAAGGTGATGTGGATGAGTTAGGTATGCAGGGTGGGGTGACTGAAGTGGGTGCGGATGAGCGTGTGAGTGTAGGGAAACGGTTGAGGCGCGAGGCTCCGAAAGAACCGGAGTGTTTGTCGTGATCGTATTGCTGGTTGTGCCGTTGTGTTTGCTGGTGTGGGCAGGTTCTCGAGCCGCGCCACATATTTCGGAGATGCCAATACGGAGCTTTCGTGGTCTTGCCCGAAGGACGCGGCCTCCTCGCCAGCGAAAGGTTGCGGTGGAGCCGGGACTTTTAGTATCCGAGGTAGCGACACGGCTACGTTCGGGAGCAACTACCGAGGTGGCCTGGCGTCAGGCGTTGATGAGACTGGGGATGGTAGATGCGGGCGACGCGGAACTTGATAGGTATGGAGTTCCGCGAGCGTTACGTCGGTTGTGGAACGAGCCAACGCGAACATTGCGCAAGAACGGCGACATGAAGACGGGCATTCCTCCTGCTGTTGCCGTATGCCGAATGAGCCATCTGACGGGAGCACCCACAGCGGATGTCCTGGATTCTTGTGCCCGTGGGGTCATGGAGGCGGCCGAGGCTGCTGCGGCGAGGCGCGTTGCTTTGGAGGGACCGAAGACGAGTGCTCGAATGCTCTCATGGCTCCCGCTGTTGGGACTGGGGTTAGGCATTGTGATGGGAGCCGACCCGATTGGTTTTCTTACCGGATCGGTGATCGGAGCGGGTTGTCTGACGGTGGGGTTGACATTTGAAGTGGTTGGAATTCTTTGGGTGCGGCGGCTTGCGGCGCGTGCGGAGGAGGCAGCGTTGTGATGGTGCTTTTTATTGTTTTGAGTGGGGTCATGGGCATTGTCTACGCTCCGATGCGTAATGCTGGTACTCGACAACGTAAGAAGCGAAAACCGATGGAACCACTTGATGGGGCGATGGCGGCAGATTTATTGCAGGCTGCTCTCAAAGCGGGCACATCAATTCCGGGGGCACTTATTGCTTTGGACGTAGCGTTGGGGGAGGAAGAAGAGTCCTCAGGGCTGCAGGTTGTTGGTCGTCTTTTGGTTATGGGCGCGACGTGGGATGAGGCATGGAATGACGTTCCTGCCCGCTTTGACATGCTGCGAGATGCGCTGCAACCCGCATGGGAGGATGGTGCCGCCCCCTTGCCTCTCTTGGAGCGTGGCGCGCAGATGCTGCGGCAGAGTAGAGAACGTCAAGCGCGAGAGGCCGCCGCCAGACTGGGATCGCAGCTTGTTTTACCGCTGGGGCTGTGCTTCTTGCCCGCGTTTGTCCTGATCGGCATTGTGCCGGTGATTGCTGCGGCGGGGATTTCTATCTTTCAGTGATTGCAGTGAGGATGGTGTGAAGGTTGGGGTGGTGGTG
>JBDIAV010000129.1:0-6666 GCA_039812645.1 Actinomycetaceae bacterium
TGGCATCACAGCCGTGTTATTAAGTAGGATTTAGTCATATCAATAGCGAGGTTCAATCATGCGAACAACGAAGCAGCTCAGTATTACACTCCCCAACAACATGGCCGATGCCGTGAAGGAACGCGTTTCTTCTGGAGCCTACGCAAGCGAGAGCGAAGTTATTCGTGACGGTTTGCGGGCGCTATTCGCACGCGAAGAAGCAGTCGAAGCATGGCTGCGTACCGAGGTCGTTGGTTCAGTTGAGGCAATGAGAAACGACCCCTCACGCGCAATCACCTCGGAAGACATGCGTGCATATCTACTGGGGCTTCGAACCAGCTATGAATCTGAGAACAACTCGTGAAGTATAGGGTTGCTTACACTCGAGCCGATGCCTCGTCAATGATGACAGCAATCGCAACCAAACTCGCGCCCGTCTCCGTGATGAGTTCAGCCACCATGGCGGCTTGGCTCCCAATTTCGATCCAGTCGTCAACCAGCGAATACGCGCGGCAAGCGCTCACCCAAGGACTGCTAGCAAGAACCTAGGACTATACGACAAGGCGCCTAACGGGCCACCAATCCAATCACCCCTGGTAGTCGCGTGAGTTCTGCGGATCTGCGATCCCCTGCCAAAAGACCGACTCCGCCCCGAACTCCTCCACAAGATTGGGTAGCACTGCTCTCCCAGCCCGCCCACGCACCAGCACGTCGTCAAGCGACGCCACCACATCCAGCACCGACCTCGGCTCAAAACTCCCCGCCAACCGCCGCGCCTTGTAGCGCACATTGTTTGGGGTGGCGCCGGCGTCAACCACCGAATGGTTCCACAACCGATTGTGGTGCGCGCAGCGATTGCGCAGGTAGACGAGAGCCTTCACGCGCGAGCCGAATCCAGCCTTGGCCACTCCGAGGCTCGTCGCTACGGAATCGGCAAGCGTGCCGTAGCCGCCGCGCTCAATGCACTTGGACAGCGTCCCGAAGGAGAGCGCTTCCACTGCCGCCCATACCGGCAGCCGCCGCAACTCCTGCTGGTTCGTTCCCCGTGAGGTATAGCGAAGCACCTCCGGTTCCTTACTCCGCTCGATATCCCTGAGCAGGGACGGCACGGTCCTTTCGCCGCCATAATCCACGTAAAAGTCGGCTTGCAGGTATCGCCCCTCCGCCCCAAATTCATCCGCTATCACCCGTGCCGTATGACTCCGAAGAAGCAACTCAACCTGCGACAACGGTTCGGTGAGAAGGAGACGGAGCGTGGCGTCGTCGTCGTAAATCTGCCGGATTTCCTCGAAGGTGGTTCCCGACCAGTACTTGAGGCCCGACGAGCCGCTCGGGCGCTGGAAATAGCGCAAGTAGTCATGGAAGCGCCGATAGTTGTTGGTGGCGAAGAACTTCGCGCAGGCGCCCTCGTCCGCGATGGTCAGCCCATCCGCGATCAACAGGGCCACCCGACCCTCCCAGCTCGGACTCGGTTTCACGGAGCACCTCCGTTGGCGGGCCACGAATCCACGCGCCCGGTAAAAGCGGCCCCTCCCATGTGAGCATCGTGGAGAGGCTTGGGAGGGGGTCGATTAGTCTCATTCTATTTGATGAGGTCGACGGCGAACCAGTAGTTCCGTACGTCCGCATGGTTTAGTTTCGAGGTCCTCCCCTAGCTGTGGCGCAGGTTCGGTAGTGGGGAGAAATGAACGAGCACTAGAAAAACAGGCCTCTCGATTGGGCGTCGGGGTTGGTCCGCCAAAGTCGTCGATCGACGGGCACGAGAGAATAAGGCGTTCACCGGAATAAAACGCTCATTTCCGTGGTTATTCTGGTAAGAGGTCATGGCGAGTGATCGCCATCCCTGGACACAACTTCGTCGGACCGATAGGGAGGCCCTGATGAGCACGACAACACCGCAAACTAATTCGGCCCCAGAGCCACGTGCGGAGCTGCAGGTTACCCCCTCATCAGCCGCGCTCGCAGCCTGGTCGGATCCACGCGACGAAATCGAGATCGGCGTCCTTATGACCAACGGCCAGCTCGCCCCGCGCACCTTTGCTTCCGTGGACGAGGCGGAGGCGTGGGCCTGGGAGGGCGAGCAGGTGGTCATGTACAACAGGATTTGTTCCTGCGATATCTGACGGTCACTTCCCCGATCAGCCAGAGTCGTTTGCCCTGCATTTGCTCCATTTCTGGGAGGATTGATCCAGTACGACGACGGCGTCGCGCGGGTACGTGACAGGGACCGTCACGGCGACTACCAGTACGCAATTCACCTCACGGACCAAGCAGCGCCAACGGAACAACGATGACCCCATCTTTACGACGGTAGGCGAACTCACCCGTATTCACCACCACTCGATTGACCACTCGGTCGCCAAGCTTTTCGTGGAGCCAGTTGAGGTGCTTGACATCCTTGTCGTCCACTGAGGCCGATAGCTTCACCTCGATCGGAACTACACGACCAGAGCTTCCTTCGACAATCAGATCAATTTCCCGATTCCCGGACTGCTCCCGAAGATGCCACGTCGTCGCTTCAGTCGCCTCAGCATAAACTCGAACCGACTGGGTAACGAGAGACTCGAACATCGCCCCCAAGAAGGTGTCAGTTCCAGCAATAGGTTTGATCCCCACTCCGGCCAGAATTTCCTCACCGGTCACCCGTGCCAGACGGCACGCCAGCGCAGGATCCACCAGATGATGTTTTGGCGCCACAGACAGCCGTTTCAGGGGCGTGAGAGCCGGAGTCCAAGCTGGAATCGGATCAAGAACGAAGAGCCTACGAAGATGATCTCGATACTCTTCCACCGTTGATCGGGCAGGCTTGTCAATAATGCCTGCCGTTGCAGCATTAAGAATTGCGGTATAGCTAGCGTTCGTCGAGGTAGCCAGACCATAGGCTGCCATCCAATCAAAAAGCGCCCCCGGACGGCGTACCAACATTCCATTCTCTGGAAGTTCACGCTCAACAATCCGTGAAATGTAACTATCCAACTGTATTCTTTGGGCACGAGGAGCAAGATCACGAATACCTGGATATCCGGAACACGTGATCTCATTGACATAGTCCACCAATCGGACCTGCGTACGCCCATCAATGACCACATTACGATCAGACAGCAGACTAGAAAGAGACACAGTTGGCGATTCAATCTGACGTTCTGCAATCGTCATGGGCCTCATCACAAGACTAACAATCCGTCCGGCACCCGAGTGAATATGGGCCCCAGGGCCCACTGCCGCAGACCCTGTCAACAGGTAGCTACCACCTTGAGCTCCAGAGTCAACACTGCGCCTAACCCGGTCCCAAGTTTCGGGAAGCAGCTGCCATTCATCAAGTAGCAAAGGTTTATCAGCATCTTCGATACGGCGGTAATCGGACTCCAACAGCTGCCGCTGCTCCACCCGATCGAGTTCGTATATCGTTACCGCGCGTTGAGCCGCCGTCGCAGTTTTCCCCACTCCTTTTGCCCCTTCAAGTGCAATGGCGGGAAGGCTATCAAATACCTCGTCAAGAACACTGTCAACAATGCGTGGAACATATGCCATACCTGAGATTTTAGCATTTCAGACAGCTCTATCATACAAATTTCTATCTTTCTATCAGGCAAATATACATATTCCTATCAGTCAGATTTTCATATTTATATCAGGTAAATTTCACTTTCACTTCGCCTCACCAACCACCTCATTTCGCTACCATCAACAGAAGCCAACGGAGTTTGTCTCCCTGCATTTGCTCCATTTCTGGGAGGATTGATCCAGTACGACGACGGCGTCGCGCGGTTACGTGACAGGGACCGTCGCTGCCGCGAAGAGTACGCAACGCACGGACGTCGTCGTCCCACAAACTGGTTCCGAACAGAAAGAAGACGCGAGCATGGAATATCGACTGTTGGGGAACTCGGGGCTGCGCGTCTCGACGATTACGCTGGGCACGGGCGGATTCGGGAACGAGGGTGATCTCGCGTGGGGTCACGTGGATCTCGCCGGGGCGCGGCGCCAAGTGGACATGGCGATCGATGCCGGAGTCAACCTCATCGATACAGCGGATGTTTATGCAGGCGGGCGGTCCGAGGAGATCATCGGAGAGATCCTCAAGGGCAAGCGCGACTCGATGCTCATCTCCACGAAGGTACGCTTCCCGAGCGGTAAGGGGCCCAACGATCGCGGCCTCTCTCGTGCCCATATTCTGCGGTCGGTGGAGACCAGTCTGCGCAAAATGCAGACCGACCACATCGACATCTACCACGCCCACGAGTGGGACGGTCAGGTGCCGCTCGAAGAGACGCTGCACGCTTTCGACACGCTGGTGCGTGACGGCAAGGTGCGTTACCTCGGCGTCTCGAACTTCACGGCGTGGCAGCTGATGAAGGCGCTGTCCGTCTCGGAGCTGCGCGGTTTCCAGCGGATCGTCAGCAACCAGATCTACTACTCGCTTCAGGGGCGCGACGCCGAGTTTGAGTTGCTGCCGCTGTCGGTTGATCAGGGGCTTGGCGTGCTGGTGTGGAGTCCGCTCGCCGGAGGGTTGCTCACCGGAAAGTATCGGCGGGATCACAGACCGGAGCAGGGGCGCTTCCTGGAGGAGCGCACGGAGCCACCGGTTCGAGACCTCGACAAGCTCTATGACATCATCGACGTTCTTGTGGAGATTGCGGATAATCGTGGCGTGCCGGCGGCGCAGGTCGCGCTGGCCTGGACGCTGGGGCGCCCGGCAGTGACGTCTGTGATCATTGGAGCGCGCACGGAAGAGCAGCTTGCGGGAACACTCGGAGCGGCGGATATCCAGCTCAGTGCTGAGGAACGCGCGGCACTGGACGAGGTCAGCGCGATGCCGCTCATCTACCCGCACTGGCATCAAGGCGCGATGCCCGCGGAATCCAGAGGCCCGTCGGATCGCGTGCTGCACGGCGATAAGTAGCAAGATGCCCCGAAGCGGTAAGGGAGTGCGGGAATTCATCTTCGCCAGAAGACTATGCATGACATACGTACGTTGAGGGGCTTCCGACGAATATGAAAGTCATCGGGAACGGCCATTACTAGGCCCCATTTCAGATTGCACGGCCTTGATCTCACTTCGGAGAGTCTCCACCGCTTCGTTCGCATCGATGGCGCCAATAAGCACCTGCTGCGTCAGTCCTTCACTGAGGGCGGCGAGCCGGGGCGCGTTGGCTGTTGACGCACCCGCGCGCTTCAGCAATTCTTCCGCTTCTTCCCTCGTGCCGCGCATGGCCGCTCGCATGATCTCCCCAATGCGGGGATCGACGACGGCCCGCGCCAAGTAGGCGTACCAGACCGAAACACCAAGGCGGAACTCCGGAGTCCTTGGAATCGGTTGGATGAGCATCTCGGTGAGAATCTCCCAGGTGTCGAGCCCTTCAACGCGCTCCTCATGATTCACCGAAGCCCCATCCACGATCGCCTGGCATCCGGCCAGCACGAGCTCGTCTTTCGACGTGAAGTAGTGCTGAATGCGCCCTACTGAAATGCCAGCAGCTCGCGCGACGGCCTGAAACGTGACTCCTTCAATACCGTGTTCACTGATGACCGCCCAGAGTCCCAAAATAATCTCGGCTCGGCGTTGGTTGTGATCGACTATCTTCGGCATACCTTTACAGTACATCCATATTGTGAAAAGATGCAGTATAGACGTATTGAAAACAGCGAGGTTCTCATGAATACCGTCGAACGTGGAAGCACACAAGGCTCTCGGGACGCCACGCCGCCACCTCACAATGCCCCACAGTCATCCGAAGAAATGGCACCCCATTCCGAGCACACCCGGAGACCATTGAAGAAGCACGCCACCAAGGACACCCGCCACAAAGGCTCGCGCTGGCGTAGGTGGGCGCGGCGAATTGGTGTGCTGTTCGTCGTCGTTCTATCCGTTACCGGCGCAGCGAGCATCTACAGGATCTTCGCGGGAACACCGGACGTCGGTTACTTCCGCAGCGCCGACGGGCGAGCCGAATACGTCAAGCATTACGACGAGGCAATGAAGACCCTCCCCGCCCCAACAGCGCAACACGACATCGACACCAGCTTCGGGATCGTGCGGGCATACGAGTGGAGCACGCCAGAAACCGAAAGCACAACCCCGGTGGTACTCATTCCCGGGCGATCCTCCGGCGTCCCCATGTGGCAGTCCAATCTCGAAGGATTCTCCTTGGCGCACCGCGTCATCGCCTTCGACGCCCTTGGCGACGCCGGCATGTCATTGCAGAGCGTCCCCCTGGATTCTTTCGAAGATCAAGCGGTGTGGATTGACGAAGTACTTGGCGAGCTCGCTCCCGACGGCGTGCACCTCGTCGGACACTCGTTTGGAGGGGCGACGGCGGCCGTCTACGCGCGGCTTCACCCTGAGCACGTCCACACGCTCACGTTGCTGGAGCCGGTGTTCACTTTCTCCTATCCGTCGGTGAGCATGATGTGGTGGGCTACCGTGGCGTCCCTCCCCGGCATCCCGCAAGGAGTCCGCGAGCACGCCCTGGGTAAGATCGCCGGAGAGAAATATGAGCGATCCGACGATCCAATGACCCTCATGATCGAGTCCGGAACCGCACACTTCTCCGCGGAGCTACCCACTCCGTCGCCACTCTCAGCGGACCAAGCCGTAGCCCTGACGATGCCGGTCTATGTGGCGATTGCGGGCCGCGATTCGCTGGCCGGAGGCGAAGGAGGAGCGGATAAGGCACGCGAGTTGCT
>JBDIAV010000130.1:0-6606 GCA_039812645.1 Actinomycetaceae bacterium
CATCGAGGAAATCCGAGGTGCAGGAACTCGTTCACGCGACCGAGGATGACGAAGATGACCGTCCCCGTAAGGGCCTCTCGAAATTTTGTGGCGGTGAGAGCGGGCTATGTGCCATATGTGGCACATAGCCCGCTCTCACCCCCACCCAGTAAAACCTCCGCGGATACAACCAATCCCACAGCCCTCAGCTCTGTTCGCGACACCCGTCGCTCCCATAAGATGGCCTCACCTCGTGGGACCTCCGTCCCGGCTTCCCGGCACCCAAATCCAGGCGGCCCTACCGGAACACCGCTCCCACCCTCACTCAAGGACTTCAATGCTCTGGACTCTTATCCGAAGGTATTCCAAGCCCTACATGGGTCTTATCGTGGCCGCGGTTCTTCTGCAGCTAGTGTCCACACTCGCCACCCTGTACCTTCCCAGCCTCAACGCCAAGATTATTGACAAGGGCGTGACTCTCGGCGATACCGACTTCATCTGGCGCACCGGCGGCCTCATGCTTGCCGTCGCATTCGCGCAGGTTATCGCCGCGATCGCTGGCGTGTGGTGCGGTTCAAAGGTGGCAATGGCTGTGGGCCGCGACCTGCGTTCCGGCGTGTACCGTAAAGTGGATGCCTTCTCCATTGAGGAAGTGTCGCGCTTCGGCGCCCCAACTCTCATCACCCGCGCTACCAACGATGTCCAGCAGGTCCAAATGATCGTGCTCATGGGCCTCAACTTCATGGTGATGGTCCCGATTATGTCGATCGGCGGCATCATCATGGCGGTGCGCGAGGACGCCGGCCTGTCCTGGCTCGTGTGGGTCTCAGTCCCGGTTCTTCTTGCTCTCGTCGCTATTATCGTCGGTATGCTCATGCCGCTTTTCCAGCGTATGCAGGACAATATTGACTCCATCAACGGCGTCATGCGTGAACAGATCATGGGCATCCGCGTGGTGCGCGCATTCGTCCGTGAAGCTCACGAAACCAAACGCTTCACCGACGCCAATGCCATCCTCACCGACACCTCCGTCCGCATCGGCCGACTCTTCGTCCTCATGGGCCCAATCATCACCATGATCCTGCATCTGGCCACCGCCGCCGTGCTGTGGTTCGGCGGTCACCGCGTGGACGCCGAACTCGTCCAGGTGGGTGCACTCACGGCCTTCATGCAGTATCTTCTGCAGATCCTGGTGGCCGTCATGATGGGCACCTTCATGTTCATGATGTTCCCGCGCGCGGTCGTGTGCGCCCGCCGTATTGGCGAAATCCTCGACACCGAGAACCGCATGGTCGAGCCTACGAACCCGGTTAGCCCCACGGAAAGCCTCGGCAAGGTCGAGTTCCGCAATGTTTCGTTCGCCTACCCGGGCGCTGAGGCACCCGTCCTCGCGGATCTTAACTTCACCGTCACCCCAGGGACGACGACGGCCATCATCGGCGCCACCGGCTCCGGCAAGTCCACCCTGCTCGGCTTGATTCCGCGCCTCCATGACGCGACATCCGGCGAGGTTTTGGTCGACGACGTCGCTGTCACGTCCCTCGCCCGCACCAGCCTGACCGACACCATCGGCTACGTCCCGCAACGTCCCTATCTCTTTTCTGGAACCGTGGCCTCGAACCTGCGCTTCGGTGCACCGGAGGCCAGCGAGGACGACATGTGGAAGGCGTTGGAGACCGCCCAAGCCGCCAGCTTTGTGCGCGAGCGTGGGGAAAAGGACGCACACAAGGAGGTAAGCGAGGGAGCCGTCGTCGACGAAATAGAAACGGCCGCACGGCATGCGGGCCTCGAATCGGCAATTTCGCAGGGCGGAACCAACGTATCCGGTGGTCAGCGTCAGCGCCTGTGCATCGCCCGTGCGCTGATGAAACGCCCGCGCATCTACCTCTTTGACGATTCGTTCTCCGCCTTGGATGTGGCCACAGACGCCAAACTGCGCGTGGCGCTCCCCCAGTACACAGATGGAGCGACCGTCATCATCGTGGCTCAGCGCATCTCATCCATCACCCATGCGGACCAGATTCTTGTGTTGGAGGATGGTCAGATCGTGGCGCGAGGGCGGCACGAGGAGCTCCTCGCAAGCTCAGATACTTATCGCGAGATCGTCGATTCCCAGCTGAGCGTGGAGGACGTGGCATGAGCCCGAAGAAAGATAAGAAGACGGACAAGAAGTTGGCTAAAAAAGCCGCTGGCCCTGGGACGTCGTCGGACAACGAACTCACAGAAGCCGAGATCAACGATCTGCAAGAGAATATCCAGGTCAGCGACTGGGGCGAGGGTGCGCCACCGCGCAAGGCGAAGGCTTTCTGGCCGTCGACGATTCGGTTGCTCAGGACGTTCCATTCCGAACGCGGGCCGATGACGCTTGTGCTGGTCATGATCGTCATTGCCGTGGTGTTTAATACCTGGGCACCGCACGTGCTGGGCGACGCCATGAACGTCATCTTCGGCGGTGTCGTTGCAAAGCAGATGCCCGAGGGATTGACCAGCGCGCAGGTTGTCGACGGGCTCCGAACCGCAGGCGAGAACCAGCTCGCAGACATGCTCTCCGGCATGGAGTTCACCCCTGGGCACGGCATCGATTTCGAGGAACTGGCACGCCTCATTCTCATCGTGCTTGGTATGTACGTGATCGCTCAGCTGTTCATGTGGCTGCAGGGGCGCGTGCTCAACGACGTGGTCATGCGGATTGTGTTCAAGTTGCGCCAGGATATCGAGGCGAAGGTCAACCGGCTCCCGTTGCAGTATTTCGACCGCAACCAGCGCGGCGACCTCCTCTCGCGCACCACCAATGATGTGGACAATGTGCAGGCCGCACTTCAGCAAGCCTTCACCAGCCTCATTTATTGCATCCTCACGATCGTCGGTATCACGGCGATGATGTTCTATCTGTCGTGGCTCATGGCGCTTATCGCGCTGGTGGCACTGCCGCTGTCCGGGATCGTGGTGGGCGTGATCGGCAGCAAGTCGCAGAAGCTGTTTACTGCGCAGTGGCGCAACACGGGACGGCTTAACGGCACGATCGAGGAGTCCTTCACCGGGCACGAGATCATCACCGCCTTCGGCCGCAGCGATTCGATGGGCGAGCAGTTCGATGAGCGCAACGAGGAGCTGTACCAGGCGTCCTTCAAGGCACAGTTCTTCTCCGGCATGATCATGCCGATTATGCAGTGGGTGAGCTACCTGGGGTACGTCGGGATTGCGGTGGTGGGCGCGCTGCGCGTGGCCTCCGGCCAGATGACCCTCGGTGCCGTCACCGCGTTCATCCAGTACTCGCGCGAGTTCAACCAGCCTCTCGGTGAGGTGGCTGGGGTGGCCAACATGATGATCTCGGGCGTTGCGTCGGCCGAGCGTATCTTCGAGTTGTTGGACGCGGATGAGGAAAAACCTGACCTGTCTGTGTTGCACGCGAACGGGTTGGGCGCTCGTGCTACTGACGCCGTTACTGGTGCGGGTAGGGACGGTACAGGTGCGGGTAACGCCGTCGTCGCTGCGGATTCTTCGGAGCCGCTGCAGCCTTCCGAGCTGGTCCAGCCGGTCCTCGGCAAGATCGAGTTCGAGCACGTCGCGTTCTCCTACTCCCCTGACAAGCCGCTCATCACCGATCTGTCGCTCACGGCCGAACCGGGCCACACGGTAGCGATCGTTGGCCCGACGGGCGCGGGCAAGACCACGCTCGTCAACTTGGTCATGCGTTTCTACGAGGTGGACGCGGGTCGCATCCTGCTCGACGGCGTGGACACCCGCGCACTCGATCGCGGCGTTCTCCGAAACCAGATCGGCATGGTGCTCCAGGATGCGGTGCTCTTCAAGGGCACCATCATGGACAACATCCGCTACGGGCGCCTCGACGCCAGCGACGACGAAGTGATCGCCGCCGCCAAAGCCACCTACGTGCACCGCTTCGTGCGTTCGCTACCCGACGGCTACCAAACTGTCGTGGAGGACGACGGCGGCAATATCTCCGCTGGCGAGCGCCAGCTCGTGACGATTGCGCGCGCCTTCCTCGCCGACCCGGCGCTGTTGATTTTGGACGAGGCGACATCGTCGGTAGACACACGCACCGAGGTGCTGGTGCAGAAAGCGATGGAGGCGCTGCGATCTGATCGCACATCGTTTGTTATTGCGCATCGGCTTTCGACGATCCGCGACGCGGATACCATCCTGGTGATGGAGGACGGCGCAATCGTCGAGCAGGGTAACCATGCCGCACTGATGAAGGCGGAGGGCGCGTATTACCGGCTCTACATGTCGCAGTTCGCGGGTGCGGTGGAGTAGCCACAATCCAATTCCACCTGACTATGATCTCCTCATGCCCAGTCTTCTTCTCGTCGTCAATCCCGCGTCAAACGGCGGCCGGACGGTCACGCACTTGCCGGAGGTTTGCCAGGCGCTCGAAGCGGGCGGCTGGGACGTCACCGTACAACTGACCGAGTCGGCCCCACACGCCACCGACATCCTGCGCGCCTGTTTACCTGGGCAGCTTGTCGCTGTACTTGCCGGCGACGGCGTCCTCGCGCGAGCTCTCGAAGGAGCCTACGAGTCGGGCGCCGTCGTCGCCCCGCTTTCTGGTGGACGAGGAAACGACCTGGTCCGAGCGCTCGGAATCCCGACAGATCCTGTGGAGGCCGCGCGTCGCCTCGGGATCCAGACCAGAGAACAGCGTATCGACATCGGACTCTGCAACGGGCGCTTCTTCGCGGGCGTTGCGTGCGTCGGAATCGCGGCGGCGGCCAACGAGATCGCGAACAATACCCGTTGGATTCGCGGAACCGCCGTCTACCTATACGGCGTCATCCGGTCCCTTCTGACGTTCCGGCCGGTGAATCTGACGATCATTGTCGACGGCGTCGCCGGAAACCTCCGCTCGTGGAACGTCGCAATCGGAAACTCGGAGTCAACTGGCGGGGGCTTACGCATCTGCCGGGGCGCCTCATTCACCGACGGTTTTCTGGAGATGAATGCTCTCCAAGGGCGACCGATCCCGTGGATGATCCCGGTGTTGCTTCGGGTGTTTGACGGCTCTCATGTGTCCCTACCCGGGGTCTTCCAGAAGAGCGCACGCGAGATCCAGATCAGCGGTGACCAGCCGCTCCCCGTGTGGGCCGACGGCGAGCATATCGCCGATCTACCTGCCACATTCACCGTCGAACCGGCGGCCGTGACGGTGCTGGCGTAGGTTGTGATACAACTCGTGCCGGTAGGGTGACTGCTGTTGAAATGTCGCACGAGCTGTCACGCATACGGCATCAATTACATCGCTGGCTATCAGCCCTGATGCCACAACACGCCACTAGAACGCTGTGCTCTCTAAAATCCGCGGAGGAGAACCGAAAGGAGCTCTATAGGACACAAACCCCGCAGGGGAATTTTGGACAGCATGGATCCGACACCGCGGAGAGATCAACCAGAGACCACAGAATCTGTCGGAGGTTGAAAGCATAATGGTGTGAAACACTCCAACTTCGAGAGGCCATGATGGGAATACTCGATAAATTCTTCGGCAAAGGCAAGCAAGAACAACGGGATGCGCTGGCCGAGGCGTTATGGCCAGTGTCGGCGGTGTCGCCTGAGATGTATGGGCGTATGGTCGATTACGTAAGATCGGGCATTGGTCCCGAGATCCTGCTCGAGTTAGAACAGGAACCAGACAACGCACTGGCGAAGGTACTCGCCAACCCCGCACACCTTAGTTATTTTTGGTCGGATCAAGCAACGTCGGACGCGTGGGGACGTATCTCCTACACCCAGAAGATGGTGGAGCTGGCACGGCACCGTTACTATGCCTCCAACCCAGCCCCAGCTGAGTTGATCCGATTTTCGAAGCTGCTGGCGACCCTCGCGGGCACTGTTGACCGTCAAGTCGACGACGTCCCACAGTGGGCTACTGCCCTGCTCAACGACGTAGCACTCACAATGATCGAGGATCCCTCGGTGGATCGCTCACGATCAGTCCTGAGAGAGATCAAGACTGACCCGGAAAAAGGACTTCGCTTTCTACCGCACTGGCATCCGGGCTACATACCCGGCCTTTTAGTTGAGGACGGGATAGTAGCGAAGGCAGCAGCGTCGGCCGCAATTCTCGCATTCTGCCAACCGGCAAACGGGCATTCAGGGAGGGGGCTCAACCCACACCAGTTACCCGGACTCGACGGGTTATTGGCACAGTGGGGTCAGTATCTGAGTCCCACGCGGGTTCTTCGATTGCCCGCCGAGGGCCGCATTCTGTTCATGGAGCGGGCTCAAAAGCATCCCAGGGTGGCTGAGGGCATTGCTCCCGTGATCGCTACCTTAACCACCGACACCGCAAAGGGCCCACGTAATGCCGCGCTTCTAGCTCTAGAGAATCTTTCCGAGAAGACACGTGAGGAGGTGCTCATTCCTCTATTGGTGGAGACCGCCCCATCTCGATCCAAGGATCTCGTCAAGTATCTTGGGCGCGATAAAACTACCTCGTCACTTCTTGATCGAGCACTCGAAGCAGGAGCCAAAATTACTGCTGGAGTCGAGCAGGCAGCCCAGCGCCGCCACGTTTTGGAATCAGCCGTTCCATCCGTTACCAGCTCACCTGACAGTGTTACCTCGGGTCCCGTCAGTGCATCCGCTACCGCCGCCCCAACCGACACT
>JBDIAV010000131.1:0-6605 GCA_039812645.1 Actinomycetaceae bacterium
CAACTTGTTGATCGTTCTTCTGTGGAAGGCTCCGGTCCCCGAAGCCGAAGCTAACGGGCAAATCGAGAAGGCCAGCTCCCCCGGAATTCGCGAAATGGTGGCAGTGCTGCGCATGCCAGCGCTTTGGGTTGTCATTGTGCTCGTGTTCTTCTCGTGGACCTTCTACACCGTGTTCGATCAGCAGATGTTCCCAGACTTCTACACCGGCCTCTTCGAGACAAAGGAAATTGGCGAGCGCACCTATGGTGTCCTCAACTCCGTCCAGGTGTTCGTTGAGGCGGCCATGATGGGTGTCGTGCCGATCATCATGCGCAAGGTTGGTGTCAAGAACACCCTGCTACTTGGTTTCGCGGTCATGACCATTCGAGTTCTCGGCTGCGCCGTGTTCTCCGATCCGATTGCTGTTTCCTGCGTCAAGATGCTGCACTCTCTCGAGGTGCCTCTGTGCATTCTGCCGATCTTCCGCTACTTCACCCTGCACTTCAACCCGGCACTGTCCGCGACCATGTATATGGTCGGTTTCCAGATCGCATCGCAGCTTGGAAATGTTGCACTCTCCCCGGTTCTCGGTGCTCTCAATGACGCCAAGGGCTACCACTTCACCTTCTTCCTGATTTCCGCGACGGTTGCAGTTTCGGCTGTCTTCGGGTTCTTCTTCCTCAAGAACGACAACGATCACGTCCTAGGTGACCCCTTCATCCGCAGCTGAGCAATCGCCGGTTTTGGGAGTGGTGACGTCGTCGTCGTAAAAATACCCGTAGGCGACCGAAAACTCAGTGCCGAGAACAAGTTCTTGTACGCTCGCCATCGCCATTCCCGAAACCGGCCCCACATTCAAACCAAGAGAGGTTATTCAACGATGAAAGAACAACTCGCCAAGGCTGAAGCGGGTGTCGCGAAGCTCCTGGAGAACCGCAACGACCGCTGGTACCCCACTTTCCACATCGCCGCGAAGGCGGGCTGGATCAATGACCCCAACGGCCTGTCCTACTTCAATGGCCGCTACCAGGTCTACTACCAGCACCATCCTTACTCCACGGTGTGGGGTCCGATGCACTGGGGCCACGTCTCCTCCGAGGATCTGGTGACCTGGCGCCGCGAGCCAATCGCCTTCGCGCCCTCCATCGAGGCTGACAAGGATGGCGTGTTCTCCGGTTCCGCGGTCGTGTCCGACGACGACAAGACCCAGTACATTTACTACACCGGTCACCGCGACACCGATTACGAAGGCAACCAGGTTACCCACCAGACTCAGTGCCTGGCCACCTCCACCGACGGCATCACCTTCGAGAAGCGAGGTGTGGTCATTGACCTCCCGGAGGGCCTGTCTGACTTCCGCGACCCAAAGGTGTGGAAGATGGAGGACACCTGGTACATGGTGCTCGGCCTTCGCTCGCCAGAGAATCGCGCACAGGTGTGGCTCTACACTTCACCGGACATGGAGAAATGGGAGTTCGATTCTGTCCTGTACGAGGATCCGGATCCAAACGTCTACATGCCGGAGTGCCCGGACTTGTTCCCGGTGGGGGACAAGTGGGTTCTCGCCTACGGCCCGATGGGGCCGGAAGCTGTTGAGTATGGAAATCGCAACGGATACAACTGTGGCTACGTTATGGGCGATTGGGCACCCGGCCAGAAATTTGTGGTGACACAGGGCTACCTGCCCGGAGATTGGGGCCACAACTTCTACGCTGCACAGTCCTTCGAAGCCCCCGACGGGCGCCGACTTCAGTATGGCTGGCTGGGCGCCTTCACCAACCCGCTCGCCTCGCAGACTGAGGACGGCTGGGCGGGCCAGCTGACCGTGCCGCGTGTCCTCACCCTGAGCGACGACGGCGCTCTGCTCGCCAACCCCGTTGAGGAGTTGGAGAAGCTGCGCCTTGAGACAGAGGAGTTCGGCTCCTTCGAGGTGGGCCGCAACGAGCGCTTCCTGGTATCCGAGGATGCCGAGGCAGTCGAGATCGAGGTGGAGGTGGAGCTCGGTGGACGTAAGAGCCAAGAGCGTCCAGACCGCTTCGGCTTCGAGGTGCACAAGACGGCTGATGGGCACCACAGCTACGTTTACTACGACGACCTAGCAGGCCGCGTGGGCATTGATCAGCGCCTCACCTACGCCGGTGAGTGGGGCTACCGAGCTGCGCCAGTTGAGGGTGACATCCTCAAGCTGCGCATCTTCATCGATCGCGGCTCCATCGAGGTGTTCGCCAACGATGGTAAGTCCACTCTCACGTCTTTCTCCTTCCCGGGCGAAGGGCCGCGCGCCATCGAGCTCGTGAGCGAGAACGCCCCGGTGAAGGTGCGCGATCTCAAGGTGCACAAGCTCGGCACCATCTGGGCCGAGCCGGATCGCTGAGTTGGGTTGATTCGGGCATGATCTTGCCAACCATGTGCGGAGTTGGATAGAGAGAATGCCACGGCGAGGGAGTGCCCCGCGAACGGATTGTTCGCGGGGCACTTTCCTGCGAAGAGGCCACTGTTCTATGGAGAGGACACGCCTCGCAGCCGTTGCCTCTCACCAATAGTGTGACCTCTCGGATGACACGACCGGGAAGGACGGTAGGCCAAGACGTGATGTTACGTGTCAGCTGGGGTTATACATCAGTTGGTTCAGTGAGGTTTCTGGCGACCATTAAGGGTTTGAGTCCGGAAAAATACTTGACTGAACACCCAAACTCTCATTGGTTTGTGGGTAGTCATAGGCCTCGCTCTCACCGCCAATAATTACAGTGTGTCGCAAGAACAGTGGGCGGACCGTGCACACGAACTGCTAACCACCGCGTAGTGATGCACTACCTGCTATCGCCTTTTGGTACCCTGAACCTGTCGACGCAACCTCTTCATCTGTCTCATTTGTGGCTGACCTTGGGTAAGTTCCGCACGGCCCGATATGCGTTGCGGTAATCTCGTGCCCATGACTCGGCTTAGTGTGTATGACCATGACCAGCAGTTCGTTCGAGAGGTTGCCGAGGGGCGTGTCGGGGTGTTTGAAGCGTCGTTCGCGGCTCGCTTCGATGAGCATTTCCCGCGTCTTCATTCGCTCTTTTTCAAGGTGTATGGCGAACGTGAAGATGGCCTGGAAGCACTCGCCGAAGTGGTTGTTCTCGCTGCAGAGTCATGGGCCGCGCGTCCCGCCGATCTCAAGGCGCTCGACGCGGATCGGGTGGCAAACCCGACCTGGTTCGAATCCGAGAAGATGCTGGGTGGCGTCTTCTACGTTGATCGCTACGCCGGTTCACTCAAGGCCGTGGAGGATCACATCGATTACTTCAAGGAATTGGGCCTGACCTACCTGCACCTCATGCCGCTGTTCCGCTCGCCGGAGGGCAATAATGACGGCGGCTACGCGGTGAGCTCCTACCGCGAAGTGGACCCCGCCGTGGGCACGATGGATGAGCTGCGCGAGCTGGCCGCTAAGTTCCGCGTAGCAGGTATTTCCCTCGTTGTGGACTTCATTTTCAACCACACCAGTAACGAGCATGAGTGGGCCCAGAAGGCTGTGGCCGGGGAGCCGGGCTACGAGGACTTCTACATCATTTACCCGGATCGCACGATGCCGGACGCCTTCGAGCAGACCACGCGCGAGATCTTCCCCGACGATCACTCAGGTTCCTTCATCCAGCTGCCCGATGGCCGCTGGATCTGGTCCACCTTCTACCACTTCCAGTGGGACCTCAACTACGCCAATCCCGCCGTGTTCCGCGCCATGGCCGGTGAGATGCTCTTCCTCGCCAACCAGGGAGTGGAGATTCTCCGCATGGATGCGGTGGCCTTCATTTGGAAGCGCCTGGGCACCGCGTGCGAGTCTCTTCCCGAGGCACATCTGCTGCTTCAGGCATTCAACGAGGTGCTGCGCCTGGGTGCCCCAAGCCTGCTCTTCAAGTCCGAGGCGATCGTGCACCCGGATGAGGTGGCGCAGTACATTTCGCCTGGTGAGTGCCAGATCTCCTACAACCCGTTGCAGATGGCCCTCACCTGGGAGGCTCTTGCCACACGCAACGTCCAGCTCCTCAATCAGGCGTTGGTGCGCCGCCACGCTCTGCCCGAGGGGACAGCCTGGGTCAATTACGTGCGCAGCCATGACGATATCGGCTGGACCTTCGCGGACGAGGACGCCGCCGAGTTCGGCATCAACGGTTTCGATCATCGTCGCTTCCTCAATGATTTCTACGTGGAGCGGTTCCCGGGCAGTTTTTCGCACGGCGTTCCCTTCCAGGAGAACCCGAAGACGGGCGACGCCCGCATCACCGGCACCACAGCCTCGCTTGCGGGTGTGGAAAAGGGTGACTCGCTCGGAGAGGGACGTGTTGTTGTGGCGCACGCCGTCGCCATGTCCACCGGTGGTCTGCCGCTGCTCTACCTGGGCGATGAAGTGGGCCAGCTCAACGACTACTACTACCGCAACCGCCCGGACGAGGCTGGCGACAGCCGTTGGGTGCACCGCCCTTATCGTCCCGAGGCCGCGTACGCTGCCAAGGACAACCCGGAGATGATGTCCGGGCGCATCTTCTCCCGCCTCACCCGCCTCATTGAGGTCCGCAAGAACACCCCGGCATTCGCCGGAAACACGTTGATTCCGTTCGAGACAGGTCACGACTCGGTTCTGGGGTATCAGCGTCCGGGCACGGCTGGCGACCCGAATGGTGCCGTCGTTCTCGTGCTGGCAAACTTCGGCGATCATCCTGTTCACATTGCGAGCGAAACGCTCTCGGGATACCAAACCGTGGCGCGCGATCTCATCGCGGACGACGACGTCGCCCTCGACGGCGGGCTCACGCTCGATGGTGCGAGCTTCGTGTGGCTACAGGCGGTGCCGCGCGTAAGGTAAGTGCTTGGGCCAGACAACTAGTCTCGAAAGAATGAGTAGTGCAAGAACAGCTTGAGAAGGCCGAGGCGGGCGTCGCGAAGCTCTTGGAGGGCCGCAACGACCGCTGGTACTCCACGTTCCACATCGCCGCCGCAGCGGGATGGATCAACGACCCCAACGGCCTCATCTATTTCAAGGGCCGCTACCACGTCTATTTCCAGCACCACCCCTACTCCACGGTGTGGGGCACCATGCACTGGGGGCACGTGTCCTCCGAGGATATGGTGACGTGGCGCCGCGAGCCGATCGCCTTCGCTCCCTCCATCGAGGCCGACCGCGACGGCGTGTTCTCCGGTTGCGCTGTTGTCTCCGACGACGGCGACACGCTCTACGTCTACTACACCGGCCATCGTGATGGGGCTGATGCTGGCGGGCAGAGCTTTGAAGCCGAGCAGGGCTCCGAAGCCGAGCAAGTGCAGTGCCTGGCCACCTCCACCGATGGCGTGACCTTCGAGAAGAGGGGCGTGGTTATCCCAGCGCCGGAGGGGGTATCCGATTTCCGCGACCCGAAGGTGTGGAAGATGGACGGCACCTGGTACATGGTGCTCGGTGTGCGGTCACTGGAGAACCGCGGCCAGATGTGGCTTTACACGTCCACGAATATGGTGGACTGGGAGTTTGACTCGATCCTGTTCGAGGATCCAGATCCTGCCGTGTTCATGGCGGAGTGCCCAGACATGTTCCCGGTGGGGGACAAGTGGGCGCTTGCCTACAGTCCGATGGGTGGAGAAATCCGGGGTTACAGCAACAGATTGAGGCAGTCCTCCGGGTATGTTCTGGGCGAATGGGCGCCCGGTTATAAGTTTGTTGCGCTTACCGATTACACCCTCGGTGACTGGGGGTATAACTTTTACGCCCCGCAGTCCTTCGAGGCTCCTGATGGCCGCCGTATCCAATACGGCTGGATGTGCCCATTCGGGAATCCGCTCGCCACTCAGGCCAAGGACGGATGGGCCGGCCAGCTGACCGTGCCGCGCACCCTCACCCTGAGCGACGACGGCGCTATGCTCGCGAACCCGATCGACGAGCTGACGAAGCTGCGCCTCGACACGAAGGAATTCGGTTCCTTCGAGATGGGGCGTAATGAGCGCCTGCTGGTATCCGCAGACGCGGAGGCCGTGGAAATCGAGGTCGAGGTGGATCTGCGTGGGTCCATGGAAATGGGCGGGCGGATCATCCCAAGCCGCGTCGACCGCTTCGGCTTCGAGGTGCACAAGACGGCCGATGGGCATCATAGCTACGTTAATTACGACGGCCTTTCCGGGCGCGTGGGCATCGATCAACGCCTCACCTACGCCGGTGAACGAAGCCACCGCTCGGCGCCGGTTCGGGGCAACAGCTCGGTTCAGGGGGATGATCTGCACCTCGGTAGTGGCTCGGCCCGGAACGACAGCGTGACCCGAAGCGACACCCTCAAGCTGCGCATCTTCATCGATCGCGGTTCCATCGAGGTGTTTGTGAACGACGGGGAGTCCGTCCTCTCCTCCTTCTCCTTCCCCGGCGAGGGCCCGCGCTCCATCGAGCTGGTAAGCGAAAGTACTCCGGTGGCTGTGCGTGATCTTAAGGTGCACAAGCTGGGCACAATCTGGGCTGAGCCGGACCGCTGAGCGACCTTGTTCCTTCGTCGCTTTTTCGTCACGAAATGGTCATTGGACTAGGCAGTCCGTGGCCTTGTAGGAAAAAATTGTAACCTCGGGTCTAACCGGTGATAGAAGGAGCGCACTATGGAGAGCATCATTGC
>JBDIAV010000132.1:0-6601 GCA_039812645.1 Actinomycetaceae bacterium
CTCGCGCGGTTAAACCTCTGTGCAATTCTCGCGCGGTTAAACCTCTGTGCACAAAATTGACTGCTACTAGGGCGGCATTGTGCACGGAAGTTTAAATAGACGATAAGAGTCCACATAGCCGATAGGACTCCCTGAAAGTCAGCATGCTCTGCGCAAGACAGCGCGAGGGGCGGGATCTCACGGATCCCGCCCCTCGTCACGTTATCTTTTGCCTGCTACAGCGTGCAGCTACGCTCTTCAGCGCAGCCACCCCTACAGCGTGGACTTGGAGAACTCCACCCACCGCTTCAGCAGCGAGTCAGCAGCGCCCGTATCGATCGTACGCTGGGCAATCTCAATGCCGTTGCGGAGGCGCTCCACGAGCGTGCCATCCTCGGAGCAGACACCCTCCAGCTGGCCGTTGGCCACGAAGCCCGCGGCAGCATTGAGCGTCACTGCATCGCGGACCGCCCCCTTCTCACCAGCGAACACCCTGCGGGCCACGTCAGCGTTGTACGCCGCGTCCGCACCGCGCAGATCATCCAGGCTGGCAGCCGCTACACCCAGATCGGAAACGGCATCGATCTCGTAGAAGCTCACCTTGCCATCACGAATCTCCCACACCTCGTTGGCTGCGACGGCTGAAAGTTCATCCATACCATTGACGCCGCGGAACACCACCGACGAGGTGCCGCGTTCTGCGAGAACACCGGCCATGATGGGTGCGTGCTGCTCACTCGCCACACCGATGACCGAACTCGAAGGACGAGCCGGGTTGGTGAGCGGTCCAAGTAGGTTAAACGCCGTGCGCACACCCAGCTCGCGGCGGGCCTGCGCCGCGTACTTCATCGAGGGATGGAACACGTTGGCAAAGATAAAGGTAATGCCCAGTTCCTCGAAGCACCGATAAACGGCATCAAGAGACATAGTGAGATTGACCCCGAGGGCTTCGAGGCAGTCGGCGGAACCGGAGGACGAAGAAGAAGCACGATTGCCGTGCTTGACCACGGGCACTCCCCCAGCGGCGATGACCAGCGCCGCCATCGTGGAGATGTTGACGGTGTGGAGCCTATCTCCGCCGGTGCCGACGATGTCCAGCACGGAACCCTCGACCTCAATAGGGAGGGCGTGGCTGAGCATGGCATCGGCAAGGCCACGCAGCTCGTCCGGGGTCTCCCCCTTAGTTGCCAGCGCCGTCAGGAATCCTGCCAGAACCACAGGCGACGTCTCGCCGGACATCACCTGGTCCATCGCCCACGACGTTTCCTCAGAGGTGAGATCCTCTCGTGCGATAAGACGGGAGGTCAGTTCCGACCATTGGATCTTCTGGCTCATGCGCTCACCCGACTGCTCAGAACCGAGGCAACGGCCTCGGCAAGCTCACGAGAATCAATTGGGTAGGACACGGTTGCCACCGCCCCCGACCAACGTGAAAGCCACTCGTCCTGCGGACGCCCGATGAGGTTGATGAACGGCATGTTCGGGTCAATCTCATCGTGAACCATCTTGCCCAGGCCCATACCTCCGAGCTTCGGGGTCTCTGCATCGAGGATGAGCAGATCGAACTTGCCTTCCTTGACGGCCGTAATTGCGGCAGCCTGCGTTGCCGTCTCCTTCCACACAACCTCCGGTAGTCCCTTGGCGGGACGGCGGCCCACTGCGGTGAGAATCTCCCGGCGAGTCGTCGCATCATCCGAGTAGATGAGGATATTCACGGTGTCCTTCGTCGAGTTCTGGGACGCGAGCTCCTCGGCCATCTCAACCTCCATGGGTTTCTATACACAAGTGGAAAAATTCAGGTGTTGGTGCATCAACGTAGGAACGCAACACACCACGGTCCATACTACCGACATCCTTCGAACCTTGACGTCACTAGACCGGCATGTATTGCGTGAGAACCGCGCAATTCCAGCGCATGCTCACATTATTCCTTAAAAGTCCCTCTTGGCTCAGGGCTTAAAGGGCTGTTGCACCTAACGCTCCAGGACATTGGTCCTTATAATGGGAAAGACATTCGCTCACGTCAATTATGGAGGAACTGATGGCAATCTACACCCTTCCCGAGCTTCCCTACGATTACTCCGCTCTCGAGCCGCACATTTCCGGCAAGATCATGGAGCTCCATCACGACAAGCACCATGCGGCATATGTCGCGGGCGCCAACGCTGCCCTGGAGAATCTCGCTGCAGCTCGTGAAGCTGGCGACCTGTCCAAGGTCAACCAGTTCTCGAAGGACCTCGCTTTCAACGTGGGCGGTCACACCAACCACACAATCTTCTGGAACAACCTCTCCCCCGAAGGCGGCGACCGTCCCGAAGGCGATCTCGCCGCAGCAATCGACGATGCTTTCGGCTCGTTCGATAAGTTCCAGGCGCACTTCACCGCCGCTGCCACTGGCATTCAGGGCTCCGGCTGGGCTGTTCTTGCCTACGATTCCATCTCCGGCAAGTTGAACATCTTCCAGCTCTTCGATCAGCAGGCCAATGTTCCCGTCGGCCAGGTTCCCGTGTTCATGGTGGACATGTGGGAGCACGCCTTCTACCTCGACTACCTCAACGTCAAGGCAGATTACGTCAAGGCCATCTGGAACATCGCCAACTGGCAGGATGTTGCGGCTCGCCTCGAGAACGCCGTCGCCAAGACCGAAGGTCTCATCCTTCGCTGAGTGATGATGGCCGGTCACGAAGCATCACCATGATGCAGTGATTGACAACTCAACGCCTGACAAAGGGGCGGGGTTCCACACGGAATCCCGCCCCTTGCCATGCCGTCACGAACAATGATCTACGTGCCTCACCTGTCCATTCAGGACGCCTTACCCTCCGTTCATCACCCCTTACCATTCCTTCATGGCCTCCAGAGCGACATCCGCTGCCGTATACGGCACAGCTTGCCGCTCACAGGCCACAAAATTTCGAGATAACCGAGAATGAACCAGGTTCACTCCCCGAACCGCTCCTCCAACGCGTTACTCACAAGCGTCAGCGCCGAGGCAATTGCCATGTCCATGTCGAGGTATTGGTAGCTGCCGAGGCGCCCACCAAAATACACATCCGGCTGGGAAGCCGCGAGCGCCCGGTAGGCTAGCAGCTTGCGGCGGTCCTCCGCCGTGTTGACCGGATAGTAGGGTTCGTCGTCGCGCCCCGCGAAGCGCGAGTACTCGCGAAAGATGACGGAGCGTTCCTTTTGGTAATCCCGTTCAGGATGGAAATGCCGGAACTCGATGATGCGCGTGTAGTCCACACTGAGATCCCCGTAGTTCATGACGGAGCAGCCCTGGAAATCACCGGTGGGAACAACTTCCTTCTCGAAGTCGACCGTGCGCCAGCTGAGATCTCCTTCACTGAAGTCAAAGTACCTGTCGATAGGACCGGTGTACACCACCGGCACTCGTCCGACGACGGCGTCGCGGTTGAGCGGCTGGTTGGTATCGAAGAAATCGGTGTCGAGGAAGACGCTGATACGCTCGTCGTCGGCCATGCGGCGCAGCCACGCCGTGTAGCCGTCTACCGGAAGCCCCTCGTAGGCGTCATTAAAATAGCGGGAGTCGTAGGTGTAGCGCACGGGAAGGCGCGAAATCACGGAGGCGGGCAGGTCGCGTGGGTCAGTCTGCCATTGTTTCGCCGTGTAGTTCTTGAAGAAGGCGTCAAAGAGGGGGCGCCCTACCAACGAGACTCCCTTGGACTCGAAGTCCGTTACGTCCTCACCCGCCACCTCGCTCGCCTGCTCGGCAATCAGTGCCCGCGCCTCATCCGGCGAGTACGCGGCGCTGAAAAACTGGTTGATGGTGCCAAGATTGACTGGCATGGGGTACACGACACCATCGACCGTGGTCCACACACGGTGCACGTATCCGGTGAAATCGGTGAAACGATTGACGTAGTCCCAGACCCGCTTATTTGAGGTGTGGAAGAGGTGGGCCCCGTATCGATGAATCTCGATACCGGTGTCGGGATCGATCTCCGAATACGCATTGCCGCCAATATGGGACCGTCGTTCGACAACTGCGACCCGTAGTCCCCACCGCTCGGCGCACTGTTGGGCAACGGTCAAACCGAAGAATCCCGATCCAACGACAATCAGATCAAATCCCACTTCTCCCCCTCTCCCGCGCAGAAGCACATAGCTTCGTTCGGGAATGTATGCGAGGGTTCTTCACCTCGCCGTCATCTTCTTGAACGGGCATGAATGAGTGTTTTCCCTTCGGGGATATTTCGTCATTGGGCGCCCGCTCGTGGCTTCGCCTATTCTACAAGGGGACGGAAGTCCTCTCGTCCACTCGGTCTTCGATACAGTTACGTTTCCTGCCGGTAAACTGGGCTAAGGGATGACGCCGATAGCTTGGACCTACTGGCAAAATCTCTAGCTATGGACACGTAGGGAGAGGGGCGGACATGGCCACCAGGCGCTCTGTCAACGTCGGCATCGTAGATGACAATGCTCGTGACCGCAGCCAGGTTGAATCCCTGCTGCGTCGCTTCGAGGACGAAAACTCTCTGTCATTCCAGATCCGCCAGTACGACGACGGAGCCGCGTTACTGGAGAATTACCAACCAGACTTTGACGTCATTTTCCTCGATATCAAGATGGGCGGCCTCGACGGGATGAGTACCGCCGCGGCCATTCGGTCCGTGGACAGCAAGGTTATTCTCATTTTTGTTACCAACACGGCTCAATATGCCACCCATGGCTACTCTGTATCGGCCCTTAGCTACCTTCTCAAACCCGTCTCTTACTTCGCGTTCAGGACCGAGATGGAGCGATGTCTCACGGCGCTCAATCAGATGAAGAAAAAGTCCATCCTGGTGGGTTCCGGTACAACACTTCGTCGGCTCGACATTACGGACATTATCTATTTAGAAAGCAATCGTCACCGCATCACCGTGCACACGGCCAGCGAGACCATCTCGTTTTCTGGGACCCTCAAATCGTTCGAAGATTCGTTATCTTCCCACTCCTTCTACCGCGCCAATAGCGGTTACCTGCTCAACCTGCGTCATCTCCAGGCAATTCACGGCGAGGACGCCGTTATGTCCGATGGCAGCGCCCTGAAGATTAGTCGATCCCGCAAGAAGGGGCTGATGGAAGCTCTCACCAACTATGTGGGTGGACAGATCCAGTGATTCTGGAGGCACTTCCCGATATTCCTCGGTTTCATACGGGCTTGGCGGAATGGGTGGCCGTACTGATTTACGTGCTCATCATGCGTCCGCGATTCACAGGAGCACGCAGAATCATCGTTCTCGCGGTTTCTTTGCCGCTCATGGTAGGCCTTCAGGTGTTTGCAGGGACCTGGCCCCTGGAGCTTTGGCTGCTCGGTATTGGCACAGCTGTTCTCTCGATCTTCTTCCTCATTTACATCTGCGCTGACACAAGCCTCTACGATGCTGGCTACCTCGCCGCCCGCGCCTTTGTACTCGCGGAACTTGTGGCATCGTTGCAGTGGCAACTAGAAGTTCACTACTCCGCTAACGTTCTCCTTGGCACTCCCCGAGGCAATCTTGTAGCTGACGGTATCTTGCTGTGTGGCGAATACTCCCTCGGGTTCGGAGCGGCATATCTAGCTGAACGGCGTAACTTCACCACCCGTATGCGTCTGGGCATTGATGCTCGTACCCTCATCGTCAGCCTTGCAATCGCCAGCGGCACGTTCCTCGTGAGTAACCTCAGCTTCCTCACAACGAATACCCCGTTCTCCGGCCAAAGTGGGCGCGACGTCTTCTATATCCGCACTCTCGTTGACCTTGCCGGATTCGTAGCACTCTACACGCAGCAAAGTAACCGTAATCTGGCACGCGATGCTCTCGAACTGGCCAAGACTCAGATGCTCATGAAAGCGCAACACCAGCAGTATCTGCAATCAAAGCGCAACATTGAAGAGCTCAATCGGATGCATCACGATCTCAAGCATTATGCCGCTGCCATCCGAAACGAGGCCTCTGCGGACCGGCGCTCTGATTACCTTCAGGCGCTGGAAGATTCCATCCGCGGATATGAGTCGGAGATCCAGACAGGAAATCCCGTCCTTGATATCGTCCTCAGTTCAAAGATGGAGCGTTGCCTGCAAGAAGGAATCTCAATGACCCACGTGGTCGATGGTGCCGCCGTGGAATTCATGGACCCCATTCGGCTGTCAGCTTTCTTCGGAAACGCCCTCGACAACGCCATTGAGGCTGCGCTCCATGTCTCCGACAAGGACGAGAGAATCATTAAGATCGTGGTGTACACCCAGGGCGAGTTCGTCATGATCAGCATCGAGAATCGTTTCTCCGGAGATATCACGTTCACCGGTGGACTGCCCGAAACAACCAAAAATGATCGATCACGGCACGGGTACGGCACTGTCAACATGAGGGAAATTGTTACTGACTATGAGGGATCGATGACAATGTCCGTCCAGGAGGGATGGTTCAAAATGAAGGCTCTGATCCCTTCTCCGGACGTCGCAGTCTAACCCACAACTCATGGAAACGGGCCGGCCACCACTTGTGAGAAAGTGGTGGCCGGCCCGTTAAATGACGGTTCCAGGACGCCGTCGTCGTTCATCAACGTCAGTTAAAACCCACGCACATTCGTGCGATGTCGTAACCCACCGTCATCCCCACGCGGGCGCCCCGGTTAG
>JBDIAV010000133.1:0-6519 GCA_039812645.1 Actinomycetaceae bacterium
CGGACGCCGTCGTCGTTCATCGGAATCGTGAAGGGGCTGCAAACCCAGCTGAACCAGGTATCTCACCCACGAACGCCACCCAATTAGGGCCCAAACCCCACCCCGTCGCGCCCAAAGCGAAAAAGTGCGCGAGCACAATGAATCCGTCGGTGCCACGCGCTAAGGTCGTGGGTATGAAAGTCCGGGGATTGCCTCGGAGCATCCCGGGTAGGTAACCCGGCTGAGGAAGGACACCACGTGAGCACCACGCCCCAGTTGGCTGGCGAAGGAAACCAGGGCTTCGGCCTCGGTGATTCCGTTTACAATCGGCTCCTCAAGGAGCGCATCATTTGGCTTGGATCCGAAGTTCGTGACGAGAACTCGAACATCATCTGCGCGCAGCTGATGCTGCTGGCAGCGGAGGATCCGGACAAGGATATTTTCCTGTACATCAATTCTCCCGGTGGCTCGATCACCGCTGGCATGGCCATCTATGACACCATGCAGTACGTCAAGCCGGACGTCGTGACGGTGGGCATGGGCATGTGCGCTTCGATGGGCCAGTTCCTGCTCTCCTCGGGGGCTAAGGGCAAGCGCTTCCTGACCCCGCACACCCGCGTCCTTATGCACCAGCCGCTGGGTGGCGCGGGCGGTACTGCCACGGACATTCGCATCAACGCGGACCTCATCCTTGGCATGAAGCAGGAGCTCTCCGAAATCACCGCCGCGAACACCGGCAAGTCCGTGGAGCAGATCATCGAGGATTCGGACAGGGATCACTGGTTCACAGCCAAGGAAGCCCTCGAGTACGGCTTTGTCGACCACATCATTGCCAACTCTGATTCCCTCAATCTCGGTTCGAGCCAGGAGTAAAGAATGACGATCAATTTCAACGCCATGGGCTCGCACATGCCCGGTGGCGCGGCCCCGATGGTTCCGGGCGGCTCCGCTCCGGCGATGCCCTCGGCTCGCTACATCCTCCCCAACTTCGAGGAGCGCACCCCCTACGGCTACAAGCGTCAGGATCCTTACGCGAAGCTGTTCGAGGATCGCATTATTTTCCTCGGAGTGCAGGTGGATGACGCGTCGGCCGACGACGTCATGGCCCAGCTCCTCGTCCTGGAGTCCATGGACCCGGACTCACCGATCACCATGTACATCAACTCTCCCGGTGGCTCATTCACCGCGTTGACCGCCATCTACGACACGATGCAGTACATCAAGCCGCAGATCCAGACGGTATGCCTCGGTCAGGCAGCTTCGGCCGCCGCCGTGCTGCTCGCCGCTGGTTCACCTGGTCGCCGTCTCGCCCTTCCGAATGCTCGCGTGCTGATCCATCAGCCCGCGATGGAAGGTATGCAGGGGCAGGCGTCGGATATCGCGATCGTCGCCGACGAGCTGGAGCGCATGAACAACTGGCTCTGCGAGACTCTCGCCTTCCACTCGGGCGGCAAGAAGACGGCTGAGGAAGTTGCCCGCGACATCATGCGCGACAAGATCCTCACCGCCCAGGGAGCTAAGGACTACGGCCTGGTGGACGAGGTCCTCGTCTCCCGCAAGGCGCAGCCGCAGGCGTAAGTACTAACTGACGAGCGAGGCTGGATACCGAAATCGGTGCCAGCCTCGTTCTGTTTTTCCCGCGATTTCTACTGCCTATCGTGCGTGCCACGGTGACGTTAGAATCCGTCTAGTGACTACGGATCGAAGTGGAGTCATTCGAATTATTTCCGTTCGCCGAGCAAGAACAGGTGAGGAGAGGCGCTATGAAGGACAAGGCATGGTTCGATAGTGAGGAACTTGACCGGATCTTTGACGAGGGCAAAGAGGATGTTCTTCAGTACTTCGATCTGAGCAACGTCGAAGTGTTCGGCGAAGATGAGCCCACCGTCAAGGAAACCAAGCCTAATGAGGGCACAACATAGCGCCAGGGCGGGTTCCGCAACCATAGGATGCCGGCCACCCATCCGCGCCGTCACGAACGCAACGGGCGGGCGCCGTCGTCGTTGAATGGTTAGAAAACCCACTCGACAGACCAACCTTGCACGTCAGAGACCCTATTGACGCGAATTTTGCGCGCCACACCGGAAGGATTCTAGTTTCTGTCGGAGGAGGCGTATAGGCTGGCTAAAGATGTTTCGCCCAGGTGACGGCCCGCCGCCGCCCGAGCAGCTACCGCCCCGATATCCGATCCGAAGGAGTGCACATGCCGCGTACCGCTGACGCCGCAGACATGCTTCGATGCTCGTTCTGCCAGAAGAGCCAGCGTCAGGTCCGCAAGCTCATCACGGGCTCCGGCGTGTACATCTGCAGCGAGTGCGTGGAGATCTGCAACGAGATCATCGCCGAGGAGCTGGGGGATGAGCAGAGCGGTTCATTCTCGCTGGAGTCGTTGCCCAAACCGGCGGAGATCAACGCGTTCCTCAACGAGTACGTCATCGGGCAGGACGCCGCGAAGCGTACGCTCGCGGTCGCCGTGTACAACCATTACAAGCGGGTGCGCGCGCAGTCGCGGCCGCAGCGCGAGCTGGAAGACGACGTCGAGATCGGCAAGTCCAACATCCTCCTCCTCGGCCCCACTGGCACCGGCAAAACCTACCTCGCGCAGTCGCTCGCGCGCATGCTCGACGTCCCGTTCGCCATCGCGGACGCGACGGCGCTGACCGAGGCCGGTTACGTGGGTGAGGATGTCGAGAATATTCTACTCAAGTTGATTCAGGCGGCCGACGACGACGTCAAGCGCGCGGAAGTCGGCATCATTTACATCGACGAGATCGATAAGATCACGCGGAAGTCGGAGAACCCGTCGATCACGCGAGACGTCTCCGGTGAGGGTGTGCAGCAGGCATTGCTCAAGATTATTGAGGGGACCGTGGCTGCGGTGCCACCACAGGGCGGGCGCAAGCATCCGCAGCAGGAGTTCCTTCAGCTGGACACCTCCAACATTTTGTTCATCTGCGCGGGCGCGTTTGCGGGCATCGAGGACATCGTCTCCTCGCGGGCCGGACGCCGCGGAATTGGTTTCGGGGCGCCGCTCAATTCCGCAGATTCTTCTGCGAACCTGATGGCCGAAGTGACTCCCGATGATCTGCACAAGTTCGGTTTGATACCGGAGCTGGTCGGGCGCCTGCCGGTGATCGCAAACGTCAAGGCTCTGACCGTGGAGGATCTCGTTCGGATCCTCACCGAGCCGCGCAACGCCCTCGTCAAGCAGTACCAGCGCATGTTTGAGTTGGACGGCGTTCGGTTGACGTTTACGGACGAGGCCCTGCGCGAGATCGCGTCCGAGGCCATGAGCCGCGGGACCGGCGCACGCGGATTGCGCTCAATTCTGGAGTCGTTGCTGCGCGAGCAGATGTTCGAGCTGCCGTCGCGTACGGACGTTGAGGAAGTAGTATTCGACGACGCCGCCGTGCGCGGAGAGGCCGAGCCGAAGTTGTTGCTGCGTGGCCAGCGGATGGCGAGCGGGAAGTCTGCCTAAGAGATTCCGATGGCGAAGTGGGGCGGTGCCTGCTTCTTGCGTCTAAACTGTGCGTGCCTCTCGTGTTGTGAAAGAGGTGACGGATTGTTGGATAGTCGACCCCAACGAAGGGCGCTGTATCCGTTGCCTGTCCGAAGATCTGTTACCTGTCCGCAAGGCGGAGAGACAGAAAAGGGACCGTATGAGAGAATCTCTCGGACGGAAGCTCCGCGCCGAGTGAGACAGCGAACACAACAGCGTGCTTCGTAAGTTAACCTGAACAAGCGGTTGCGCCGATGGATCACAACCTATTGGTGCGCCCTCGATAGCCCAGCGAGAGGATTGACATGGCAGAGATTCCCGCCGAACTTGATTCCTACCGGCGTACGATCGACAACCTTGATGCGGCCTTGGTGCACATCCTGGCTGAGCGATTCCGTTGCACTCAACAGGTGGGAGTTCTCAAGGCCGAGCGTGACTTGCCGGCGTCGGATCCGTTGCGTGAAGAGCGCCAGATTGCGCGTCTGCGCGAGCTCGCTGTCCAGTCTGGCCTGGACCCGGTGTTTGCTGAAAAGTTTCTCAAGTTCATCGTGGCCGAGGTGATCCAGCACCACGAGGAAATCGCCGCGAACCTGCAGGAGCAGGATTAAACTCCCACGAGCATGACTGACCGCAGGGCTGACTCGTTAACATCCTTACGCGTCACATCCGCGTGATGTTCAGATCAAGGCGGAAGCACTGAGTAAGCGGGGCGATCATCGATGAACATGCATCGGGTGGAACTGGACCACGACGAAACCGGTGTGCCGCCGGAGTACCGCGTCCGTCTCTGGACACCGCCGCGTGATCTATTAGTTGATGAGCCATTAGCTATCGGCCCACTTGCCTCCTGGTTTGTCGACGATTATCTTGTTGGATCGGGCGAGTCCCTGCGAAACATCCTCGCATGGATCGACGAACAGGAAACGCGGGGCGTCGTCGTCGAACTATTTATTCGAACTAAGGAGACCGGACGCTGGACCCGGATTCTCGGAACTCAGCCGGAGGATACGTTCACGGAGGTCATCGTTCCGCTGATCGCCACCGATCATTCCTAACTGAATGTGCATAGAACGAACGGGGTGCTGGTCGAATACTCGACCAGCACCCCGTCTCACGTTACTTCGACAAGTCCTCTTTTGGAACGGCCCGCTTCTTGCTCCTGAGCAACTAGCTACCTCCAGCGCACCCGTCTACTTCTGGTATAGCCGATCAACGGTGTCGGCGAAATCGCGGATCACGAGCTTACGCCGCACCTTCATCGACGGGGTGAGATAACCGTTCGCCGTCGTGAAATCGATGGGAAGCACGGTGAACTTGCGGATGGACTCGGCGCGGGAGACTGCTTCGTTCGCACGCTTGACGCCACGGTCAATCGAGGCGAGCACCTGCGGATCAGACGCGGCATCCGTCGCGGACATCGGCTCCATGCCGTGGTTCTTCAACCATGCGGGAAGCATCTCGGCATCCAGAGTCACCAGCGCGCCAATGAACGGGCGCTGATCGCCCACCACGACCACCTGCGACACGAGCGGATGCCCACGCAGGCGATCCTCCAAAATCGCGGGTGCCACATTCTTGCCGCCGGCGGTCACGATAAGTTCCTTCTTGCGCCCGGTGACCCAGACGTAGCCGTCCTCGTCCACGTGGCCAAGGTCGCCTGTGCGCAGCCAACCGTCCTCGGTGAACGCCTCGGCAGTGGCCTCGTCATTGTTCTGGTACCCGCGGAAGACGTGATCGCCCTTGACGAGCAGTTCGCCGTCGTCGTCGGTGGACACACGGCAGCTCGGGTAGGCGCGGCCTACGGAACCGATCTTGATCATCCCCGGGGAGTTGACGCAGGTAGGGGCGGAGGATTCCGTCAATCCATAGCCTTCGAACACGGTGATGCCGACGCCGCGGAAGAAGTGTCCGAGACGTTCGCCCAGCGGAGCACCACCGGAGACGGCATTCTTCAGCTGGCCACCGGTAATGGCGCGAAGCTGCTGGTAGACGAGCCGATCACCCAACGCGTGCTCAGCCTTGAGAGCGGTGGACGGACCTTCTTCGGTATCCAGGGCACGCGAGTAGTCGATGGCGACCTTCGCAAAGTGGCGGAACAGCTTGAGTTTGAAGCCGTGGCCTGCCTTCGCGTCAGCGGCATTGTAAATCTTCTCAAAAACGCGCGGCACGGCCAGTACGTAGGTGGGCTTAAACGTCTGCATGTCCGTCACCAGGTTGCGGGTGTCGGGGGAGTAGCCGATGATGTTGCCGGCATACAGCGCAACGAGATTGATGAAGCGGGCGAAAACGTGGGCCATCGGAAGGAAGAGCAACGTGCGCTGCTTGCCGCCGACGATATTGGACAGATGGTCATCCAACGGCCCATTGATCGCCACCGACAGCAGATTGCGATGCGACAGCTTCGCGCCCTTGGGGCGGCCGGTGGTTCCCGAGGTGTAGATGATGGTGGCGAGATCATCTGCGCGAATGGCGTCGATGCGGCGGTCAATCTCCGGGTCATCCGTCTCGGAACCCATGGCTGAGATCTTGCCCTGGGCGTCATCCTCGATGATGAAAACCTGCTCGAAGAAGTCAAACTCGTGGTGAATCGGGGCGAGAATTGAGCCCATCTGGGCGGTCTCGGCGATAGCAAAACGAATGCGTGAATCCTCGATAATCCACTTCGCCTGCTCCGTGGAATCCGTTTCGTAGATCGGAATTCCCTGCGCCCCAACGGACCAAATCGCCATATCAAACAGCGTGAACTCGTAGCGAGTGTGGCACATGATTGCGACGTGATCGTTCGGCTGCACTCCCAACGCGATAAGCCCGCGCGCCACGGCGCGGTACTCGGCCTCAAACTGGCGCCATTGCACCGGTACCCAGGTATTGATCGACGACTTTCGTTCAATCACCACATGCTCGGGCTTGTCGCGAGCCACATTGCGGAAGACCCACGGAATATTCATCTCCTCGGTGATGGAGATTTTCCCGGGGGTGAAGGAGACTCGGCGTTCGTTCGCGTTCATCTACGGGTTTCCAGCCTCTCGTGAATTCTTACG
>JBDIAV010000134.1:0-6463 GCA_039812645.1 Actinomycetaceae bacterium
GGCAGCCCGCCGTGTGGGACGAGATCGATCCGTCGTTCACTGTGTTCAACAAGGAGCGCGAGACCTTCTCCTGCGTCTGGGCGCCGTACGATCCCGACTTCGGCATCTTCCACGCCGCCGCCGCGCCGATCCTTGCGGAGTATTCCGCCGCCACGGAGTTGTTCCCGCAGGGCGACGAGCCGAGCAACATCTTTTTCCTGTCCAGCCTGCCATGGACGTCGTTTGCAGGTTTCAACCTCAACCATCGGGATGCGTGGCGCAGCCTTGCGCCGATTTTTACCATCGGCCGTTACGTCGAGCGCGAGGGCCGCACTCTCATGCCGCTCGCGATTCAGGTGCACCACGCCGCCGCAGACGGATTTCACGTCTCCCGGCTGGTCAACGAGTTGCAGGAGCTGTTGACCAGCCCCAAGTGGGTTGGTGGTCACTGACAGGCATTGGCATCACGAGCGACGACGACGGCGAAGCGCTCTTCAGTTGTTCTGGCTCCAGCACCGAGGCTCGTCCGTATGCGAGGCATGAGCCGACCCTCAAGGTTTCAGCTGGATGAGGCGCGCAGCAACCTTGCGGGCCGTTGCCTTTGCCGATCCGGGGTTCTGGCCGGTGATGAGATTGCCATCGGTGACCGTGTAGGAAACGAACGGAAGTATTGCCTTTTTGTAGTGGGCGCCGCGTTGCCGCGCTTCGTTCTCCGCGTTGTAGGGAACGAATGTGTCGACTCCCGCGAGCTTTTCCTCGCGCCAGGAAAAGCCGGTCATTTCGCGTCCTGCGATGAGATATGAGCCGTCGGATAGCTGCACGTTGAGCAGACCGCAGTATCCGTGGCAGACGGAGGACACCACGCCACCTCGCTCAAAAATCTCTCGAGTGATTTGTTGAAGAGCGGTGCTGGAAGAGAAATCGTACATGACGGCATGGCCGCCCGTGAAGTAGATGGCATCGAAATCGCCGGGGTCAATTCTGTTCGGGTTTGCGGTATGCGCCAGCAGCGCCATCTTTGCGGGGGATGCCAGCCATTCACGTGCGCTGCTGTCGATGTTGGGAAACTTCAAGGAACGAGGCTCCAGCGGAGCAAGTCCACCTGCGGGGCTGACGATCGTCTGCTCAAAACCGTGTTCCTCGAAAACATGCCAGGCGTGGGTGAGTTCGGACAACCACAGGCCAGTGGGATGCTCCGGGTTCTCGTAGTGGGCGACGTTCGTCACGACGTGCAATATCCGTGTGGTCATTTCACACCACCTGCAAAACTGGTACGCAACGCGGCGAACGAGGCTCGCACGCGCGCCGCGACGTCGTCGTCGGAATGAGAGGGAAGCTTTCCGTCGAGGTGGAGGAAGGCGAGACCGTGGACGAGAGCCCACAGTGCCGTGGCGAGGTTGTCGTGGTCGGCGTGTGGGAAGATTCCGCGCAGCGAGTCGGCGAGTAGTGCGTGCAGGTGCGTGGAGGCGAGCACGCGTTCGTCGTTCTCGCGGTCGCATTCTTGCCCGAACATGAGCTTGAAGAGCCCGGGGTGTGTGAGCGCGAAGTTGACGTAGACGACGCCGAACTCCACCAATGCTTCTTCTGAAGTAGCCGGTCTTCCATCGAGAGAGAGTTGACTTCCAAGTTCCTGGAAACCGCGGACGGCGAGGGCCGATTCGAGTGCCTCGCGATCGGCGAAGTGGCGGTATGGGGCTGTTTGGGAGACGTCGGCCCGGCGGGCGACGGCCCGCAGGGAGAATTGTTCGCCTGCTTCCACCATCTCCATGGCGGCGTCGAGGAGCGCCGAACGGAGGTCGCCGTGGTGATAGTTAGATCGCACCGATGTTGACACTGAACACATCCTTCGTTATCGTTCCAATGTAAGCAGTGTAAACATTGCGTGTGTGGTGTGGCAAGACTGGCGTCGCGCTGGGCACTAGAGAACCGTGATATTCGAATGGATGGAGCACCAATGAACGCTTCCCTGTATGAACCTCTTGTCCTTGCTGGGGGAGCTGAGATCCCCAATCGCATTGCCAAGGCCACGATGGAAGAGAACATGGCTGAGGATGGTCAGCTGCCCGGTGAGCGACTTTTCACCCTCTATCGGACGTGGAGTAACGGGGGAGCGGGCCTCCTTGTCACCGGAAACGTTATGGTGCACGCCGAGGCGATGACAGGCCCGGCCGGAGTGGTGCTTGATGTCAGAACGCCCCTCGAACCGTTCCGTGAGTGGGCTCGCGCGGCGAAAAGCGGTGGGGCGAAGGTATGGATGCAGATCAACCATCCCGGGCGGCAGGTGAAGGCTGCAATGCCGGGCGTCGCGTGGGGGCCGTCGGCCGTCAAGGTGCGGGCAGGCAAGGCGAGCCGGATGCTCGCCGAACCTACCGCGATGACTGAGGTGCAGATTGCCGAGACTATTGAGCGTTTTGCGGTCACTGCGCGCCGTGCCGAGGAAGCTGGTTTTGATGGAGTCGAGATTCATGCGGCACACGGCTATCTGCTCTCACAGTTCCTTTCCCCACTTGCAAACCAGCGTGGGGACCGGTGGGGTGGTCCCCTGGAAAATCGCGCTCGTCTCTTACTCGACATCGTGCGGGCGGTCAGGGCCGCCGTGCGCCCGGGTTTTACTGTGGCCGTCAAGCTCAACTCCGCAGACTTCCAGCGCGGAGGTTTCGATGCCGACGACGCCCGCCGAGTTATCGATATGCTCGCGCCGCTTGGCGTGGATCTCGTCGAACTCTCAGGCGGAAGCTATGAAAGCCCGGCAATGTCCGGCCGTGCTGTGGAGTCTGATCGCGCTGCCGATGCCCACACTCTCGCCCGCGAGGCATATTTCCTAGAGCTCGCGCGAGAGCTCGCGGCAACGAGCCCGCTGCCTCTCATGCTGACGGGCGGGATCACCCGCCGTCCAGTGGCGGAAGAGGTGGTGGCGAGCGGCGTCGACGTTGTGGGAATGGGAACTGCGCTTGCGGTGGATCCTGAACTTCCCAACAAGTGGCGCACCAGTAACGAAGCAAAGGTCACTCTCGCCCCAGTGAAGATCGAGGACAAGTCCATTGCTTCAGCCGCGGCAATGTCGCGCGTGCGTTACCAACTGCGGAGGCTGGGGCGCGGGGTAGGAACGCGACCGGGTATCAACCCGAAGCTGGCCCTCGGTATCGATCAACTGCGCGAACATCGGGCGCTCCGCCACTATCGAAATTGGCTACGGGGGCGAGAAGCTGCGCGAGAGATGGCATGAGATTGATTTCGGCTCTAGTCATTGGGATGCCTGAACTGTAACGATGTTTGGAACAGCCGGAGGTTATCTCCGGTCAAATGTATCTGGTAAGAAGTAAGGATTCACCATGGCCACAACATTCCGCGGAATTTTTCTCACAAGTGATAACCCGTCGGCGATTGTCTCCTTCTACCGTGAGATTGCGGAGTTTCCATTAGAAGAAGTGGACGCAGGTGGCTACACATACTGGCGTTTGGATCGCGATGGCGTCCAAGTGGCAATTCATGACGCAGCAGCCTTTGCCGAATATGCCTCTCCTCCGTTAGCTGGCTCTAACCTCACCCATCTCTACTTTCACATCGACGATTACGAAGACTTTGTGGCTCGGTTGGGAGAATTGGGTATTGAACCGGAGGCTATTGACGATGTTGTTGTGACGGTTGCCGACCCGGACGGACGCAAGGTGATGTTTGGAACGGCCTGAGGCACTGTTTCTCTTCCGGATTGGAGCATGGAGTCTTTTATCTGGGAGTACGGCGTTGCATAGTGCTGCCAATAAAGGCGCGAACTAACGCTGCCCCCACGAAGGAAGCGAAGGAGAAATGTCACCGGGCCTATCGTCCCGCCACTCGGATCACCCTCCGCCTCTACCCAACCCTCCGATAACCTATAACAGCCGCAACTGGCGCAGATGGTCACCATCGGGGAGCGGCGCAACGATTCGCGACAGCCGGCCGCCCGCCTGGGCCGGTATTCGCCATTCGCAGGAGGATACATGTCGGAACTCAATCAGCACATCGCCGAACTCGATCCAGAGGTCGCGGCGGTACTCGACTCGGAGCTGGTGCGCCAGCGCGACTACCTGGAGATGATCGCGTCGGAGAACATCGTGCCGCGCGCGGTGCTCGAGGCCCAGGGCTCGGTGCTGACCAACAAGTACGCTGAGGGTTATCCTGGGCGTCGCTACTACGGTGGTTGCGAAGAAGTGGACAAGGTCGAGACGCTCGCCATTGAGCGCGCCAAGTCGCTCTTCGGAGCGGACTACGCCAATGTCCAGCCACATTCGGGCGCGCAGGCTAACGCCGCCGTCTACCACGCACTCGTTAAGCCCGGTGACACCGTCATGGGCTTGGAGCTGGCCCACGGTGGCCACCTCACGCACGGAATGAAGATCAACTTCTCCGGCAAGAACTACAACATGGTGGCCTACGGCCTCGATCCGGAGAACTTCCGTATCAACATGGATATTGTGCGCGAGAAGGCGCTTGAGACCCGCCCGAAGATGATCATCGCCGGTTGGTCCGCTTACCCGCGTCATCTTGACTTCGCAGCGTTCCGCGAGATTGCAGACGAGGTGGGCGCCTACCTGTGGACGGACATGGCTCACTTCGCCGGTCTTGTTGCCGCGGGTCTGCATCCGAACCCGGTGCCGTTCTCGGACGTCACTTCCACCACCATTCACAAGACCCTGGGTGGTCCCCGCTCAGGCATGTTGCTTTCGAACAACGCCGAAGAGTTTGGTCGCAAGCTGAACTCCGCCGTGTTCCCCGGCCAGCAGGGTGGCCCGCTCATGCACGTCATCGCCGCCAAGGCTGTGGCACTCAAGGTGGCCGCAAGCGATGCCTTCAAGGATCGCCAGCGCCGCACCATCGAGGGCGCCCAGATCATCGCCGAGCGCCTCTCTGCTCCGGATGTTAAGGAAGCGGGCATCTCGCTCGTTACCGGTGGCACCGACGTTCACCTGGTGCTTGTCGACCTGCGCAACTCGCCGATGGATGGCCAGGAGGCCGAGGACCTGCTGCATTCCGTGGGTATTACGGTTAACCGCAACGCGGTTCCGTGGGATCCGCGTCCGGCACGCGTCACCTCCGGTCTGCGCGTTGGCACCCCGGCTCTCGCCACCCGCGGCTTCGGCGCTGCCGAGTTCACCGCGGTGGCCGAGATTATGGCCACCGCGCTCGCAGCTGGTCCGGCTGCCGATGTGGATGCCCTGAGTGCCCGCGTCAAGAAGCTCACGGACGATTTCCCGCTGTACGAGGGCCTTAACCAGACGGGCGCCGCAGAATGACCGCTCAGATTCTTGACGGCAAGGCGACTGCCGCAGCCATCAAGGCTGAGCTCGCCGAACAGGTTGCCGAACTAGCGAAGCACGGTATCGTTCCTGGTCTGGGTACGGTTCTTGTGGGCGAGGATCCCGGTTCTGTTTCTTACGTGGGCGGCAAGCATCGTGACTGCGCCGAGGTAGGAATTGCCTCCATTCGTGAGGACCTTCCCGCCGACGCCAGCGAGGCGGACATCCGTGCTGCTATCGAGCGTCTCAACGCTGATCCGGCCTGTACCGGCTACATCGTGCAGCTCCCACTTCCCAAGGGCATGCCCGTCAACGATCTGCTGGAACTCATTGATCCAGAGAAGGATGCTGACGGCCTCCACCCGACGAATCTGGGGCGCCTGGTGCTGCGTGTCAACGAGGAGATCACCTCCCCGCTGCCGTGCACGCCCGCCGGAATCATCGAACTGGTGGAACGCCATGGCGTTGACCTGCGGGGCAAGGACATCTGCGTCCTTGGCCGCGGCGTCACCGTGGGCCGCTCCATCGGTTTGTTGCTGACCCGCCGCGCCATCAATGCCACCGTCACGCTCTGCCACACCGGCACCCGGGATGTCGCGGAGAAGGTGCGCCAGGCTGATGTTGTCATCGCCGCAACTGGAGTCACCCACATGGTTAAGCCGGATTGGGTAAAGCCAGGTGCCGTCGTGCTCGACGTTGGCGTCTCGCGCGTTTACGACGAGGTCGCCGGGCGTTACCGCATCGCCGGCGATATTGACCCTGCCGTTCGTGAGGTCGCCGGCTGGATTTCCCCGAACCCCGGGGGAGTCGGCCCGATGACGCGTGCGATGCTGCTGGCCAACGTGGTGGCCACGGCCCGCAGGCAGGCTGGGTTGTCACTGGCCCGTAGCTGAGATAGTAGACAGCTCGCAAGAGCATTCGGAATATTTCATTGCCCTGGGGCTGTATCAGAAGGTCTTTTGACCGACTGATACAGCCCTCTTCTCATTTCTCGGGAAGTTTGTCAGTTGTATCCCGGCTGGTAGATGGTGTGCAAGAAATCGGCAGGACCCGGTCCTCTGACGGAATCCGACTTTTGATACAGCCCCACGTTGTTCACATTTCTTATACCGTCCACCGAGCGCCTTATACCCACCACCCAAGGTCTTGTACCTTCCACCCAAGGTGTGAATCGTCGCGAACGACCGTTAATCCAACAACCCAACAAT
>JBDIAV010000135.1:0-6393 GCA_039812645.1 Actinomycetaceae bacterium
GGTACCGGGCTGGCACCCACAACGATCTTGGTGACGCCGCCAGAACCAGCCGCTGACGGATCGGCGGAGGCGTCGGAACCTGAGTCAGAATTGCCACAGGCTGACAATGCGAGGGCGGAGATTGCGGCGAGAGCCGCCAACGAGCGGAAGCGTTTCATGTTGGTGTCCTTTGCTTGGGCAGGGGTGGCTTCTCCGAAGAGTTGATTAACGCAATGCCAGCATGAAGAACTGGTTCGCGCGTGGATAAAGGGACTCGCTTCGTGTGAGGAAGTGAGTACTGGAAGTGAGCCGGATTGGCTGTGCGTCAGCGATGATCGGCAGTTTAGCGATGATCGACGGCGTGACTGATTCTGTCGCCAACAAACTGAACAATGCTCACAATGGCAATGATGACGATGACGATAATGACCAGCACATCAATCTGCGTGCGGTAGTAGCCCTGATTAATGGCTAAGGCACCGAGTCCGCCGCCGCCAACGGCTCCCGCCATCGCGGTGTAGCCGATGATCGTGATGGCAAGAATGGTGGTGGATTGGACGAGGGACGGTACCGCCTCGCGCACGATGACGTCTTTGAGGATTTGGTAACGCGAAGCGCCCATCATTTGCGCAGCCTCGATCTTTCCCTGCTCCACATTGGTGAGGTTCGATTCGACCATACGAGCGAAATAGGGGATAGCGGAGAGCGCTAGGGGCACCATGGCACCCTGCCAGCCGTTCGCCTGCCCAACGATCATGCGGGTGATGTTGATGAGCAGCACCATGAGAATGATGAAGGGAACCGCTCGGCCCACGTTGACGATAAAACCAAGGGTGGAGTTGACGGCCTTGTTGGGGAGGATGCCGTCTTTGCGGGTGGCCGTAAGGACCACTCCGACGATCAGTCCGAAGATACCGGCAAAGAGCGTCGCCCAGAAGGTCATCAGGAGGGTCTCGGAGGTTGCCGACCATAGCTGTTGTTGGATGACCGGGTTGTTAAGCCAGGTGCGGTCATCTGCCATGGGGGCCAGACTACCGACGGCGAAAGAAAGATTCGTCATGCTGCTCGTACCTCCGCGCTTGCGCCAATCTTTTTCAGGCCCGCAACCAACTCGCTGGACTTACGAGGATCGATGGTGAGCGCGAGCCGCGCTATCTGTACCGAACCAAGAGTCTCAAAAGTGCCAGCGCCGATATCGGCGCCATACTCTGCTGCTAGGCTCATCACCCGCGAACCGGTGGGCTCGCCGGGGTGAGAGGTGAAGGAGACATCAACGATGCTGCCGTCACGGTTGAGGGGACTGAAATCTGGGGCCGGGACGATCATTCGGGCCAGTGGTGAATCTACATCGGTGACGACGTCGGCCACCGGTCCGGTCGCAACGATACGGCCATGATCCAACAGGGTTACCGAGTCGCACACCTTACGCACCACGTCCATCTCATGGGTGATGATGAGAACGGTGACACCATAGGTATCGCGCACATTGCGCAGCAGGGTGAGGATTTGCTCGGTAGTTTCCGAATCGAGAGCCGAGGTGGGCTCATCGCAGAGAAGAACGGACGGGCCATCGGCCATTGCCCGTGCAATACCTACGCGCTGACGTTGCCCACCAGACAACTGGGAGGGGAAGGACGAGGAACGATCGCCAATACCCACGAGGGTGAGCATCTCGGATACTCGTTCACGGGTTTCGACCTTTCCCATGCCCGAGAGCCGAAGTGGGTAAGCGATGTTTCCCGCAGCGGTCCGCTGGTCGAGAAGATTAGCGCCCTGGAAGACCATGCCGATAGTACGGCGCGCTTCGCGCAGCTCCTTAGCAGAGAGCGCCGCAAGATTCTGCCCATCCACAAGGATCGCGCCTGAGGACGGATGCTCTAACGCGGTGAGACAGCGGATGAGAGTGGACTTACCGGCGCCGGATTCGCCCACGATTCCATGAATTTCCCCCGAGGGAATGGTGAGAGAAATGCCGTCGAGAGCGACGATCGGCTCCTCACCGCGGCGTGGGTACACCTTGCTGACGTTTTGTAGTTCTATCACAAGAATCCCTCCATCGATCGTGGCGGAAGCACCCGGCGCTCCGGGTTGCTGCAGCGTCGACGAGCCACGTCTCTCGGCTGCTCTAGATGAACTAGAGCAAGCAAACCACGAATGTGGTCAAGTGTCCAAGTCTCTCGTCTTGTGATCTTAGTTGTCTTAGACGGTTACACTACAGGTAAGTGGGTTGCTTGATGAAGGGTTCCAGAATCTGGATGGGCTTAAGTGAGCTAAATCCTGTCGGAGGTCCGTGGTCCTATAGCTCTATGAAACATGACGCATTGGAAGAACTTATCGCAGCTGAAACGGACGCAAACTGGCCAACTATTTATGTTGATACAGCATGGTGGAACTCATGTGGACCCCAGGTGAGATCTGGGCCGTAACGGGGGGAGAGTGGCGTCGTCGTCGCTCTTCTTTCGACGACGACGCCACCGCCCAATTATTCGCTACTCACCAGTTACTCGCTTGCGTCAGAGGAGCTCTTGGAACCCTCGATCTGTGACGCATCGGGACGGACAATAACGGCCCGCGCGGCGGCCAGAGAGATATCCAGAACCTGGCCATCAAGCTGGAGGCTAAGCAGCCCGACCGCGCGGCGGACATCGAGAACCGTGATGTCGACGCCGGGAACGAGCCCCACCGATTCCAGGTAAATAAGCACCTCGGAGTCCTGATCGGATACTCGGTCAATACGAACGTTGGTTCCAGGATGGACGTCGATCAGTGAATGCAGATGCTCGTCCTCGACCGGGTAGGAACCGTCCGCGGCCGGGATCACGTCTCCGTGGGGATCACGTTCGGGATGCCCCAATGTGCGATCGAGTCGTTCGATAAATTTATCCGAAACCGCGTGTTCCAGATGTTCGGCCTCATCGTGTACCTCGTCCCACGAGTAGCCGAAGAGTTCAACTAACCCGGTTTCGAGGAGACGATGGATTCGTACCATGCGCGCCGCCTGTAGCTGCCCGTCCGCGGTGAGCGAGATGGCACCGTACGGCGCATGCCGCACCAATCCCTTGGCGACGAGCTTGGACACACCTTCGGAGACGGTCGAGGGCGAGAGGCCGAGGGTCTTGGCGAGCTGCCCTGACGAGACGGGCTTGTCCTGCCACTCGCCGAGCTTCCAGATAGCGCGGAGGTAGTCTTCGCTGGACGTGCTAAGTGCCATGAGAATCAGGAAAGGGCCGCGGCAACGGCGATCCGCAAAGCCTTCTGGAAATGGGTCTCACGTTCCTCAGAGCTCATGTCCTGAGACTCGTCGAAGAGGTGGTCGGAGATGGTGAGCACAGCAAGGGCCTCTTTGTCGAGATCAGCGGCAATGCCATATAGTGCGGCGGCCTCCATCTCAACGCCGAGCGTTCCAAGTTCGGCCAAACGCTTGTTCTGGTCCATCGAGGTGCCGTAAAAACGATCGCGGGAGACGACGGGGGCGACCTTGACGTCGGCGTCGTCACCAGCGGCGTCAACGGCGGCCTTGAGAAGATTCCATGACGCCGTTGCAGAGAACTGAATTCCGGGGCACAGGGTGGTATTAATAACTGAATCGGTGTGTGCGCCAATGGCAATGACGACGTCGCCCATCTTTACCTTGGAGGATAGGCCACCGGCGGTGCCCACACGAATGATGCGCTCCACTCCGTAGAAAGAGAACAGCTCGGTCGCATAGATTGAGGCCGAGGGTTGACCCATGCCGGAGGCCATGACGGAAAGTGGCTTACCCTCGTAGGTTCCGGTGTAGCCGCAGATATTGCGAACATCGGTAACAAGGCGGGCATCTGGCATGAGTTCTGCTGCCATGCGGGCCGCGCGCTTGGGGTCGCCGGGCATGATGACGGCGGGGGCGAAATCTCCGGGTTGCGCAGAAATGTGGGGTGTGGGCACGATGAACTCTCCTACAAAAGTCACAAAATTCAGTCACTCCAGTGTAGTGCGAAATCAGAGAAAGGGAACGTGGCCGCGGATTCTTCCCCGTGACAATGAGACGCCAAACAGGTCAATAAGTTGGCATAGAGGGGCTATTCATGGGAAGAATGACAGGGTAGTCACTACGGCGGCGTGTGTTGTGCCGCCGTAAAAGGAAAGGAATGCCATGACTCAGCCCACCACTCCGGATCCGGAGCAGCCCAACCGGCCTCAGCCGTCGCAGCCTGCGCAACCGGCGACTCCCGAGCAGCAGTTTCAGCAAGGCTTCCAGAATCAGTCTTCTGCTCCGTCCGCTTTTTCTGCGGCTCCAGCTGGCCAGCAATTCGCCCCAAATGCGTATGGCCAGGCACCCTACGGACAGCCTTATGGCCAGGCTCCGTTCGGTCAGCAAGCGTACGGATATCAGCCTCCGCAGCGTGAACAGGGAGGGCTCGCCGCCTTCTTTTCGACTGACTTCTCGGTAGCTCTTGGTCCGAAGATTGCCCGGCTCGTCATGATCTTCGCGCTGATTTTGGCGGGTGTTTACGCCGCGGCTTCCCTGGTGAGTTTCATCCAGGCACTTGCGTGGGGTAACGGCGCGTTGATGATTATCTACGCTTTCTTGGATCTGGGCCTCAGCGCTGTACTCATCCTTTTCCTCCTGGGAATCACGCGGATTGTCCTGGAATACCTGGTACGCAAGGCGTCGCCGGATGATCCCGGCAGCGCTTCCTCACAGGCATCGTGAGGCACGGTACCGATATGACGGACATAACCGTTGCTGAGACCGCGGACGGCCGCGGATACCGTCTCGTTGCCTTCGACCTTGACGATACCCTCGCTCCTTCTAAGTCCCCGCTACCTGCGCGTATGGCGACGGCACTACGTGGCCTTCTGAGTATTGCGGAAGTCTGTGTCATTTCCGGTGGACAGTTTGCCCAGTTTGAGAGCCAGCTTCTTGCAAACTTGAATGCCAACGACGACGAACTGGCTCGCCTTCATTTGATGCCCACCTGTGGAACCCGGTATACCGTCTATCGCGAGGGACAGTGGCTGGATCTATACGCACGTGACCTCTCGCAGGAGGAGAGCGCGCAAGCGCAGCGTGTGGTGGAGGCTGAGGCACGCCGTCTTGGCTTGTGGGAAGAAGAGACCTGGGGTCCGATTCTAGAGGATCGCGGCTCCCAGATCACCTTCTCCGCGCTTGGCCAGCAGGCACCGCTCGAGGCGAAGAAGGCATGGGATCCGGAGGGGACGAAGAAGGAGCGGCTGCGCGCCGTCGTCGCCCCTCTGCTTCCTGGCCTGGAGGTCCGATCTGGTGGATCCACCTCCCTCGATATCACCCGAAAGGGCGTGGACAAAGCGTACGGAATCGCCGAACTCTCTCGGGAGACGGGCATCGCTATTGCGGACATGCTGTTTGTGGGTGATCGTCTGGACGAGGGCGGCAATGATTATCCAGTCAAGCGGCTCGGTATCGCGACCCGTCCGGTGAGCGGCTGGGAGGATACGGCGGCATTTGTCGAAGGTTATGTTGCCAATCCGGCCAGGATCTAAATTGGGCAGTATCTGGAGTGTTCGTCGAGGTTGCGGCGAATTCCCAGGAATGGCGGTCTAGAATGCGTGGTGCCCCGAGAACGGTCGGGGCACCACGTGTGTTTTTAGGTGAGTAACCGTTGTGGGTCGGGATAGGCACACGGCAATATCAAAGCAAATTGGAGGTGGCTGTGGCCAAGGATAAGTTGAATCTTGAACAGCTGAGCGACTCGGAGTTGAACGAGTACCTCCGACGGATAGAAGACCAGCGAAACGCCGTGCCAAGTGAGCAGCAGCTGGCTGGTGGGGCGCCACGGGAGCTGTCCCTGGTGATGGTAATCGCGGGACTGCTCGGCATCTTTGCCTCGGTCTCGCTCATTCAGGCCGAGAAACAGTTGTTGAATGATCCCCTCGCTGCTCTCTCCTGCGATATCAACCCGCTTATCGGCTGCGGAAAGTTCCTCAACTCGCCGGTGAACGCGGTATTTTTTGGGGTGTCGAACGCTGTCTTTGGCCTCGCCTTCTTCGCAGGAATTACGGCACTAGGGCTGGTACTGGCATCGGGGGGACGATTCGGACGGTGGCTGTGGGTCGTCGTCGACCTGGCAATGGTGGGTGCGACAGCGTGGATTATGTGGTTCCAGTGGACATCGTTCACGGTAGAACGCTCGTTGTGCCCCTACTGCCTGCTCACCTGGACGGTGAGCATCCCGCTGATCGTCAACGTACTGGCGCGATCAGCTCAAGCAGGACATTTCCCGTGCCCGGCGGGACTGCGCCGCACTCTCGTTAAGGGGCGTTGGTACATCATCGCGGCGGTGTACGCGGTGCTCGTCATATTTGCCGTGGTCTGGTTCTGGGACCAGTGGATGCTGGTCTTCTAAGCGTAGCGGCTATCACAGCGGCGATACTGCCAATAAAGGCGGTAAGCCC
>JBDIAV010000136.1:0-6173 GCA_039812645.1 Actinomycetaceae bacterium
TGGACCTTGCTGCGCGACCTCTTCGACGACAGCGCGCACCGCAGCTTCGTACTGGGCACGGTCAAAGACGAAGGGCCCGAAGCCTGTGTATTTGCTGACAGAACTCAGGTCCCGTGTGAAGCTACTCCAGGTGACATGGTCGTCGTCGACATCGATTTGTGCTTCGAAGGGGTCACATCCCACTTCGCCGCAACTGCAGCCAAGTAACCATGCCACGCCCGGACGGGGCCACTGATTCAGGGACCTCCCAAGATAGTGAAGCGAGAGGTCACCATAGTTGAAGTACTCGGGGACGAGGCCACCATGATCAACTGCCGGGTTCCAGCCCTTGCGAGATTTGAACTCTGCCAGGAGATCGATGAGAGAACGTCCATCAATAAACGGGACAATTCCCGGCGGCGACCCCGGAACCTGTCCAGTGAGCTCCAGCAATTTCATCGTCAATACGGACGTCATGCACCCATCATCGCATCTCGTCAACCGTTACCGTGTTCGCGCAGCGCTTCGTTCTCAGTGGCGGTACAGTCGATGGCGAGGTTCCCGAGGCGGAGCAGATGGCCCGCTACGCGCAGGATCGTCGGGTTACCGTGGCCCCCAGGTCAGAGATTCGCTTCAGTCGCAAACCCGTTTGAGCTTCCCGAATCAGATGAGACTCTGCGCCGCCGGCTTCATTTCGTCGCAGTCACCGGCTCCCCCGGAAGCAGCTGCCGGTGATATGCCACATACTGCCGCTTTCCGAACACGTTCCACATGAGCAGGGTGTGAGGCGCGAGCGGTTCGCGGCGCGATGCTAATCACTGAACGAGAAAGACTCCCGTGAGATCGGCGGAGGATTCTGAAGATTCTGTCGCGAGCCCAATCATCAGGCGCGCGATGGAGGCTCGTGAGGCACCCCGAGGGAAGAAACGCTTCCGCGCCGCAGCAAGCGGTGCCACGGTGATGCCGGGGTCGTCAGACTTGTCGTTCAACGGTCCCGAGTGCACGACGCTCCCTCCTACGGCCAGCACGGCTCTCTCTGCAGCCACTTTGTCGTCGTACTCTGGACCAAACATCCTCCGTAGCAGCCAGGCGGTAGCGCCGCCGACCTTGGAGGCGGACTCGCCGGTGCCCGCCGCCCCTAACCAGACGATGCGGGCAGGGTGGGCGGCGATGACCGCTCTCGCCCCGGCGCTCAGCGTGCCAACCTGGTCACGGGTGCGCACTCCCAGACCCGAGACCACCACGTCGTCCGCGCCGATTGCAGCGGCGATACTCGCCGCGTCATTTACGTCCGCACGCGCGATCTCAAGGTGAGGATGTGCGGCGAAGTCGGCAGAATCGGGATTGCGAACCAGAGCACGCACGTTGTGCCCATCCGCAAGTGCACGAGTAACCAGCTGGCGGCCGGTGCCTCCTGACGCACCAAGAACAACGATCTTCATCGGATGGTCACCCCGGTCGCCGCAAGCGCGTCACGGACGAAGGGGTGCACACCGGGGGCACCAACCAGGATCGTATCGCTTCCCGGCGTCCAGGGTTTCCCGTCGATGGTGGTAACCACCCCACCGGCCTCGGAGATGAGGAGTGACCCGACTGCCACACCGGGCAGAATGGGTTCGTACTGCCAGAACGCGTCCATGTTCCCCGCGGCAACCAGCAGCATGGGGAATGTGGAGGGCACAGTGGCGCGCACAAGGAAGGCCGCGTCCAGCATGGTCGTGATGGAGGATCCGATCAGGCTGTAGGTGTCTCGTTGCTTCGCCTCGGCCTGGCCGGTCCCAACGATCGCGATCTCAAGCCCCTGCTTGCTGGACACTTGCAGCGGACGTTCGTTGACGAACGCCCCCGCACCAACAGCCGCAGTGTAAGTCAGGTCGGGCACCGGCTGACGGAACACCGCAAGAACGGGGACTCCGCCGCGGACGAGCGCAATGCTTACGCCCCACTCGGGCAGGCCGTGAACATGGTTGACGCTGCCTTCAGCGTCGTCGATAACCCACCAGTCTCCGTCATCAGGAAGCGGCGAGGCCTCCTCGGCGTCGCCGACGAATCGAGCGTCCGGGAGTAGCGCAGAGAGCGCCTCGCGGGTTCCATCGCTGGAGACGCGCTCGTTGCGCTCCGCCGCTTCGCGCATCGCCTGCGCGTCCTTTGGGCGGGCGTCCGCGTCATACACATCCAGCAGCCGATCTCCGGCCTCGGTGGCGATCACTGTCACGGCCTTCAACAGTTCGTTGTATTCACTCACTGTGTCGTCCTCTCTTGTCGATGGGGACGACGTTACACAGGGAGAAGTCATGACTCCAGTGCACTTTAGAAAGGTATTACATTACTCTGAATCATGTGGATTTAAATCTCCTTATCGGCTTGGACGCACTGCTGGAGCAGCGGAGCGTCCAGAATGCCGCAGTACAGCTTCACCTCACTCCACCAGCAGTCAGCCGTATCCTGTCGCGTCTCCGCACAGCCACCGGCGACGAGCTCTTGGTTCGCAGCGGGCGGCAGATGATCCCCACGGCCCGTGCGCTGGAGATGCAGAGCGACGTGCGTGACCTCGTGGCCCGCGCCGAGCAGATCCTCTCACCCCACCGATCGCTCGACCTCGCGCAGTTGCAACGCACGTTCGTCGTACGCTGCCACGAGTCTCTTGCCCCAACCGTGGCGTCAGGAGTAGTCCAGGCCATCACGAGCGCGGCGCCGCAGGTTCAGCTTCGGTTGCTTGGAGAGGCCCCGAGCGACGACCAGGATCTCGCGCAAGGTCTCGTGGACCTTGATATCGGCGCTGCACCTCCCACCTCTGCCAGTCTGCGGGTACGTCTCATCGCCTCCGACCCAATGATGCTTGTGACCTCACGAAACAGTGCCCTCGACGTCGAGAGGCCCACACCCGACGCCATCACCTCCGTGCCACACATCGCGATCTCGCGACGGGGCCGCGACCGAGGACCCCTTGACGACCGACTCGCCGAGGTCGGTCTCACTCGGCGAATCATCGCAATAGTCCCCACCACCGCTGCAGCACTGGCTATTTTGACGACGACGACGAGCGCTACCGTAGTCCCAGAACGGCTCACCCACTCACTCCCCGCGGGCCTCATCGCCAGGCCACTACCGTTCACCCTCCAGTCGGCCCCCATCACGCTGAGTTGGCACCGCCGCCATGATTCCGACCCCGCCCATGCTTGGCTCCGCGACATCGTCTCCGCGACGCTCAGCGCCGAGCCCATCGACTAAAACGCACCCACCAGGCATCGACCCTCAAGGATCGCTCAGGGATTACAGAGCCTTACGCCTACCCGTGTGCATGCTGACCTTCCGCAGTAAGGATGGTCAGTATCTCCACTGGTCCAGGCCCGTGAGTTCCAATGGCGTGAGGAACCATTGTGGAGAACTCGGCCGCGTTACCTTGTTCGACGACGACGATCCGTTCACCGAGACGTAGAGCTGCGGTGCCGCTGAGAACAGTGAACCAGTCTCGTCCGGGGTGGACCCCGGCCTCTTCAAGCGGTGGGGGTGGAGTCGCGATCCGCATCTTCGCAACGGTAAGCCCGCCGGGCGTGCGGGAGCTCGCAAGCGTCCACGTGGTCATCCCACGGCGCTCATCTCGGTGTGGGCGGATGACGACGTCCTCATTGTCTGGTGACTCAGTAAGCTGGTCGATTGTCGTATCAAGAGCACGGGCAATCGGAACAAGCTGATCCAACGCGATGCGCCGAGCGCCAGTTTCGATACGGCTGAGGTTCGACGGGCTAAGGTAGGCACGCGCCGCCAAGGTATCAAGCGACCACCCTCGAGCAATACGCAACGCTCGGATTCGTTGGCGCACGAGTCGATCAACATCCAATTCTTGCTTCATAAGCAAGATGCTATGCCTTATAAGCATGCAGTGTCTACGCTCAAGCTATGCCCACATTCAACGGTCAGATTCCACCCACCCATCGGCACTCGCACGGGAAACCCACGCTACTCAGCAGACTTCTCGAGTTGGACTCGCACATTCACGAGCGGCTACTCGACGAGGCCTTGGACGCAGTTGCCAGCCACATCCACCACGACCGTGTGCGTCGCATCATGGACGTTGGCGCCGGCACCGGCGCGGCAACATTCCGGTTGTCCGCTCGCTACCCACAGGCGGAAGTCATTGCTCTTGACGCAAATCCTGCGATGACACAGCAGGTAGCAGCTCGGGTTGCGGGCGAACACATCCGGCCCATCACTCGCCCCGTGTTGGCAATGGGCCTGGAAGCGGGTTCCATCGACCTGGCGTGGGCTTCATCCGTAGCCCACGAATTCGACAACCCGGTCGAATCGTTCAAAGCGTTGTCAGAAGTGATCCGCCCGGATGGAGTGCTGGCGATCATGGAGATGGATGGGCCGCCCCGCGTGCTGCCCACACGGTATGACGGGCTGGAATCACGGCTCCGGCAACTCGCCAACGCAGACACGCCCGGGCCAGAGTGGGCGACCTTCCTTGCCGCTGCAGGCTTCGAACTACTTGAGAAAAACACGCTGGTGAGCGACCAGCAGCTTCCTGCGGACGGCATTGGCGGAGACTACGCGCGAGCCGAACTTCACCGCCTTGCGCTTCATGCCGCGGGCAGTCTGAACGCCGAAGAGAAAGCCTCACTCTCGCAAATCCTGGAGTCCAGCACCGGGACGCCCTCCCTGCCCCACGTTCACATCCGGGGCACACGAAGTCTCTGGATTGCCCGCCACCTCTGATCTTTTCACTCTTCCCGTTCCCGGCGACGTCACTCGCCTTTCCCGCTTGCGCTTTTTCAAGGAGACGTCTTCGTCATGCCCGAAAACATATCTACAACACTCTCTACGGCACAACGTTGGTGGTTGCTCACCGTCCTCGCCCTGGCACAACTGATGATTGCCCTCGACACCACCATCGTCACGATCGCACTCCCCTCAGCTCAGGCGGAACTCGGTTTTCCCGACAGTTCCCGCCAGTGGATTATCACCGGGTACGCGCTAACCTTCGGCAGCCTGCTATTACTCAGTGGTCGGCTCGGAGATCGTTGGGGTAGAAAGAAGACCCTCATCGCCGGACTCGTCGGCTTCGCTGTCGCTTCGGCAATCGGAGGTGCGGCCCCCTCCATCGAACTGCTCATTGCCGCACGTATCGCACAGGGGGCATTTGCTGCCTTGCTCGCTCCCTCTGCTCTGGCACTCGTATCCGTCTCGTTCGACGACGACGAGGGGCGCAGCAGGGCGTTTGGGATCTTTGGGGCCGTGTCCATGGTCGGCACCACGATCGGGCTCCTACTCGGCGGCGCACTGACCGAGGCCCTGTCATGGCGCTGGACCATGTACATCAACACCGTCATCGCAGTCCCGGCAATCCTTGGAGCATTCCTCCTACTTCCTCGCACCGCAGAAGGGACACGCCAGCGCCTGGATATCCCTGGTGCGATCACGGTAACTGGAGGGTTCTTCACGCTCGTGCTTGGCACCTCGCAGGCCGAGAGCGCCGGGTGGTCCGCACCCTTGACCATCACCTACCTCGTCGTAGCAGCCGTCTTGTTGGTGGCTTTTGTCGCCATTCAGGCCCACACCCACACGCCTCTTCTACCGCTGCGCGTCATTGTGAACCGCAGGCGAGGAAGCGCTCTCATCGCTCTCCTACTATCCTCGGCGGGCCTCTTCACAACTTTCTTGTTCCTGCCCTACTACCTGCAGATCACACTGGGATACTCCCAACTGCTCACGGGTGTCGCATTCCTCCCCGTCCCAATCGCACTGGTCACCTCGGCTGTATTCATCGGACCTTCTCTGACCAGCAAATTCACCGCACGCCCCGTCATCCCTCTCGGCCTCACCATCGCCGGGGTCGGCGCACTCCTCCTCGTCCGCCTGGGAGCCACCGCCACGTACGTCACTGACCTACTGCCTAGCCTTTTGCTCATCGGAGCCGGAATCGGTCTAGTTGTCGCCACCGCCACCGGTAGCGCGACGGCGGACGTCGATCCCGCCGATGCCGGAGCAGCGGCAGCCAGCGTCAATGCCGCCCAACAGATCGGAGGTTCCGTCGGCGTCGCAGTCCTCAGCACGATCGCGGGCTCCGCAGCCGCCGCTTTCCTCGCAGAACATCCCGGACAGGAAACCGTCTCCCCTGTTTACGGCTACGCCACCGCCTATGCTGGCGTCAGCGTTCTCTTCCTCATGGGTGCCCTGCTCGCCCTGGTCAT
>JBDIAV010000137.1:0-6108 GCA_039812645.1 Actinomycetaceae bacterium
ACCCGGGCAATACGAACAGCAACCCGGGCAATACGAACAGCAGCGCGATCCGCGTGCTTGTTGCCGACGATCAGGAACTGGTTCGCGCCGGACTTGCCGCCTTACTCAACTTGGAGGACGACATCGACGTTGTTGTCCAAATGGCAAGCGGAACCGGATGCGCCGAGGCTGTGCGCGAGCATGCCGTGGATGTGGCGATGCTGGATATTGAGATGCCGGGAATGGATGGGATTGCCGCCACCGAGGCGATCATGCAGCTGGGCACGTGCAAGGTACTGATCGTGACGACGTTCGGGCGCACCGGCTACCTGCAGCGGGCGCTCGCGGCCGGGGCCTCGGGGTTTATGGTTAAGGATGCACCCTCTGAGCAACTAGCCGCAGCAATCCGTACCGTGTATGCGGGTGGGCGTGTAGTAGACCCAGCGTTGGCGACGGAAGCTCTGGTGGCGGGCGCGAACCCGCTGACCGAACGGGAGCGGGATGTACTGCGGGCCTCCCTCGGTGGGTCATCGGTCAAGGACATCGCGGCTGAGCTGTATCTGTCGCCGGGGACTGTGCGCAATCATCTCTCCTCAGCCATTGGCAAGACCTGCGCCAGCAACCGCGCCGAAGCCGCTGTAATCGCCCAGAGCCGCGGCTGGTTGTAGGAGCGGTGACGCCGTAGCCTTGGCCACTGCGCGGCAGGCATCCCTACCTCGCTTTCAAGATCTTCACGTGTGTGGTTCCTGGACGGCCTTGAGAGTGACATTCCATGCCTTATCCGGCACGGCATGTCACTCTCAAGGCCACAAAGAAATGTGATGCGTTGCCCGACTACTCCGTGGCCAGCGCTTCTACCGGGGATGTTCGGGCCGCGCGGCGGCCCGGCAGCCACGACGCCACGATCGCGGAGAGGATCGCCACGGCCATCACGCCAAGGATTTGCAGCCAGGGGATGATAACGATGACGCGCTCAACGTCCACCGGCAGGGCGAGCACGCCCGCCCAACCGAAGAACACGCCGAGCACCACACCCACGATGGCGCTGGTCAGAGCCACATAGATTGCTTCTAGGGCGAGCATGCGCTGCATCTGGCGGCGGCTCAACCCCAAAGCTCGTAGCAGTCCGTTTTCACGGGTCCGCTCGATCACCGAGAGTGACAGGGTATTCGTGACGCCCACCAGTGCGACCAGCACGGACACCGCTAGCAGTCCGACGATCACGAGCAACACCATGTTAATCATTGAGGTGTACATAGCGCGCTCGGCGGCGGCACCACCGACTTCGAGGTCGTCGGCGAGGGAAGTAATGGCATTCTGGACGCTAGTGGCGTCTTCGACATTGCTGAGCCGCAGATAAATCTGACGAAGTTCGGCGTCTGGTGCGAGCTTGTCCAGCGTATTCGCGGAGATGAGGAGCGAGCCAGTCTCGATTTTTTCCGAAAGTGTGACCTCCAAGTCCGCGCATTCTCCCGTTGCGGCGCACAGGCGTAGGTAGCCGTTCGAGATGTTGAGGCCCCAGATGTCTGGCGTCCCTACACCCATTTCGACCGTGTCATCTGAACGGATGGGAACCGTGGAGTGCGCGACGGGGTTGAGGTCCGGCTGCCCGTATACCGTGACCGGGTCGACCGTGGTACTTGGGTCACTGGTGGGGTTCACCAGTGAGTCCGCGGCTTGGATCGTCAGCGAACCGTCGCTGGCCGGGAGGGCCTCGACTCCCTTCACTGGGACGACGGCGTCCACACCGTCGAGTGCTCCCACACGATCCAGCATCTCGGGCGCGAGAGCACCGTTCCGACTGGTAACGGCGAGGTCGAAGGGGCGCCGCGTATCCACTTCTGTGTTCAGCGTTTCACGAAGGGAGCCCGCCGCAACGGTCATGGTGGCGATGAGGGTCACACCTATAACGATGGCGGTGCCGGTGGAGGAGGTGCGATCCGGGTTTCGTAGCGTGTTAGTGCGCGCCATGTGGGCGACGACGCCGCGGCCCGGCTTGCCGAGCGCATACGTGAGCTGCGGCAATACGACTGACACCACGAGAAGAGCGCCGATGAGGCACACCACCCCGGAGAAGAAAGCAATGAGGAATCCTGTGTTGCTGGCCGTCTTAACCCCGTAGAAGAGACCGGCTCCGGCCACCACCACGATGATCAGGCCCGCGATGAGCCGCACGCGGTGCGACTTGCGTGCCGCTACTCCGCTCTGATCGACCGGAGCAAGTGCTGCGATGGGTGGAATTCGGGTGACGCCGAGTGCCGGCCGGGTCCCTGCGGCGAGTGTCATGAGAGCTCCCAGGAACCACACAATGACAATCTGAACCGGCTTCTGCATGGCAAGAGCCTCGCCAAAAGAATCCGCGATGTTCATGATGAGTAGTCCGGCGGCGCTTGCTAACACGCCCGCCATCACACCAACGAAGGACGCGACGGCACCCACGATGGCTGTCTCCTGAAGTACCAGGCGCCGCACCTGCTTGGCGCTTGCACCGAGGGTGCGGAGGAGGGCGAGCTCGCGGCGCCGTTGGTGCAGCACGATCTGGAAGGTGGTAGAGACGACGATCGCCGCTACCACCAGCGCAATCACGGGGAACACCAGCATGACAGCGGTGAGCGCCCCCTGCCCCATTTGCATTTGTTCAAAGGTTTCGGAGACGGTGGAGTCGGCGGTTTGTACCTCAACGGCGTCGCCGAACTGTGCGGAGATCTTGTCAGCTAGCGCTTGCTGCTGCTCGACGCTTGGCTCGTAGTCGGCAACGGCGACGAGCAACGAGGTGGGGTCACTGCTGGTGAGAGCCTCCGTGGTGGTGTAGGTATTGGCAGCAAACGGACCCGCCCCGCTGCCCGAGTCCGCAACAATCCCCGAGACGGTGAACTGCTGGGCGGATTCCTCAGTCCACAGGTCACGCACCGCGAGCGTGTCACCGGCGGCGAGACCAAGTTCCTTGGCCTGGGAGGAGCTCAGAGCCACCTCGGTGGTGCCGGACGGCAGCTTTCCTGAGAGGAGCTCCGGCTGGGAGAACGGCAGAGGGTTAAGGGCATTAACCGAGGTAGAAATGCGTGCCTTGTCCGAGCGCAGCTCCCAATAGTTGTAACCTTCCTGGCCCACGGCTACCACGTCCGTCATCGCTTTCAGCTGCGGAATGTACTTGGCGAGGGACGGGGGATCTTCGGAGTCCTGATTAAGAGGGGAGTCTTGGTTGAGGACGACGACGGCGGCCACGCCCGCGTAGTGTTCGCGCACCGATTTGGTGAGGGAGGCGTTCATACCCGCGGAGAAAGCAAGGGCGATGACCACAAACGCCATGGAAATGGCTACCGCAAGGCCGGTGGCCGTATAGCGGCGTGCGTGGGACTTGACGTTAGAGCGGAGAAGTTCGTTCATCGGCCAACGCTCCGCAGATCCTCCACCGAGGGATGGTCGAGGCGGGCTACTACTTGGCCGTCGCGCACCACGAGGACGCGATCGGCGGTTAGCGCAGAGTCGAGATCGTGGGTGACCATGATGACGCTCTGGCCGAGATTGTCGACAGCCTGGCGCAGTAGGGTAAGCACCTCTTGGGATGACTGTGTATCGAGATTGCCCGTGGGTTCGTCAGCCACGATGACGGCTGGACGCATGACAAGTGCGCGAGCTACGGCCACGCGCTGCTGCTGGCCACCTGAGAGCTCGGACGGACGGTGGGTGAGGCGTGACTCCAGGCCAAGCGACTCCACGACCTGCCGGAACCACGCGAGATCGACCTTGCGGCCAGCGAGCTTGAGCGGAAGCAGAATATTGGCGCGGGCATCCAACGTGGGAACAAGGTTAAAACTCTGGAAAACAAAACCGATGCGGTCACGACGGATCTTGGTCAGTTCGTCGTCGTTCAAACCGGTGATCTCGGTTCCCTCGATGGTGATGGAGCCGGCGGTGGGCGTATCCAAACCGGCTAGCATGTGCAGCATGGTGGACTTTCCGGAGCCGGACGGGCCCATGATGGCGGTGAAGCGGCCCTGCTCGAAGTCGACGTCGACGTCGCCGAGTGCGATCACCTGGGTGTCGCCGCTGCCGTAAATCTTGGAGACACCGCGGAGGGCAACGATGGCCGGCGCGGGTGAGGAGAGTTCAGTCATGTGACTATTTCACCTGCTGGTGGGCCGGAAACCCATGGGGTTACCTATCGAGAAAAGGTAGAGCTGACTCTACTATTCGAGGCTGCGAGTGAGTATTTGGGGCTCTGGGGCAAGGATGCGGGAATCCTGTGGACTAGGATGATTGGGATTGCTGATGCGGGACAACAGGCGCGAGAGCGAGAAATCCGAGCGCACCGACGAGCGAGATACCCAGCACGGAAACAGAGACAAGGCGGGAGGCGCACATGCGCGACGACAGGTGGGACGAAGCCCCACGCTCCCACGATCTTGAACCGCGCGAGCGGGCGAGTGTACGTCAGATGTATCGGCCCCTCTTGTGGCTGCTTGGCCTTGGAATACTATTTTCCTCCACGTTCTTCATGTGGTTCATGGGGTGGTACAACACCCTTAACTACCTGTATTTTCTTCTTGTCCTGGCTGCGCTGGCGGTTTACGCGCCTATTCTTGTGCTGCGTTCTGTGCGCAAGGCGGCTCGTCGGATTAGGCGTCTGTATGTTCCGCAGGGTATGGCGTTGCGTGATCCGGCGTCGGTGGCGGAGTTGACCGAGTCGCGTCGGGAGATTGTTGCCGCCTTCGAGATTGAGCGGCGTCGAATTGAACGCGACCTGCATGATGGAGCGCAGCAATATCTTGTGATGGCGTCGATGGATGTCGGCGAGGCGGATCTGCTGCTTGATTCCGGGGTGGTGGATGGCAAAGTGGTCCCCGAGAAGATGCGCGAGGTGCGGGCGCTTCTCGCTAAAGCCCAGAACGACGCCGACGCTGCTCTGCGCGCCCTGCGCCACACCGTTGCCGGAATCCATCCGAAGGTTCTCTCGGACCTGGGGCTGGAAGCTGCCGTGCGCAACCTTGCCGCAGAAAGTCCACTGGAAGTGACCGTGCGTGTCCCGAACCCGCTGCCGCCGATTCCCGAGGGCGTCATCGCCGCCGGATATTTCCTGGTGGCCGAGGCGTTGACCAATGCCGCCAAGTACGCACCCGGCGCGCACGTTTCGGTGCTCCTTGCCGCCGACGATGACCTGCTACTTTCCGTTGTGGATAACGGGCCGGGCGGCGCCGTGGTGCATCCGGATCACGGACTGGCTGGGATGCGCGAGCGATTGGCGGCTTTCGGTGGTACTTTCACGGTGCTTAGTCCGCCTGGCGGGCCGACGAGCGTCAGCGGCCGAATCCCGCTGCTGTTGCGCAGCGGTGAGTTCGGTGTTGTGGTGGGTAAGTAGTGCGGGTTTGTGAAGAATGTGTAGCAGGCGAGTCGATGGATGTCGGGATTGAGGAGAGACTGTGAAGCTGATTGTCGCGGATGATTCCGCGCTGTTCCGCGAGGGACTGGTGGGACTGTTGGAGCGCCAGGGACATGAGATTCTTGCGCAGGCGTCGAGTGCTCCGGAACTCCTGACCATGGCTGGAACGCATCGTGCCGACGTCATCATCACCGATGTTCGCATGCCTCCCTCCATGACTGACGATGGCCTTCGCGCCGCCGTCCAGCTCCGTGAGAGCCAGCCCGAAACTGGAATTATGGTGTTGTCCCAGTACGTCGCGCCGGCCTACGCAACTCAGCTCTTCGAGCCTTCTGCCCCGACCGAGGGCGTGGGTGGCCTCGGTTATCTTCTTAAGGATCGGGTGGCCCGCGTTGCCGACTTCATCAGGTCGCTTCAGGTGGTGGCCGCGGGTGGTGTTGTGGTTGATCCGGAGGTCGCGGCATCTCTTGTACATGGTCGCCCCAGCCGCCTTGATGCTCTCACTCCGCGTGAGGTGGAGGTGCTAGAACTCATGGCTCAAGGCCTTTCCAACCAGCAAATTTGCGACAAGTTGTACCTCTCCGCGGCGGCGGTTTCGAAGCATGTGGCCGCGGTGTTCTCCAAGCTTGGGATGTCTCCGGGGGAGGAGAATCGGCGGGTGCGCGCGGTGCTCGCTTACCTTACTGAAGTTCAGGGGCGATGAGGTTCTCTTCGTAATAGGATTGGCTGTTCCCGGCTGTTCCCGGCTGTTC
>JBDIAV010000138.1:0-6047 GCA_039812645.1 Actinomycetaceae bacterium
CCTCCACGTACTTCTCGGGCCGTCCGGGGCAGGTAAATCAACCCTCATCCACGCACTGACCGGAACCCTGCCACGATCGGCCACGGTGAGTGGCACCATCGATCTCCACTGCGGCACCCGGCAGTGGAATCTGACGGCTCTCTCCACTCGAGGTTTTCGCTCCCAGGTTCTCGGACGCGTGATCGGAACCACCACTCAAGGCTCCGTCACCGCTTTCAGCACCACCAGCAAGATCGGCACCCAGCTGAGGGAAGCCCTTCGCGCCTCCACGCGGGGACCCGGGTTGTTGCCCTCCCATCCTCACCTCACCAGCGCCGACCGCGAACAGCATCTTCGTGAACTGTGTTGGACCTGCGGTGGGGAATCCGAATGGCTTGGCCGTTACCCCCATCAGCTCTCCGGTGGTCAGCTAAGCCGCCTCGGGCTAGTGGCCGCCATGGTAGGGCATCCACCCATTCTCCTCGCAGATGAACCGACAACGGGCCTCGACCCAGAGTCAGCCGACGCCATCATCAAAACGCTGGCGAATTTCGCCCACAGTGGCCACGCGGTCTTGCTCATTACTCACGACGGCGAACTCGCACGCCGCTATGGTGATGTGGTCACCGTACTCAAAGATGGTGTCGTACTTGCTCACGGAGAGCCTCGTGCCCTGCTACCACCATCTCGCCGTTCCCAACGCTCATTTGCCAAGGTTCTCGCACCGTCCGAGACACAGCTCGCGGCACGTCGGGTGACTCGCATACTGGGAGGACACGAGATCGTCCGTAACCTCTCACTAGAGATCCCGCGTGGCCATATCGTGGGCCTCTCCGGCCCCTCCGGGGTGGGTAAATCCACCATGGCGTCCATGGTGGCACTGTTAGAAAACCCCGACGAAGGCACCATTGAACTTGACGGTCAGGTGTTGGCCGACGCCGGATTGGCGCTGCCACCTGCGGTACGCCGCCGGGTGGGGTGGGTGTCCCAGCAGCCTTTCACCGCTATGGACCCACGAATGACTTTGGCTCAGGCAATCGAGTTGCCTGCTCGACTGGCCGGACTTAATACCCGTGCTGAGGAGGCAGCGTCGTGGTGTGGTCTTCCCGCTGAACTCCTCCAGCGACGCCCACATCAGGTTTCGGGAGGTGAACTCCAACGTGCCTGCATCGCCCGAGCACTAGCACTACAACCGGACTACCTGGTGCTCGACGAGATCACCGCCATGCTAGACGAGGACACCGCCAACAGTGTTCTCACATGGATTCGGGATACGGTGCACGAACGCGGTATTGGGGCGCTGCTCATTTCCCACGATCAGTTTGTGCTGGACACGTTTGCTGACTCGTGCCTTCGATTGCAACCCGGCAGCGAGAGGCCGGAGCTACATCCGATGGAGGCCTTTACCGCGTGACAAGGGCCGTGGCGATCGCCGCCATTCCCTCGCTGCGGCCGGTGAACCCCAGATGGTCCGTGGTGGTAGCACTCACCGACACCGGAGCGCCCGCCACCTGGCTCATTGCCGCCTCCGCCTCCGCCTTACGTGGCAGGAAGCGAGGGCGCTGGCTGACAATCTGAATGGAAATATTCGCGATCTCCCAGCCGTCCGCACGCACTAACCGCACTGCCTCACCGAGCAGCGCCGAACCGGAGGCTCCGGACCACTCCGGCCGATCCGTTCCAAAGACCGTTCCAAGATCACCCACGCCGGAGGCAATCAGCACGGCATCACAGGCAGCGTGAGCGGCGACGTCGGCATCCGAGTGCCCTTCGAGCGCACACTCCCCCGGCCATTCCAAACAGGCAAGCCAAAGAACACGCTCTGGATCCCGTGAATATGCGTGCACATCCACGCCGGTCCCCACACGAATATCCATCACTTATCCACTCCCATACGTTTATTTACGGCTACGTTTCCTCACACCGACACCGACACCGACACCGACACCGACACCGACACCGACACCGACAGTCTTACCAGCGAGTACTTCAGCCATCAGAAATTCTTACGTCTACTGGATATTCTCTCGCCGCCAGTATTCCTTAATCCGCGCAATCCTCCGCGCCAAGCCCCTCTTCCAGCAGCAGCTCAGCAATCCGCAGATCCAGCGGTCGTGTCACCTTCATAGCCAGCTCGCTGCCGGGTACCAGCACCACGGGCAACCCCGCAGCTTCCACCAAGAACGCATCATCCGGTGCAGACTTTGCCTCGTTCGCGGCCGAAGCCGCGAAACGACGGTGCGCTTCACGAATGACCGCCATCGGAAAACCTTGGGGCGTCTGCATACCGCGCAACGTTCCGCGATCAAGCGTCTCCACCACCGGCTCGGTGCCATCCACCGTCATCGGCCCCACCCGCTTGATCGTGTCAACCACCGGCAGCGCGGGAACCACCGCCGGATGCCCAGCACGCAACGCCGCCACTACCCCGCGAATCTGCTCTACCGGAGTCAACGCCCGGGCGGCATCGTGGATAAGGACAAACTCGGCATCCCCTGCGACGTCGAGCCCAGCAGCCACGGAGGCTTGCCTACTCGCCCCACCTGCAACAACGCGGGCATCCAACCCAGCGCGATCCAGAACCTCGCGGAACGTGACGACGTCGTCGGCCGGAGCAGTGACAACACAGGCGTCAATGACACCGGACTGGGCCATGGACCGAACCGCGTGGACTAACAACGGCTCCCCACCGAGCAGCACCAATGCTTTCGGGCCTTGAGAACCAAGGCGGGTGCCGCTCCCGGCACCCGCAATGACAGCTACAACGCTCATGGCGTTCAGACTATGCGAAGATCGAGCGCCGTGCCTATTCGTTACAACGAGCGCATCGGCGAGAATGGACACTTTTCGCGAGAATTGAGCCCTAGGTTAATGTCCTAGGGCTCAATTCTCTACAAAAAGGTCCATTCTCCAAAGCGAAGCGATGGCAAATCTGGGGCGAGCCAACGAGCCAACGAACCCAGCTGAAGCGGTTGTCGACGAGGTGTGTCGCAAGCGCCCACGAGCCCAGCTGAAGCGGTTGTCGACGAGGTGTGTCGCAAGCCCACGAGCCAACGAGCGTCTCCCCCACCAAACAGAAAGTCGGCTCCGAGTGGCACAACTGCCACCCGGAGCCGACTCCCAATAAACTCGCTAAGCCTTGCTGGCGGCCTCAGTCTCCTCGGCTTCTTCGGCAGCATCGCCTTCGGCGCCTTCAACCTCGGCATCCTCAGCCTCATCGGCACCTTCAACCGCCTCGGCGGCGGTCAGCCCGATAGCCTCCGCAAGGATCTCGTCAAGAAGCGCCAGCGCTTCCTCTTCATCGACCTCACGAGCCAGCGCCACCTCAGATCCAAGAATCTGACGGGCCTGAGAAAGCATGCGCTTCTCGCCGGCGGAAAGATGGCGATCCGAGACGCGGCGCGTCAGGTCACGAACAACCTCGGCGACCTTAATAACATCACCGGAGGTGAGCTTCTCACTGTTCGCCTTAAAACGGCGTGACCAGTTGGAAGGCTCTTCGATGTGCTCGGCGCGCAGAACATTAAAAACGTTTTCCAGCTGCTTGTCATTGGAGACATCGCGCACGCCGACATCCTCAACCTTGTCAGCAGGAACCTGAATGACGAGATCGCCCTGCATGACTCGCAGTGTCAAATAGAGCTTTTCCTCTCCACGAATCTTCTTGGTGGAAATATCCTCGATGTACGCGGCACCGTGGTGAGGATAGACGACTGTCTCGCCGATTGTGAAAGCCATGTGAACTAGGCCCCTTCGTCGCGATTGGGTGTACTAGATAGACATTCTATCACGGCAGGTATAGGCTCAGACTTTTGCGCCTGAGCCATCAGCTGAACCGCCTGCAAACACCGGCCATATCACCCGGCCATCACGGCGTATATCTTCGGTATCACGGCTTACACCGGCGGCTACTCCACCACTGACACCAGCTTGTAGCCCAACCCGCGCACCGTCACCAAAGCCGTTGGGCTTGACGGGTCCTCTTCAATCTTCGAACGAATGCGCTTGACGTGCACGTCCAGTGTTTTTGTATCCCCGATATAGTTGAGTCCCCAGATGCGGTCGAGAATCTGGTTACGCGTCAGCACGCGGTCAGGATTCTGCAGGAACAGTTCCAGCAGCTCAAATTCGCGCAGCGGCATCTGGATTTTCTTGCCAGCTACACGCACCTCGTGTGCCTCGGTATCCATTTCGATGCGCCCCGCCCGGAGAATCTCACTTGCCACCGGCGCGGGAACATCCGCCTGCGAGCGCCGGAGCACGGCCCGTATCCGCGCGAGCAGCTCGCGATAGGAGTACGGCTTGGTGAGATAGTCGTCCGCCCCCACTTCGAGCCCCACGACCTTGTCAATCTCGTCGTCCTTAGCCGTCACCATAATGATCGGCACGCTCGAGACCTCACGTACGCGCTTACACACTTCGATTCCAGAGATCCCCGGCAGCATGAGATCGAGCAGGATGAGATCAGGCTCTGTCTTCTGGAAGGCCTCCACAGCCGATAGCCCATCGGCCGCCGTCGTCACGTCAAAACCGTCACGGCGAAGGTTGAAGGCGAGAGTGTCGCGGAAAACAGGTTCGTCATCCACCACAAGGATCTGCGGCATGTCTGTCCTTACTTGATTATCTGTGGTCTGTTAGCGCCGTTTGCAAATGCCGACGACGACGGCGAAGCGCCAGTAGTAATAACCGGCCCTTCAGGTTTGCGCGCGGGTCCGATCGGAGCCGGCGACGGAGAGCCGGAGGGCACGTGCGCCTCCGGAAGTAAAATAGTAAAGGTTGAACCCTTGCCGGGTTCACTCCACAGGTTCACACGCCCACCGTGGTCGGCGATGATGTGCTTGACGATTGAGAGCCCGAGGCCGGTTCCGCCCGTCTCTCGTGAGCGCGCCTTGTCCCCGCGGTAGAACCGCTCAAACACTCGCTCACGTACGTCCGGGGGAATTCCTTCACCCTGGTCGACGACGGCGATCGACACCAACCCGTCATGAGTCGAGACTCCAACAGACACCCGACCGTACGGGCGAGAGTAACGCACCGCGTTGTCCAGCAGGTTGCGCACGGCGGTGGTCAACATCGCTTTGTCGCCGTATACCATGAGCCCCTTGACGCCCCCGGACACCAGTGGAACCTCACGATCTGCGGCGGTAATCCGGGTGCGGTCGAGAGCTTCGGCGACGACGTCGTCGATCGATACCAACTCGGAGGTGGAGAAGGCGTCCCCCTCCTGGAGGCGCGAGAGTTCGATAATCTCCTGGACCAACTGGCCGAGCCGCGCGGATTCTTTCGCAAGCTGGCCGGAGAAGTGTCGGACGGCTTCGGCGTCGTCGGCACTGTCCGCAATTGTCTCGGCGAGCAGTGAAATCGCACCGATCGGGGTTTTGAGTTCGTGCGAGACGTTGGCGGTGAAGTCGCGGCGCGTTTCCTCGAGGCGGAGTTTGGCCGTGTTGTCCTCGAACAAGACAAGTACGCGGCCGCTGCTCATCGGGGCGGAGCGAACAAGGAGGCGCGATTCCATCCGTTCTTCGAGCATGGAGCGGCTCATACGGACTTCTTCGACATGAATGAGGCCGTCGGTCCGGGTAGCCTCGACGACGCGCGCGATTTCATCACGCACGATTTCGTCCTCGTACACGATGCCGTAGGAATAGGCGCGGGTGGAGGCTTGAAGGACCACGCCTTCGTGGTCAACGATGATGTGGGATTGCGGCAATGCGTCAAGAACGGGGCTCGCAGCCACCTGGTCTTCGGTGGACTCAGGGATAACGATGTCGCGGTGGCGTGCACGCTCGGAGAGGAAAAAGGCAGCGGTCGACCACACCCCGACGAAGAGGCCGAGGAGTGCCGCCGCAAACAATTGAACGCCAAATGACATATCTTCAGCTTACGGCGCTGGAGAATACTCGCAACTAATCGTGAGGCCGATTTTCCCTAATGTTCACCAAAGGCCCGTGACGCGTTCACGTCTGGGCACTACGGTGTAGGAGTCAGTGACATCATGGCACTGACCCAGAGATTGCGCGGATAGATTCGGCCGTCACGAGGATGGTGCGGGGTTTGACTGGCAAGGC
>JBDIAV010000139.1:0-5946 GCA_039812645.1 Actinomycetaceae bacterium
CGAGTCTCCTCGTCGCATCCAAACGGGGTCACAACGTGCACATCGGCAAACTCGGCCTTGTACTTGCGCAACTGAGCAACGGCGGCGTCAATCTCGTCGTCGACCCTGATTCCCTTCAACGCAACCATGGAGCCACCCTTACGCAATAACGGCATCGTCCAGGGCAACAGCTTCTTCAGTGCCGCTACAGCACGTGAGGTGACAACGTCAGCGGAGTAGTTTCCAACAAATTCCTCGGCGCGCCCTAGCTTCACGCTGACGTTGGTCAGCTCCAGCTCTGCAATGGCGTCTAGCAGCCACTCACAACGTCTCTCCATGGAGTCGATAAGAGTTACCTGGCAGTCTGGCCTGCAGACCGCAATAACCAAGCCCGGAAACCCCGCACCCGAACCGACATCACCAACGCGCGACCCTTGCGGGATGAACTCCAAGACAGCCGTCGAGTTGAGAATGTGGCGTGACCACAATCGTTCAAGTTCACGAGGCCCCACCAGGCCACGCTTCTCACCCTCACGAACAATCATGTCCGCAAACTGTAGAAGTTTCGGCCACGCCTCACCGAAATGTTCGGCCCCACCTAATGGAGCTGATTCAACTGGAGTCATTGTTCCCCCTTGGTTATTGCCCGTTGATCCTAGCAAACAGCAGAAGGCGCCCACAGAACCACTCTGCGGGCGCCTTCGTATCCGACCGTTGGAGACTACGCCTCGTCGTCGGCTGCGTCAGCAGCCTCAGCCGACGCAGCACTCTCAGGGAGATCTGCGCTGTCGGCGCTCTCAGCCGTAACACCACCACCTACAACAGCCCCATCGCTGTCAGCTGGCTTAATGATCACGTGACGGTTGGGGCCAACGCCCTCCGAATCCGAGATGAGCCCCGAGGCGGCCACGATATCGTGAACGACCTTGCGCTCGAACGGGTTCATTGGATCGAGGGCAATCTCATCGCCCGTCTCCAACACGTCAGCCACGGCCTCTTTGGCGATCTCAGCGATCTCGGCACGGTGGTTCTTGCGGAACTCAGCGATATCAAGCATGAGGCGGCTACGCTCGCCCGTCTGGCTCTGGACGGCCAAGCGAGTAAGCTCCTGCAGGGCATCCAGGACCTCGCCATCACGCCCAATAAGGCGCTTGAGGCGACGGTCGGCAACGCCGTCGGACACGATCGCCAGCGAGGCTCGATCGGCCTCCACGGAGATCTCAATGTCTCCATCAAGGTCGGCGATATCTAGCAACTCCTCCAGGTAGTCTGCGGCAATGTCGCCTTCCTCATCCAGGCGCTTGATCAACGCGGCCTTATCAGTGGTCTCACTCATAAAAACTCCTTGTGTCTCACCGGATCGAGGCGTCGGTTACGGCCCTTCCCGCCCGACTCCCATCACCGGCTCCGGTATGCAAAACAGTTAAAAACGTAGCGGTTGCGCCGAATCTACCGGCGCAAACCTTGAGATAGGCCTTCCGGCCAACGAATTCCCACGCGCTAGTCCCGCGCGTGACAACAGGCAAGATGGCACGGCTAGAAGTTGCGCTTCTTCTTGTTCTGCTGGGCCTTCTTCTGCCGTTCCTGCTGCTTGGCACGGGAACGAGCTCGCTCGGCCTGACGGCGCTCGTAGCGCTTACGTGCGCGCTCAGCATCGGTCAGTCCGTCCTTACCGATAACGTCGCCATTCTCATTGACGTTCTCGGACTCGGCTTCGGACGTTTCCTCAGCACCTGCGACGACGGCGTCCTGGGGCTTGATTCCAGCCTTCTTCGCACGCTCCTTGCTCATAGGCTGCTGACGCTGGCCGGTGCTACGAGCAACGTCTTCAGCCTCGAGCTCAGCAATTTCCTCGGCCGTGAGCCCCTTGCGCTCACGCTTCTTGCGCAGGCGAGCTTCGCGATCACGGTAGGCCTGAGAACCCGGCGTCGGGTTGTTGCGGATAAACCAGGTCTGCTGGCCAATGTTCCAGATGTTTCCTGCACCCCAGTACACGAGCACACCGATCTGGAACGCAACACCGGAGAAAAGGTAGATAAAGGGCATGCCGTACAGCATGTACTTCTGGGTCTTGAACGCCGGATTGTCCGGATCCATCGCCGAGTCAGGCATGTTCTTCATCGTCAGCTGCTTCTGCGTGTAGAACATGGACGCGGCCATGAAGATCACCAGAACAGCAGCCACAATGCGCACTGCTGTTGCGTGGCTCGGGTCACCCGGCTGGGAGAAGGAAGCCGAGAGTGGAGCACCAAAGAACTTGGATGACAAGAAGTCCTCAGCGACTTCCTGCGTGATCGGGCCCAGCGCCTTGCGATCTCCGGATGCGATAAGTGGGAACGCGTAGAGCACGCGGAAGAGGGAGAACAGAATGGGCATCTGCACGAGGAGAGGCAAACACGACGCGAACGGTGAGGTGCCGTGCTTGCGGTACAGGGCTTGCATTTCTTCCTGCTGGCGCTGCTGAGACACCTGGTCACGCTTGCCCTTGTACTTCTTCTGGATCTTCTGGATCTCAGGCTGAAGCACCTGGGTCTGCCGGGTGGCCATGATCTGCTTGTTGTACAGCGGCAGGATGATGATTCGCACGACGATGGTCAGACCGATGATAGCCAAAACCCATGCGGTGCCGGCTCCTTCAGCCATGCCAAGCATCGTCAGGCCCTTATGAATACCGTACATGACCCAGGAAACGAGCCACATGATCGGCGACAGTATTGTATCCATAACGGATTTTTTCTCTTTCAGTTGCAGCGGACCGGACGCCCGCACGTCTTTGTTTCAGTTACTCTGCCGCCCTGGCCTCGCTGGCCTGGCAGAGCAACTCACGGGCCTTGATCTGCCCCAAGTCTTTTTCGACGACGACGTCCGCGGCGGTCACCTTCATCATGGCTCTCGCCTTGAGCGTTGTCACCGCGGGCATTATCTTCGCCACGACCATCTTCGGCGCGGTAAAGCGCGAGAAGTTCGTCGTGATCCAGAGGTCTTGTTGGCCAGGCACCTTTCACAGGAACCCGGTCCACTCCACCTTTGCTCCATGGGTTGCAGCGCAAGATCCGCCACACACTTAAGAGTGTACCTTTGATAACGCCGTGGGTTCCTAGGGCTTCCATCGCATACTGGGAGCAGCTGGGGCTATATCTACAACTTCGGGGGAGCCCCGGCGAAATATTTCGCTGGTACCAGCCCACAGCTGCCATGAGAAGGGCGGTGACGGGGTTCTTCATTGGTCCATCACACCTTCGCTACCAGCTGAGGCAGGCTCTTCATCCGGGCCTGCGGCCCGTTGGCGATCACGACGGGCAAGCTTGCGCTGCGCCTTCTCAATAGCGGCGTCAAGATCCTCAGCGAGCTCCGCAGACGTTGCCCCCTTGGCGGGCGGCAAAGCACGTACGGCCACAAGGGATCCCGTCTCAAACTGCCCAAGACGTTCGCGGATGAGGTGGCGCAGCTGGCGGTACACACGATGGCGAACTACAGAGTTTCCCACACTCTTGGGCACGACGAAGCCGACCTTCACGGGGTGAAGGTCGGCTTGTGGTTCCGCAGGCGTCGTCTCGATAGAGACGAGAACTCGGTTCGCTCCGCCACGCACGCCTCTAAAGGCGGTGGCAAAGTCCGCCGATCTCCTCATACGGTGGTCGGCAGGAAGCAAGGCTCAGGCGGAGATCTTCTCGCGGCCCTTGCGACGACGGTTGGCCAGAATGGCGCGGCCGGCGCGGGTGCTCATGCGCTTGCGGAAGCCGTGCACCTTGGCGCGACGGCGATTATTCGGCTGGAAAGTCCGCTTGACCACGGTTGTACTCCCACGTTAGATCGGTGAGCGAGCGATGCTCGCAACTTGGCAATGCGTACGCTAGAGCGCACACGTGACTACGTGACTTTACGCAATCTTTCGTAGTGGGGTCAATGAGAGCACGCCTTCTGGTGACACGTCTCTCACCCATATTCCAATGCCTCGTACGTCACTGAACAACAGGCACAACCTTATCCACAGTTGCTCAGGATTTCACCCACCTCCCTAATTCCCCAGCATGACGCGGACATTCGCCATATTCAGCGCCGGTAATGACATCTATGTAATTTCCACAGCTGTGGATATGGGTGTGGATAACACTTGTGCATAACTCGCTTTTCTCACCTAAGATGGCTTAGTCATGGAAGGAAATCGAAAGCACTTGGTCCATCATCACCGGAATGCTTTCACCAAGGAGACGGTATGAGCGACGGCAATCCGGCCAAGAACGCGTGGGCTGCGGCCATCGAACTGCTGCGCGAAGAGAACGCTCTCTCCAACTCCCAATCGGCCTTCGTCACCATGGCTCAACCACTTGCTTCCGTCGACGACGTCTTCATGATCGCCGTTGGTTCCCCTTTCGTCAAAGACAAGATTGAGGACCACGTCGCAGAACTCATGACCGAACGTCTCTCGGCCATTCTGGGGCGGGATGTCCGCCTGATGATCTCAGTGGATCCCAGCATCAACGAGATGCCGACGGTCCCCCCTGTCGAGCCGGAACTGGTCGCACAGTCCTCTCCGGACCAGCCGTACGCCCCAACTCCGGGACACGCGCCGGGAAACTCGTTGACGTCGTCGTCGTTCGAAACGGTTCCTACCCATAGCGAGTATGGAACTCCGGACTCCTCCCGCTTCGATCGTCGCGGTGCGGATCCGGCATACCCGTCGTCCCCACGGACCGGAACACACCTCGATACCGGACTGCACGTCGTGGACAACAACTTCTCCGAGCGCAACTTCCGCGATGACCGCTCCTACCGGGAGCAGTCGTTCCGGGAGCACCGTCAGCCCACGTCGCGTTCCTACGGCAACTCGTATCTCAATACTGACTCGTCGATGATGGCCGAGGCCCGACTCAATCCGCGCTACACCTTCGACAACTTCGTTATCGGCGACTCGAATCGTTTTGCGACGGCGACGTCACTCGCCGTGGCCGAGTCGCCCGGAACCACGTATAACCCACTGTTCCTTTACTCAGATTCGGGAATGGGCAAGACCCATCTCATGCATGCGATCGGTAACTACGCCCTCAGCCTGTACTCGCACAGTAAGATCCGTTACGTCAGCTCCGAGGAGTTCACGAACGCCTTCATCAATTCATTGCGCGACGGCCGCCAGCCAGAATTCAAGGATCAGTTCCGTTCCGTGGACATTCTCCTCATCGATGACATCCAGTTCATCGGTGGCAAGGAGGACACCATGGTGGAGTTCTTCCACACCTTCAACGCGCTGACGAATGCCAATAAGCAGATCGTCATCACCTCCGATGTGCCCCCCAATCGTCTCAATGGCTTCGAGGAGCGCATGCTCTCTCGGTTTAACTCGGGCGTTACCGCGAGCATTGACCGTCCTAATCTCGAGACCCGTATCGCTATTCTCGAAAAGAAGGCGAGCACGGACGGTATCCAGGTGCCGCGAGAAGTACATGAGTACATCGCTTCGAACATGACAACCAACATCCGCGAGATGGAAGGCGCGTTGCGTCGCGTCACCGCGTTTGCCGATTTCAACAAACAGCCCGCGGACCTCACTCTGGCCGAGATCGTTCTCAAGGACTTCATCTCTAACCCCGACACCATCGAGATCACAGCGAGCCTCATCATGGGGCAGACGGCAAGTTATTTCCAGGTGTCGATTGATGACCTGAAGTCGGCCGACCGCTCCCGCAGCCTCGTCACACCACGCCAAATCGCCATGTACCTGTGCCGCGAAATGACCTCTTTGTCGCTTCCCAAGATTGGCGACATCTTTGGCGGACGTGACCATACCACCGTGATGCACGCCTACAAGAAGATCGACAAGCAGATGGCCGAGAAGCAAACCACCTACAACCAGGTATCCGAGCTGACGAGTCGCATCAAGCAGGCGGGCACACAGCACTCGTAGGTCGGGGTCGGCACTCGAGAGCGTATGTTCCCGGTGGTCAGCGTGTTGCCATCCACCAGCGGCGC
>JBDIAV010000140.1:0-5930 GCA_039812645.1 Actinomycetaceae bacterium
CCTTCAAATCTTGAAGAAAGCCTCTCTCGTCAAGTCCCGCCGGGAGGGGACAACGATGTACTACTCCCTGGCGGGCGACGACGTCGTCGCCATGTATCTCGCAATGAAACAGACAGCCCTCGCACATTCTGCAAGGCTCCGCGACACCGTCGATGCCTACATGGATGCCGCTGATGGCGGCTACTCGGGTGAGAACATCGTCCTCACTGAGGATACGACGATCGTCGATGTCCGGCCCCGAATCGAGTTCGAGGCCGGACACATGGACGGAGCAATTTCCATCCCACTCGCCGAACTACCGGAGCGGTTCGAGGAGATGACACGCGACCGTCCCGTCGCGCTCTACTGCCGCGGCGAGTTTTGCCGGCTCGCACGTGAGGCTGCGGCATTCCTCCGGGAACACGGCTTCAAGGCGATAGCCCTCGACGAGGGCATCATGGAGTGGCGAGTGTCAGAAACTCGCCTTACCGCCGTGGCCTGATCACGCAACCTGGTAGATGCGGATCTCGGGGTCAGCCCTGAGGAGTGGAGAGAGTCCGGCGACGACGTCGTTGGTGAACAACTCGCTGGTGAGGTAGCTGGTGGCATTCTCGACGGTGTCGAAGCCGTGCAGAACCTGGACATCCTCGTCGCGAACCAGTAGCTCCTTGCTGGTCGCACCTGAGATGGTGTCGAGGAAGGGCTGCTTGTACTGGGTGTAGACGCCTGCGGCTGTTGCGCGGTTGGCATCGTCGATCTTCAGGGTGATTTCAAGGTAAGCGGCCATCGTTGGTCTCCTTGCTGTAGAGGAATGAATTCGCTCGACGATCACCGACGTTGCGATGCCGCCGAACGTCTCGGCGATGCCGAGCCACTACCCAACGTTATGGGGCTGGAGACCTCATGAGAAGACGATCTTGTCTTATCTTGGCATAAGAAAAAGCTATGGGAATTGGGTCGCTGCATCCTTCCTCGGTGAGACGCCTCGGCATCTGAGCGGTGAGAGCGGCGGTTTACTCTTTTGTCGAGAGCATGTCGACAAGCAGGGCGATATCCAGATGTGGATGAGATTTTCTATGCCACGCAATCTCGTACGAGATCCTCACGGGCGCTCCCTGATCGAGGAGTGGGCGGTGCGGCGCCTCGGGCGAACTCAACTTGGACAGTGGAAGAATCGCGGTACCGAGACCCAGATTGGCCCACTGTTCGAGAACCTGATAACTCAGTGCTTCGCCCGAGTACGTGGACATCTCCAGCTTGTGGGAAGCGAAGAGATCCTCGGTGAATGTGGTGAGGCCGCAGGCATCTGGAACAAGAATGAGGGGATCACCGGCGGTATCGTCCAACTCGACGGGCGAGGAGGTCACGGTGCGCGAGTCCACGACCACAACTGGCTCGGAGTCAATGATGAGATGATCGAACAGCGTAAGCTTCTGAACTGCGGGAATAAGGATGATGTCGAGTTCTCCTCGGGATAGCCCCTCCAGCAGCTCCTTCATGTTGGCTTCGCGAAGAACGAGATCCCGGGGTTCCGGTAGTTCGCGCACGGCCGCGTATGTGCGAGCGATGAGCTGCGGGTTGATGAGCGGGGAGACGCCCACGTGAATGCTACGTGTTTCCGCGCTTGTCAGCCGCTTGGCTTCTGCTGAGATTGCATCGATGTGGTCCAGGGCGCGTTCGACCAGGGGCAATATCTGTGTTCCGAAAGCTGTTGGGGTGACTCCGCGCGAGGTGCGGTCGAAGAGCTTGGATCCTAACTGTTCCTCCAACTTGGCGACGCCGTTGGAGAGTGCTGGCTGGGTGACCCCGTAGGAACGGGCCGCGGCGCTAAAGGATGCGGTCTGTGCAACGGTGTTGACGTAACGGAGGCCTTCGATGCTGAACCGGTCTGACATAAGGTTATGTTATCGCAACATTCGTCGATCTCGTCTACTCTTTAACGGTTTCCAGCTATACCATCGTGTGAGTTACTGTCCACGGAGTGTTCTGCTGTTGCGCCGTTTGATCGTTGCGTCGGGAGGTCACAGAAGGAGTTCTCATCGTGTCACGCCACCGACCTGAGTCCCTTGTTATGAGAGTCAACGCTCCCGGTGAACCTTTGCTTGATGAACGAGTCTCCGTTACTGAACCACCGGCTGGGTGGGTACGGATCGACGTACAAGCAAGCGGGGTGTGCCGTGCCGACGTCGGCACCGCCGCCGCGTCCGGACGGAATGTCACCTTCCCTGTTACTCCAGGCCACGAGGTCGCCGGCGTGATTGAAGAACTTGGCGTGGGAGTGACCGGCTGGAGCGTGGGGGATCGGGTCGCCGTCGGCTGGTTTGGCGGAAGCTGCGGAGCTTGCGCGCACTGCCGCACGGGCGACGTCGTCCATTGCGCCTCCCGTATGATTCCGGGTCAGTCCTATCCCGGTGGCTGGGCTCAAACCGTCACCGTTCCGGCAGACGCACTCGCGAGAATCCCCGACGGCATGGACTTCTTCACTGCGGCTCCGATGGGATGCGCGGGAGTTACCACGTTCAATGCGATTCGGCGCGCGCAAGTTCCGACTGGCGGTACCGTCGCGGTGTTTGGAATAGGCGGGCTCGGCCACCTCGCCATCCAGTTCGCTGCGCGGATGGGGCATCGGGTTGTGGCCATCGCGCGTGGCCCGGAACGTGAGCAGCTTGCCAGAGAACTCGGCGCACACCACTACATTGATTCATCCGCGAGTGACCCGGGGCGAGAGTTGGCTGAGTTGGGCAGTGCGGACTTAATCGTGGCGACGGCGTCGTCGACGGAGTCGATCGCTTCTCTCCTCCCAGGACTTGCGGTTGGTGGTCGGCTCACCCTTATCGGAGTGGACGCGGGTTCGTTGAATATCCCCGTCGCGCCACTCGTGATGAAGGGACTGAGCGTCACCGGTCACCTCACCGGCAGCGCTCGCGACACCGAAGAAGCGATGGAATTTGCCCTTCTCAACGGTGTCCGTCCAGTCATCGAACGGATGCCGCTCGACGCGGCGAACGATGCCGTGTCCCGAATCTCCTCGGGGAAAGCCCGCTTTCGTATTGTTCTCGACCCGGGGCGTGTGCTGTGACTCAGCAGCACTATGACGTAGCCGTGGTGGGAGCGGGGATCGCGGGACTTCTCGCCGCCCAACTCCTCACCCAGCAGGGACTGTCGGTGAAATGTTTTGAGGCGCGAGACCGAGTGGGAGGGCGTGCCCTCACGGTCGACGACGCCGGACTCGCCATCGATCTCGGTGCCACCTGGTTCTGGCGTAACGAGCCGCTCATCGCATCACTATTGGACCAGCTCGCGTTGGGGAGTTTTCCGCAGGCCGACGACGGCGACGCGATGTTCGAGCCGCAGGACCTCCTGCCTCATCGCCTGGGTGGTAATCCGTTGGGCTCAGCGTCGCTTCGTTTTGGGGCGGGGGCACAGTCGTTTCCCGAGGCACTCGCGGAAGTGCTACCCGAAGGGGTCGTGACGCTGTCCGATTCGGTTCGGTCGATTGATTATCGTGGTGAGAAAGTGATGGTGGATGCTGCTAGCGGCACCGTCACGGCTGAACATGTTGTTCTGGCACTACCGCCCGCATTGGTTGTCTCAACGATCGATTTCTCTCCGAGTCTTCCGGATGATGTGCAGCAAGCTGCGGCAATGACTCCGGTATGGATGGGCGAGATGGTCAAAGCGATTGCGGTATATGACGAACCGTTCTGGCGTGCCGAGAATCTCGCGGGGTCGGCGATCAGCTATCGCGGCCCGTTTGGAGAGTTCCATGACCATAGTGGAGCGGATGCCAGGAGCGGAGGAGCAATCTTTGGATTCGCCCCGGCGGTGCGGCTCGAGAATCTTAACGACGATGAGATCGGTAGGGTGTTCGTCGAGCAGCTCGTGAGGGTCTTTGGTTCGCACGCCGCGAGTCCTCGGACGGTTCACGTTATCAACTGGGCGAAGGAGAAATTTACGACTCCTGAGATTCCACCGAATCGGAACTCTCGCGGAGGGTTTGGGCATCCTGCACTCCAGGTCCCCATCGGCGGACGAATTCACTGGGCCTCAACGGAGATCGATTCGGCGTTCGGTGGGCACGTCGAGGGTGCCATCCGTGCTGCGATTCAAGCCGCGGAGCATGTGCAGGTTGCGTTCGCAGCGGCAAGGTCCCGAGGAACTGATCGCTCGGGTGGAGGAGTCGGCGGCAAACTGGGACTCCGTGGTTCCGGATAGTAGTGGGACGACGGCGAAGCGTGCCACACACAGTTGGTGAGCCTGCCAACTGGTGCGGTGTACTCCGGAGGCGCAGGCCGTCGTCGTTCAGGTGACGCTACCAGGTGATGGAATGTACTCCGGGGTGGCTCTGAACCGCCGATACAGTGGTTGGATGACAACTCGCAGACTTAACGACGGCGCTGTGTTGCGCGATGCTCAACCCGGGGACGAAGCTGGCATCCTTGCCTGTATCCAGGCTCTCGCTGACTATGAGAAGGAACCGGATGCCGTGGAGAACACCGCGGAGATGCTTGCCGAGGCACTGTTCGGTGATGATCCCCGGGTGTTCACGCATGTGGTTGAGCGGGACGGACGGATCGTGGGTATCGCGATGTGGTACATCACCTACTCGACCTGGACGGGCCGCCACGGCATCTGGCTGGAGGACCTCTTCGTCTACGAGGAGTTTCGCGGTGCCGGATACGGGAAGGCGCTGCTGTGCAATCTCGCGGCGCTCTGCGTTGAGCGTGGATACCCACGATTGGAATGGTGGGTGCTCGACTGGAACACGCCGTCGATCGAGTTCTATCACGCACTTGGCGCTACGCCCATGGATGAGTGGACGACGCAGCGCGTCACCGGTGGTGCTTTGCGGCAGCTGGCCCGGAGAGGCCAGTAGTGTTGTTGGGCCGGATAGTGTTCGCGTGAGTGGATGCAAAAAGAGGACCGGTGAGAGATAGGCTCTTGCCGGTCCCCTTGGTCTTAGGGCAGGGATGGGGAGATGGGGCTGGTGAAGGAACGATGAGGAGGTTCCTTCACCAGCCAGCTGTGGTGGGTACTTAGTGCCCGAGAAGAGTTTGAGGCGTGTTGAGGCCGACGTGCCAGAGGCCCTCATAGTGCAGACCGCGTCCCAGAAGTTCACTGATGACGGCGAGAGCGAAGGCGAGCACGATGATGGTTGCCAGCGCACGGGAAGGGGTTACTGCGTCACGAGCTCGGATAAAGGCGAAGATTCCGGCGAGGATCACTGCGGCAGCGAGCAGGACCAGACGGATCAAGAGATAGTGACCCTCCATCATGCGGTGGGCGACCTCCTGGGCCGCCTCGTTCCCGTTGGCGAGATTGGTGATGTGGATGGGATACGTGACCAGGAGGACCATCCCAGATAGTGCACTCACAAGGCAGATACCCTGCAACGCGCGAGCTGTCAGAGCCGACACCTCTGGTGTGGGGTGTCCGGTGAACACCCGTTCCAGCAGTAGCCTCTTGAGTACTGCTACGACGTGGTTGTCGTGACCCGAAGGCGCTGGGGTGCCACCCGCTTCTGCCGTACCCGTTGCACGAGAAGAAACAACACTCGCAACTGCCGGGGTAGGGACGGCAGCAGTTCTCATCTGGATTTGCCACGTCACAAGCAAGGAAATTCCTACCGCTAACGGTCCGGTCAACAGCGTGGAGCCAAAGAAGAAGAACCACGTGGCTAGTGTGTGCCAAGCGGGAATAGTCTCTATGGAGTAGTAGACACCGCACATAGCAACAACGAGTCCCAGCCCTGCAAGAGCCGTGAGACCAGCGAACACCTCACGCACTTGCCGAGTAAATATGTTGAACCACTGGGTTGCAGCGAACACGAAGCCACACGCCCCGTACAGCACGCCGAAACTGATCTCGCGGGTTAACCAAGAGGTGTTGAAATGACGCAGGGTATTGAGAGCATGGAGGGGATCGTGCAAATGGAAGAAGGCGGCGAAGAA
>JBDIAV010000141.1:0-5856 GCA_039812645.1 Actinomycetaceae bacterium
CTTCGTCCCCATCCGCAAGGCAACAACTGTCTGAGTTAACCCTTCAGACTTCTCTTTCCGCTTCCGAATCTCAACAAGCTCATCAATGAGCTTTCGGTCAGCTTGAGACTGCAATCGAGCCTGCTGAACAAGATCCCGATCAACATTCAGCATTCTCCCTCCCAAATATATCTATAACGCTATATTAGTCTCCGATTGCCACCATTGTGCCCACCTATCCCACGACAGCCGGTATGAAGTAAGCTCTTGACAAACATATGGAGGAAGCATGGCCAAGCGATCACGAGATCAAAAGCGTCAACTATCGCTCACGGATAGGATCCTGAAATCAGCCATCCCTGGAGGTACTATCACGTCCCTTTCAGGGCCGGGGGCCCCGATACCCGTCAAGCCACCCGGGTGTCAATAATCCCGTGCTAGACAAGTACCTCAGTAAGAATTCATACGTCATCAAGCGCGAGAACAGGGCCCTTTAACGGTTTAGTACTTCGCGGAGATAGCGAATCTAATCACCACTCCCCAGTTCCTCAGGCACTTCCAACCGGCGTAGCGCTGCCTACCCGCTGCGGCAACAGCATTCCCGCGACGAATGTGACCACGAGAATACCGCCCCAGACGAATCCCGAGAGCACGCTACCCACCGGCTATGGAGACTCACACTTGGTTATAGAACCAAGAAACCCTACCCCTTGCGGCCCTTGTGGTAGGACAACGTCACCGTCAGGGCTCGGCGATCGCCAGGCAACAAAGGCAACCGCGAAGCAGCGTCCGCGCGGTTGAACGCGTTTGGCAGCGCCGAGTACGGTTCGAGCGCGATGGAGGTACGCGGGGCGCGGGGCAGGCCATCGCCGGTGAAGACGTGCATGACAGGTGCCTCGGAGGGTTCCTGCGTCACCTGCACCTCGGTGCCACGCACCGGGTTCTTCACAGATGTCACAACCACGCCGTCAAGATTGGGTACCAGACTTGAGAACGAATGGTCGATCTGCTGGTGACCGAGGTAGTCGTAGCGCGCGGGAGCAGCAATGCCAGAGAAGGCGGCGTCGCCATGCAGCGGCACCTGGCGCTTGTCCATGAGGATCTTGCTTCGAGCAGGAACCGTCAGGGACACATTTGAAATCCCGTCAAGGCCGGGCATCTTGATGTAGGGGTGCCAGCCCAACGCAACAGGCGCGGTCTCTTCACTGACATTCAACGCTTCAATCGACACCGAAAGATGCTCCTGCCCCTCCGAGCCACCCTCCAACGAGAACACCACCGTCACGGCGAGGTCCCAGGGATAACCTTCAACACCGGGAAGAATGGCGCGCAGCAAGAGCGCGTCACCCGCCGCCTCGCGCACAAAGTCCAGCCCCGACACACGCGTCGGGTAGGCTACATCTCCCTCATGCTCCACCGTGTAGCGCCGCCCTTGGAACACATAGCTTCCGTCAGACAACCGGCCACACCACGGAGCCTGAATAAGTGAGCGAGCTGAAACGGACCCGACAAGTTCATCCGCATCCACGTAGCCATCAATAACTTCAGCACCGGGCTGAGGTTGCCATGACAACAACGTCGCCCCACGCTCAGCAATGAGCGCGCTTGCACCACTAGGAGAAATCAGCTTCCATGCCGGCTGACCATGAAAATCCGCCCTCTCAATCGAGGTTTCTGACGCGACCATTCTCGTGCCTTCCTTGCTGCCACACCGCCAAGTCTCAAGCCTGACGGAATGCCGACGATGTGTGTGATGCCGGGACTGCCACATCGTTGGGCGGCCCCGGCACCATCATGAATTCTTCACTGGTCTCATTCTCGCAGGATTTATCACGGCCCGCAGAGACGCCCACATTTGCGAGACTCAAGACAGGACATAAGACAAGGGGTTCCCGAGCAATTGCTCGGGAACCCCTCCAGCTTATTTCAACCACTACCTGTGTCAGCCAACATCTGCGCTAACCAGGACCGGCCAACCGGCATCAAGCAGCTACAGACAGCCATCCGAGCCAGTACCCAGGCCAATCAACCCCTACGGAACGATGTTCACCAGGTTGGGAGCGCGCACGATAACCTTGCGCGGTTCACCCTCCAGGAACTTCGCCACCTTCGGGGAGGCTAGTGCAGCCGCGGTCAGGTCGGCGTCCGAAATATCGGCCGCCACCTCCAGGCGATCACGCAGCTTACCCTTAACCTGAACCACGCAGGTCACGGTGTCATCTACCAGCAGCGACTCGTCCTCAACCACCGGGAACGGCTCATGTGCCAGCGAACCGGCATGCCCCAGCTTGCCCCACAGTTCCTCCGCGATGTGCGGAGCAACCGGAGCCACCATGAGCACCAGAGCCTCCACGGCCTTGCGCGGAACCGCAGCCAGACCGGTGAGGTGGTTGTTGAGAACGATCATCTTGGCGATCGCGGTGTTGATGCGCATGCCGTCGTAATCATCGGTGACGTCGGCGATGGTGCGGGCCAGCAGCTTGGCGGTCTCCAGATCGAGATCGGCGTCCACCACGGTCACCTCACCGGTAGCCTCGTCCACCACGTTGCGCCACAGGCGCTGCAGGAAACGCTGCGAGCCAACCACCGCGCGGGTCTCCCAGGGGCGCGACAGATCCAACGGACCCATCGACATCTCGTACAGGCGGAAGGTGTCCGCTCCGTACTCCTCGCACATGACGTCCGGGGTGACGATGTTCTTGAGCGACTTACCCATCTTGCCGTACTCGCGGTTAACGGGCTCGCCATTCCAGGTGAAGGTGGGCTCGCCGTCGTCGCCAACGCCGCTTTCCACAACCTCGTCCGCTGGCACGTACTGGCCGCGGGCATCCGTGTAGGCGTACGCCTGTACGTAACCCTGGTTGAAGAGCTTGTGGAAAGGCTCGGAGGAGGAAACGTAGCCGTGGTCGAAGAGGACCTTGTGCCAGAAGCGCGCGTACAGCAGGTGCAGCACCGCGTGCTCCACGCCGCCCACGTACAGATCGGTGCCGCCGGAGAAGTTGCCCTGCTCGGGGCGCGGCCCCATCCAGTAGGCCTCATTCTCCGGATCGCAGAAGGTATCCGGGTTGGTGGGATCGGCGTAACGCAGCTCGTACCAGCAGGAACCCGCCCACTGCGGCATCGTGTTGGTGTCGCGGCGGTATGTCTTCACGCCATTGCCCAGATCGAGCTCGACCTTCACCCACTCCTCGGCGCGGCCCAACGGGGGCTCGGGCGAGGACTCGGCGTCGTCGGCATCGAAGGTGCGCGGGGAGTAGTCGTTGATCTCCGGAAGCTCCAGCGGGAGCATCGATTCCGGCAGCGCGTGCGGGTTGCCGTCCTCGTCCCAGACGATCGGGAACGGCTCGCCCCAGTAACGCTGACGCGAGAACAGCCAGTCACGCAGACGGTACGTGACCTGGAAGTGACCCTTGCCGATCGACTCCAGCCATGTCGTCATCGCGGCCTTAGCTTCGTCCTTGGCCAGGCCGTTGAGGCTCAGTTCGTCATTCGCCGAGTCGACGGCGACGCCGTCACCCACGTACGCCGCGACCGACAGGTCCGGGCCGTAGGGATCATCGGCGGGGCCGATGGTACGAATGATGTCCAGCTCGTACTTGGTGGCGAACTCCCAGTCGCGCTGGTCGTGCGCCGGCACGGCCATGATGGCGCCGGTGCCGTAGCCCATGAGGACGTAGTCGGCAACGAAGACCGGAACGGCATTGCCGTTGACCGGGTTGGTGCCAAAGAAACCAGAGAACACGCCGGTCTTGGCGCGCGCGTCATCCGAGCGCTCGGTGTCCGACTTGCGGGCAGCCTCGGCGCGGTACGCGGCAACAGCCTCGGCGGGCGTAGCAAAGCCACCGGTCCAGGCCTCGCGCGTACCCTCGGGCCACTCGGCCGGAACAGCCAGCGCCGCAGCGTCATCGGCGGCACCCGGAGTGGAGCCACCAATGATCGGGTGCTCGGGAGCAACAACCATGAAGGTGGCACCGAACAGGGTGTCCGGACGGGTGGTGTACACCTCGAGGGTGGCGGCGCCGTCGTCGGCGGAAGGAGCAGCGGGAACCTCGAAGGTGACGTTCGCGCCCTCGGAGCGGCCGATCCAGTTGCGCTGCATGGAGCGCACCTTCTCGGGCCAGTCGATGGTGTCGAGATCATCGGCGAGGCGGTCAGCGTAGGCGGTGATGCGCATCATCCACTGACGCAGGTTGCGCTTGAACACCGGGTAGTTGCCGCGCTCGGAACGGCCGTCCGCGGTCACTTCCTCGTTGGCAAGCACAGTTCCCAGGCCCGGGCACCAGTTGACGGGGGCCTCGGAGACGTAAGCGAGGCGGAAGCTGTCCACCACTTCGGACTGCTCGGACACACTCAGATCGGACCACGCGCGTCCGCCGGGAACCCCGACCTCACCGGAGGCCAGCTTCTCGTGCAGCTCGGAAATCGGACGGGCAGCGCCCAGGCCGCGGCCGTCGCGACGCTCGGCCGTCGGGTCAAACCAGGAGTTGTACACCTTGAGGAAGATCCACTGTGTCCACTTGACGTACTCAATGTCCGTGGTGGAGAAGGAGCGGCGCGAATCGTGCGAGAGACCGATGCGATGCAGCTGACGCCGCATGTTCGCCACGTTTTCTTCGGTGGTGATGCGCGGGTGTTGGCCCGTCTGCACCGCGAACTGCTCGGCGGGTAGTCCGAAGGCGTCGTAACCCATGGTGTACAGGACATTCTTGCCCTTCATGCGCTGGTAGCGCGCCACGGTATCGGTGGCGATGTAGCCCAGCGGATGGCCCACGTGCAGACCCTTACCCGAGGGGTAGGGGAACATGTCGAGGATGTAGAACTTCTCGGCTGCCACGTCGCCCGCGAGATCGCCCACGGGGTTGGGGGCATAGAAGGTTCCCTCGGCGTCCCAACGTTCCTGCCAGGTCGCCTCGATCTGGTTAGCCAGCTCCGCGGTGTAACGGAATGCCGTAGCAGCGGCGCTCGTGGCCTCAGTGCTCATTGCTCTCCTTTAGAGGTTGCGCCGATAGGTTCGGCCGTAACGAGGAAGACGCGGGGCTTGACTGACAAGGCGACCGACGACTCGGCATGGTGGTGCCGGGGAGGAGGACAACGCTGCCAGGCGAGATTCCGCGACTTCCACAGTAGGCCACTGCCTATCGGCGTGACCTCTGAACTAAGTCTGCTAACAGATTAGCCCAGTAGTGGGGCCGATCCCCTGGCCATTCAGTGTGAGACTCAGCCCACTCAGTCCCAATATGTGGCGGGCGACACCCCGTCTCGTCCCGTCACGCAAAGCCACTCGTAGAATGGACGTATGAGTGTCTTCACTGAAATCATTGCTGGAAACATCCCGGGCCGTTTTGCCTGGGCCGACGACGTCTGCGTTGCCTTCGGCACCCACGAGCCGATCAACGACGGCCATATGCTGGTGGTCCCCCGCCAAGAGGTCGCAAAGTTTACCGACCTTGATGAGGAAACCTTCGCCCATCTTGCGGTCGTAGCCCAGCGCATCGGCCGAGCACAGGAGCTGATTTTCGGCGTTCCGCGCGCCATGGTCATCATCGCCGGCATGGAAGTCCCCCACGTCCACCTGCATGTCATCCCTGCACGCACCGAGGCCGATATCCGTTTCGAGAACGCCCAGCGGGGTGTGGATTCCGCGGTGCTCGACGCCGGCGTGGCCTCCGTCCGCGAGGGTCTCATCAAGCTGGGCTATGAGGAGTACGTTCCCACCGACCTGCACCTGCTCGATCAGGAGTAGTGGCTATGAGGCGGGGCTTACCGCCTTTATTGGCAGTATCGCCGCTGTGATAGCCGCTACGCTTAGAAGACCAGCATCCACTGGTCCCAGAACCAGACCACGGCAAATATGACGAGCACCGCGTACACCGCCGC
>JBDIAV010000142.1:0-5850 GCA_039812645.1 Actinomycetaceae bacterium
AACCACCCGATCGGGCCGCGCGGATCAATGATTCCTCTGGCATGTTGTGCGTCTCTTAAAGTTCCGAGATCTTGTGTGTAGCGGGGCACGAAACGTGCTGCGAGCATGGCCGCGTAAGCGTAGCGGTAAGAAAGCCGACACTGATGTACCAAAGCACTGGCCAGCTGATCGGGCGTTGTTCCGAGCGTTCCAAGCATGCCGAACATCATGAGACAGATGAGCCGCATACTGGTCGCAGCTCCAATCCACAGTGCGCCGATCCGCAAGCTGGGCCATCCCGCCATGATCGGCGGTGTATTCGCAACCAAGTCCGGACGAACGAACAGCGCGAAGGCCACCGCGATCCAGGCACCCGACACCATAAGAATCACGGTCATCATGACAATCGTTCGCAAGCGGAACCTCATGCCGCTGAGAATCGCCATTGCCGCCACTGCGGAGAGGAGAGCAGGAGTGGCAAAGTCCCTGGTGAAGAGAACCAGACAGAGCCACGGCATCGTTGCGACAAGTTTCACGACTGGATTAATTTTCGTCAACCATCCATTAGCTGGCACCACACTGTTCATCGCTGCGCCATAACCTGGTGGGTCTGATATACAGTCGCCCACGCCGGAAAATACGTTGACAGCTGCTGCGCCAACCGTGGTACCGGCGGGATTCGCAAGCCAGCCTCGTGAAGCAGTTGCTCATCCTCAAGCACGTGGGCCGTTGGCCCAACACCACTCACGTGTCCCCTGGTGAGGACAGCAACACGATGAGCATAGTCGGCAACCAATTGCAGGTCATGGGTGATCATGAGGATTGCTGTCCCCGATCGGTTGAGCTCGTTGACTAGGTCAACAATCTCTTGGGTGCGAGCCTTATCCTGTCCAAAGGTGGGTTCGTCAAGAATGAGCAAGCGCGGTTTAGTAATCAATGCGGTGGCAACAGAAAGACGGCGCTTCTCACCGTGCGACAGCAGGAACGGGTTAGTCTCCCGATAGCGTTTCAAATCAAAGCGGTCAAGCATCGCTCTCACACGTTCCACTATCTCGTCCTGGCTGCGCCGCCTCACCCTGAGCCCATAGGCGAGTTCATCGGCCACGGTCGCACTCAAGAACTGATGTTCAGGGTTTTGAAAAACGTAGCCGACATGGTCACCCACGAGCCGCGCATCCATCTCATCGAGCGGACTCCCACACAGCGTGACCCTTCCACCGGAGAGCGGTACCAACCCGGCGATGGCCCGGGTCAAGGTACTCTTACCTGCACCGTTAGCTCCGATAACGGCAAGGAACTCACCACCCGCCACCTGGAGGTCAGTGGGATGTACGACGACGCGCCCGCCCAGATCAACCCGAACGCCGTCCATCTGCACCACCACCTCGGCTGAATGGTTTAGTTCACATCGCCGCCGGGTTACGGGAGTCCGTAGCCTCAGCGCAAGATCTTCGCGCTGGCAGAGGTCAGCCGCCGTCAGCGGAAGTAACTCATCGGTTGTGTCGCGTGACTCGGTCCCACCCTCCGCATCGGCTGACAACCGTAAAGCCAGTTCAGTAGCGGTGGGTAGCCACACTCCTAGGTCACGCAGCATCGCCGCATGTCCGCCAATAACTTGCTGCGGCGTTCCGTCTAGAGCCACCTTTCCAGCATGATCGAGGACGATGACCCTCGTTGCCAGCCACGCAACATCATCCAGTTCATGCTCCACCATCACGATCGCTCGCGAAGGAGAAGCCAACGCTCTCACCGATCGATAAAAGCGTTGAGACGCGACCGGATCAAGGTTGGCCGTCGGCTCGTCCAGCACAAGAATTTGTGGCTGAAGTGCCAACGCGCAAGCAATCGCCAACCGCTGCCGCTCACCTCCAGACAAGGTCGACGGCGAGCGCAGCGCTTCCGTCCGATCGCGAGCGAGTCCCACCTCGGCCAAAGCCGCGAGTGCACGCGGCTCCACCTCATCGACCGGAACAAGAAGGTTCTCGAGGCCAAAGCACACGTCGTCGAGCAAGGTTCCCATAACAACTTGGGAGTCAGGATCCTGAAAGACCATACCCACGCGATTCGTGACGGTGACGCCGTCGTCGTTATAGTTGATGGAGCCTTCCAACTCAGCCTCGATGCTGTTCGGAATCAAGCCGGGCAGGGTTAACAGCAACGATGACTTGCCACAGCCGGACGGGCCAAGAAGGACGATTATCTCGCCCGCACGAATATCCATGTCAATTCCGGTACCCACCCAGGCATTCGAGGTAGCGTACCGGACTCGCACTCCCCGCACGCTAACAACCGGTGTAGTCCGGATCTCCTGCTCAAGTCCCGTCATCGGGTGGCCTGGTTGCGTCCCGCAATCCCGGCACGGGTCAAAGCTCGGGCAACAGTTAGTGACCCGGCAGTACAGGCAATCGAGGAGGCCAGTTGGATTGCCAGGATGAAGACCACAGCGGTTGTCTCCATCATCGCCATATTGAGCATCGTATAACTCATCCAGCACGTCGCAATACCAAGGACCGTGCCTGCCGCGAAAAACATTGGCATGCTGAAGGTGCGGTATCGGGTGATAACAAAAGGCACCTCCATGAGGATTCCCCAACAGAACATCATCACGACGGTCATCAGCCCATAGGGTGAGAGTGCCGAGACAACTCCGGCTGCGGTGCTACCAATGATGCCGATACCGGGCAGCCGCAGGAGTGCGAGCGGGATCAGTGCCGCCATGCCGAAAACCCCATAGGTAATCGATACCACGACCGGCATGGTCGAGGTCATAGCAAGACTGGCAAAATTCAATGGGATGAGAACGACGCCGACGCCAGCGCCCAACGCGACCGCGATAAGGATCGTACGTGTGGTGTAGCGGCGCTTGCCGGGTAACGCCTTAGTGGTGGAAGCAGGTGTCATGATTTGTCCTCAAGGGTGTCGAGTTGGTTGAAATTATTGGGGTCTGAGCCATCAATGGTCCAGCCGCTAGCATGGAGACGGTCGTTCCAGAATTGCCAGTAGGTACCGCGGTGGGCGAGGAGCTCGGCATGGGTACCTAGTTCGCTAATCCGGCCGTCGGTCAGTACGGCGATCTGGTCGGCATTCGCGATGGTGGTCAATCGATGTGCAATGACCAGGACGGTACGGTTCGCCGCAAGCCGTTCCATGGACTCGGTGACGGCCGCTTCTGTTTGGCCATCAAGAGCGCTGGTTGCTTCGTCGAGCAACAGGATCGGGGCATCCTTTAAGAAGGCGCGGGCGATCGCTACGCGCTGGCGTTCGCCGCCGGACAGCAGGGCACCTGCTTCACCGACTCGGGTCATGACTCCTTCGGGAAGTCCGCCCAAGGAATCGGTGAGTCCCGCGGCTCTCATGGCCTGCCAGATCTCATCCTCACTCGCATCGGGGCGAGCCATGGCTATATTGCCCCAGATGGTGTCGTCAAAGAGATAGACATCCTGGAATACCATCGCGATCCTGCTCATCAGATCCGCCGCAGTCAGATCCCGAACATCAACGCCGCCTATACGCACCGCGCCAGAATCAACATCCCAGAACCTCGCAATAAGACGCAGCACCGTTGATTTTCCACCGCCGGACGGGCCAACCAACGCGGTCATGCTGTTCGCCGGAACCCGGAGATTGAGACCATCGAGCACTGGACAGTCTCGGTAACTGAAGACGACATTGTCGAGTTCAACGCCGTCGCCACTTGGAATTTGAGAAATCTGCGGCTCCGGCAGCCTAGGAGTGCTGAGAACACCATCAATCGATTCCAGGGAGATGCGCGCTTGGTGTAAGGCGACCCCGTACATCCCGACCTGGGAGAGGGGTTCAACAAAACGCGCGGCGAGAACAAGCAGCGCTGCGAAGGTGGGCACCGAAAGTTCCCCGCCCATGGCCAGATAGGTGCCCTCAGCAAAAGTGATCGCGAATCCAAGTTCCACCAACATGGTGAAGACTCCAGTGGGCCTGGTCTGGCTGGTTAGGCTCGCCCGACCATCCGCATGATTGCGAGCCAGAACCCGGTTCACCGCCAACGATTCTGGTTGAAGAGCACCACTCGCCCGGAGAACCTGCTGGGCTTGAGCAAATTCAATGACCGCGGCCGAGACCGCCGCCTTCGACGCGGCCTCCGCGCGTTCCTCGCCATCCACAGCTCGCTGGACGCGTCGATACGCCAGCCAGGCCAGAGGGCTCACCGCGGCCAACGCGACTGCCATCCGCCAATCAACGAAGGCGGTCACTATCACCACGGTCGCTGGGGTCGCGAGAGCCACAGTCATCTGTTGCAGGAATGCGCTCGGGATGTTCATGACATTCTGCGCGCCGGTGGTCACCAGGGTAGCCACTTCTCCGGCACGTCCGGCATGGAACCATCCCAGGGGGAGTTTGGCGACGGCGCCACCCAACGCGCGCTGTACACCGTCATGCAGCCGTTCCACTGAAAGGTGATAACCGCGCTCGGTGAGCACCCAGAGCAACACCCCAGTAAACACTGCGGTGACCGCGATGGCGATGATCCATCCCGTAGCGCCTTGTCCATCCTCACTGAGCAAGCGATCAAGTGCCGGAACAAGAAGAGCAAAAACTACTCCCTGCCCAATCCCAACGATCACATACCCAATAGTCTGTGAAAGCAGGCCACTGCCGTGTCCAATGGCTTCGTCAATCCGTCCGAAAAGAGTCATCGTTCCACTCCTGCTCGCTCGGTTGCGTCGTTTTGTGCCTGCCACAGCCACGCGTACACTCCATCCGCGGCCACGAGGTGTTGATGGGTGCCACGTTCAACAATCCGTCCCTCATCCAGAACGACGATTTGGTCGGCGTTCACGATGGTTGAAAGCCGGTGCGCAATGACCAGGAGTGTACGTCCCTGCCCGAGCCGAGTCAGCGCCCGCTGAATCTCTACCTCGCTGTGTGGATCGGCGTGCGCGGTGGCCTCGTCCAGTACAACAATGGGCGCATCCTGGAGGATGGCACGAGCAATGGTGACGCGCTGCAATTCACCTCCGGAGAGATGCCCGTCGGACGAGCCGATCACCGTGTCATATCCCTGTGGCAGTGCACAGATGCGATCGTGGATCTGGGCGTCGCGGGCGGCGCACTCGACTTGCGCGTCTGTCGCCTGTGGTCTGCCCAATCGAATGTTCTCCCGCACCGTGTCTGTGAGCAGAATGGCTTCCTGGAAAACTATCGAGATTCTGCCAAGAAGTTCCGAGGTGGGAATCTGCCGGACATCCACCCCACCAATCATGACCGAGCCGCCGGTAACGTCCCAGAACCGTGGAACAAGCCGAGAAACGGTCGTCTTACCGGAGCCAGATGGGCCAACGAGTGCGGTCACAGTTCCTGGCGCAAGAGTCAGGCAGAGATCATGCAGTACCGGTGTTCCATCGGCGTAAGCGAAATCTACCCGATCAAAAACGACCGTTGAATCCATAGGTATCGCCGGTACGGTGGGAGATGGCAACGGTGGAAGGCTCAACAGACGATCAATGTGGGTGGCTCCCAAAGCGGCCGTGCGCAGGCCGTTAGCCAACTGTGCCATCTGTAAATACCCTGCTGGCAAGCCCACACCAATCAGTAGGAACGGCACCAAGTCCGTTGCCTGCGCCCAGCCACCGTTCATACCGGTCAGCCCGATACCCAAAACCACCGCCACCATGGAGCCAGGAAAGAACATGATGTTAATGAAGGCGGCAGGGCGCCCCATCGCCGATGTCCACGCGTAGGCAACGGCAGTCAGACGGTCGACGGCAGACGCGAAGCGTTGGAATGCCGTCGATCCACTGCCATAGGTCTTGACGACTTCGATCCCATCTACGAGTTCCACCGTGGCGCTGCTGAGCGTGCCTTGAGCACGGTTCCATTCGTCCATATATTTCC
>JBDIAV010000143.1:0-5765 GCA_039812645.1 Actinomycetaceae bacterium
GGCTTGCACGGGTCCGCGTGCGAGGCCTGGAAATCAAAAGGCCGCTCACTGCCATCTGGGTGGGGCGATCACCCACCGCGAGCGCCGCAGGATTCCTCGAAGCGGTCTCGCGGGTCACTACGAAGAGACCTTGCACAAAATCCCATACATAAGTTGTCACATCAATGGTTTCGTCAGGGAATAGCGGCAACACTACGGATCCGCAGCCATCAACTTCTATACGGACATGAGCGCGATCTATATGGAAGAGCACTTGCCTGAGGGGAAAGTAGTTGATAGATTTCCTGTATGGAAAGTAGTCGAAAACTCAGCAAAGACGCCGCATTCGAGGCCCTTCACGATGTTGAGAATGCGCGCGTACGGCTTTCCGAACGAGCCATGACGCCATGGTGGTACTCGCTCGGCGCGATTCCCAAGTTGGCCTTCCTCTACGCCGGACTCTTCTTCCTCATGGGACGAGAAGTTACAGCACCGAACTACGGACTTGGTGTGGCGTTCGCCGTCGTCGGCGGATTTCTTAGCCCAAACATTTTCTCCTACAGCCGCAAAAGTAGGACCGGCGTTGGGCGCTACACCCGTCGATGGGACACAAAGCGCTGGCTCATCCTGACGGCCATCCTCGCCGTAACGGCGATCCTTTATTTCCAGACTCAGCAGCCGTGGATTGTGGCGATTGGCGGCCTTATCTCCTGTGCCCTCTCTGTTGTTATGGAACGTCAGATTGATGCCGCCCACCGGCGGCGGGCTGACGGTTCGACTCAGGGCGACGGGTCCACTCGGAGCAGCGGCTCCAGCTCACTCCCACACCCGATCGAGGGAGTATAGCTGAGTGATCAAACCCCTTTTCGATGAGGCGATTCATCCTCGCAATCGCCTCCAGATCTGCACGATTCTCGCCGAATCTGAGGCGGTCGACTTCGCCACCCTCCGCGACATGCTCAGCATCTCGGACTCGTCACTGAGCAAACACATCAAGTACCTCATGGACGTCGGATACGTCAGTGCAAGGAAAACCCGCCAAGGTCGCCACGCACAGACCTGGCTCAGTCTCACCACCAGAGGCATCAAGGCCTACAGAGGACACATCGCTGAGCTACGCCGAATCCTCGGGGATGGTGCGTAGCCCCGACACGCCCACATTTCCCATTGCCCACAGACATACAACATGGTTACTCTGTAACTAGTTACCCGATAACTAGTCTGATCGGAGCCATCATGTCCGTGAAACATGCAATGCTCGCACTGCTGTCCGCCCAACCCTCGTCCACGTATCAGCTGCGCAAACGCTTCGATGCATCAACGGGCCAGGGCCTACCACTCAACATCGGGCAGGTCTCCACAACATTGCAGCGACTGGAACGAGATGGTCTGGTTATTCGCGACGACGGCCCCGCCGGCGACCCTACGGGACAACCATGGCGCCTCACCGCGGCGGGTCACGAAGAACTTGCAGGCTGGTGGGCCAGCCCCGTCGTCGCTGATCAGCGTGGACGCGACGAACTCGTCATGAAGCTGATGCTGGCCACAATCGTTCCCGGAGTGGACATCGCAGCACTCATCCAGGACCAGCGCGCCGCCACCCAGCGCGGCATGCACGACCTCTCGCGCCTGCGCCGCAACACATTGGAAGACGACCTTATCGGGCGCCTCATCATCGACCGTCACCTTTTTCTTGCGGAGGCCGAGTTGCGGTGGCTCGACGACGTCGAGGCCGCCCTCATTCGTGCCAGCCGGAACCGTCGCCGTGAATCAATTCGTGACGGAAAGTCAGGACCCACCACGCATGAGACAGCCGCCGAGTTCGCGACTCACCAGGCCACGTTAACCACAACCGGTTCCCACACCTCCGAGGAGATGCAGCGATGACTATCCTCGAACTTCGTGGCGTCAGCAGAATTCACGGGGAGGGTGCCCGGCAGGTGCGGGCACTGGATCATGTGAGCATGGTGGTGTCCCCGGGCGAGTTCGTGGCCATCATGGGCCCATCGGGCTCCGGCAAATCCACATTACTCAACCTTTCTGGTGGGCTCGATAGCCCAACGGACGGCGAGGTGCTCGTCGAAGGCGAATCGCTCGCTGGAATGACTCCCGCCCAACTCGCCAAGCTGCGCCGCAGGAGCGTCGGTTACGTGTTTCAGGATTTCAACCTTCTCCCCGGACTCTCCGCCGCCGAAAACATCGCGTTCCCACTCGAACTGGACGGAATGTCCTAGAGGAAAGCCCGCAAGGAGGCCGAAGCACTCCTTGACGAATGCGGCATTCTCGAACTCGCCGATCGCCGCCCCGAAGAGATGTCTGGTGGCCAAGCCCAACGGGTTGCCATCGCCCGCGCGCTCGTGGGGCCGCGCCGTCTTCTCCTCGCCGACGAACCCACCGGCGCCCTCGACTCCGAAACCGGGCTGGCGATCCTCGACCTGCTCCGCAATCGGGCTGACGGCGGTGCCGCCGCCGTCCTCGTCACCCACGAGGCACGCTTCGCGGCGTGGGCGGATCGCACGGTCTATCTGCGCGACGGGCGGATCTCTGGCGAGACCGGGCCCTCGAATCCAGAGAAGTTCCTTGAGGAGTTGAACCGATGAGCTCGTGGCGTCCAATTCTCCGGCTGGCACGCCGTGACGCGCGCAGACACCTGCTTCGCACGATTCTCGCGGCGATTCTCATCGCGCTGCCGGTGGCCGCGCTGGTCACATACACGTCCTCGAGCAATCCCGGACTGCCTCCAAGGGACCGCGTGCTCGCTTCGATTCCGGACGGGGCCGAGGCCATCATTACGGCAACAGCCATTCCCCAAGGCGGAGCGCCATTTCCGCAGGTCCCGGAGGGCGCCCCGGGACCATGGATGGACCATCCGGACACCGTTCCAGTGGACACCGCTACCATCACCTCGAAACTCGGCACCGGCACGCAACTGGCCGAGTACTGGGTCTCGCCCACGCTCATGGCATCCTCGGATCTGGACCTACAGCCAGGTGAACGGCGGGAGTCGGCAGCTGGTGCGGCTCGCCTCGACGGAGCGCCGCTTGATCGCGTCACCACAGTGCAGCTCAACGAAGCGCAGGCTGATGCCCTTGCGTTACTGGCACCCGAACCTGTGAAAGGTCGCCTGCCGGAGAATCCCGACGAAATCCTTGTGTCCCAAGCTCTTGCCCAACGCCTCGGACTCAAAGTGGGCGACACCGTCGGCTTCGTGGCGCCGCCCGATTCTGGTATACGCGGAACCGAGGGCACCACCATCGCCGCCATGCAGGACTCGGCGAACGGGTACCTCGTGGCAGGCATCGCGGACTCGGCGCAGTATCGCGCCTGGGCACCGCAGGGATGGCTGTCCGAGCTGGTCGCAGCCCACCCGCAGGGCACCCAGCGGCACTGGCTCGCCCTCAACGCACCCGTGACCTGGGATCAGGCGAAGCAGCTCAACCAGCTGCAGGCCTTCGCGGTGTCGCGGCACGTGCTCACCAACTATCCGAGCGCGGACCAGCTCTATCCAACGGCACCGATCGACACAAATGCCCTCCTGGAGGCCGCCTTCGGCGTGATCCTCATGGGCATTCTCGGCGGCTTCCTCGTCCTCTTCCTCGTGACGCCGGCGCTGGCGATCTCCGCGGAACAGTCGCGCCGCACCCTCGGGCTTGCGGGCGCGGCGGGCGCAACGCCCCACGACATGAGCCGCATGGTCCGCGCCCAAGGACTGTTCCTCAGCACCGTTGGCGGGATCCTGGGGAGCGTACTCGGCGTAGCTGGTTCGGTGGGACTTGGCGCGTGGCTCGGTCGGAATGAACACGTCAGCGATGGCGAGATCTCGCGCTACGGCGCGGACATCACGCTCGCCCACTTCCCGTGGTGGACAATCCCGGTGGGGATCACACTTGCCGTCATCCTGGGCGGAATTGCCGCTCTCGGCCCCGCCCGCACCGCCTCGCGCATGGTTCCCATCGATGCGCTGCGCGATCGACGGCCACGCCACGCCGTCGGGAAGACGCGCCGGAGACTCACGAACGCCGTCGGCCCGGCGTTGCTTGCGCTCGCTGTGGCCCTCGGAATTTACGTGCTCAACGCGCCAATTCCCGCGTATCCCACCGACCCGTACGCCACCGGCTACGGCTCTGCCCCCGACGGATCCGGTCTCCTCGTCGCGTGCTCCGGCGCCGCAATGATCACGGCGGCGGCTGGCATCGCACTTTCGATTCGCGCGCTAATTCCGCGACTAGGGCGCTTCGGCAGGCATGCCAGCCCGGTGTGGCGTCTCGCCCTGCGCGACACCGCCGACCACCCCTCCCGCACCGTCCCCGCGATCCTCGGCGTGGTGTTCTCGCTGCTCGCGGCGTCGTACGTACTCGTCTACGCCGCGTCCATGTTCGCCGATTATCGCGACGGAACCACCACCTTCGACTGGAAGGGCACCTTCGTCGTTTCACCGACGGTAGCCATCAGCCCCGAGTTCGACGAAGTGGCCGCGAGATCCACCCTCGCGGAACTCAACATCCCCGAAGTGATCGGGTCACACGCCATCCTGGGAACGGGCGACAACACCCCGATCTATGCCATCACCCTGCAGCCGAAGGGACGCGAGTGCGGCCAGTTCGAGAACGTGCACACGTCCTCCGCGCGCGACCTCGGCGCACCCCTGCGTTGCGTTGCCTCAATGTCCGGAGCCGGGTTCAACGAGGCCGTGCGCTTCGGGAGCATCTTCGGAACGGCGCATTCACCATTCATCGTCGACGGCGACGCCGTGCGCGCCACCCGCCTCCCCGGCGCCGAAGCCGCCGCCAAGATACTCGACTCGGGCGGCGTCCTCGTGGACAATGCAGCTTTGGTTGATGACGACGGCATGGTTCGCGTACTCTTCCGCACCTTTGACGGCCCGAAAGAATCCATCTATGACGAGTCAGGAGTGCCGCACGGCGACGAGGTACTGCTGCCTGGCGCGTTCTTGCGCGGCTTCGGCGTGGACTTCGCAATGTCGCCGCAGGCCGCCGCGTCGATTGGCGTCACGAATCCCGAGTTCGTGGGGCTCATCGCCGAGACATCGAGACCACTGAACAACGCGGAACTCAGAGAGATAAGCTCCCGTGACCTCGGCGGACTCGCAAGAGTATCCCTTCCTGACGCGCCGGATGCGATCGGTGCCCTGGCCTCCGAATCCACTGCCCGCATCATCATGTGGACGCCGATCGTACTGCTTACGTTCGTCGCCATCATGGCGACGGCGGTGTCCGTTATCCTCTCGGCGACCCAAGCACGGCGCGATGCTACAACGATGTTCGCCGTGGGCGCGGATCGCCGCTTCCTTGTGAGGCTCGGACTTACCCGCGCTGGCGTCATCCTCGCCTTGGGCGTTCCTGTGGGAATCGGCTCCGGGCTGGCAATCGGAGCCTTCCACGTCGCATGGAACCGCCACCTGGAAGCCAGCGGTGCCTGGCTCGACACTGTCCCGGCATGGAGTGTCCAGGTGGGCATCGGCGCCGTCGTCGTTCTCGTAGGACTTCTTGCCGGTCTCGTACTGGCCCGCCCTCCTCGTCACCTCGTCAGGCGCAGCCTCGACTGACTCGCGGGTGGGAGACGGGCGGCTCCTCAACGATTGGCAACGGGGGATTGTTTCTGACTTCGTGAAGGAACCTGAAATCCAGGGATTAAATCGAATCGCTGGCATCACAGCCGTGTTATTAAGTAGGATTTAGTCATATCAATAGCGAGGTTCAATCATGCGAACAACGAAGCAGCTCAGTATTACACTCCCCAACAACATGGCCGATGCCGTGAAGGAA
>JBDIAV010000144.1:0-5734 GCA_039812645.1 Actinomycetaceae bacterium
GAAGCGTCTGCGAGGAGGAGAAAGTGGAACCCGTACACATCATTCTCGGTATGGGGCTGGTGCTGCTTGCCGTGGGAGTCGTGAGATTCATTCGCGAACGCCGCAGGATCTCCAACGTCATCTTTCTGCTGTTCGGGGCGGGTATCTCCTTTATTGGTCTCCTTCTGAGCATGGATGATGGATCGGGTGTCGGCCCATGGGCACTCTTGCCGCTGATGATCATCGTTGTGGCTCCGTTTCTCGGATATCCGGTGCTCACCATCTTCCTGTTGATCAACGGCATCATGATGGTGCGCAGGGAGCAGCGTTCGCTTGGAAATCTACTCTCGCTTATTCTCGGGATTGGCTTTGCGGTGCTGCCGTTTGCGCTGCCGCTGGTCACGGCACTGCTGGAGCGAGTTGCGGAGGAAGGGAATATGAGTCCGGACTTCGTGAGCGGGTCTATTGCCTACGTTTTTGGCGTGGCCATGTACGTGGCGTTTTGTTTCTTCGTTTACCTGTCTGCCTCGTTTCTCTACCGGAAGATGCCCGGAGGTCTCACTGCCGATTATGTTGTGGTGCTGGGGTCGGGGCTCATCGGCACCCGTGTGCCGCCGCTGCTGGCCTCGCGCCTCGACAAGGGCATTGAGATGGCTAACGCGCAGAATCCTCCGGCGAGCATCATCCCGAGCGGTGGACAGGGGCCCGATGAGGAAATTAGTGAAGCCGAAGGAATGGCGCGCTACCTGCGTGAGCACGGCGTCCCACCGGAGCGGATCATTCTGGAGAACCAAGCCCGCAATACCCGCGAAAACCTGCTGTTCAGTCAGAAGCTGCTGCCCACTCCGGACACCAAGATTCTTGTCACCACGAACAGCTACCATGTGTTCCGCTCGGCGATGCTCACGCGCGAACTGGGCCTCAACGCCCACGTGGTGGGATCAAAGACAGCGCGCTATTTCGTCCCCTCTGCTTTCCTGCGCGAGTTCGCCGCCGTGATGAAGCAGTATCTGCGGATGAACGCCATTTTTATTGGGTTGTGGACGCTTGTGTTTGTGACGCTGGTGGTTCTGGGAATGCTTCTTCCGAGCCAATGATTGCTTGGTCTGACACGATAGTCTGAGCCCATGAGTATTCAAGTGGGCGATGTTGTTGCGGCAATGGAGCGGCTCTTTCCGCTCGAGACGGCCGAGTCGTGGGACCGTGTCGGGCTGTCGGTGGGGGATCCGGCTTTGCCGGTTCGCATGATTGGTTTCGCCGTGGACCCATGTGAGGCGAGCGTTGCGGAGGCCATCAGGCGCGGCGCGGGCATGCTCATCACCCACCACCCGCTCTACTTGCGTGGCACTCACTCTGTTGCGACGACGACGGCGAAGGGTACCTGGACGAGCCGACTCATCAAGAACGACGTGGCCCTGTACACCGCTCACACGAATGCTGATGTTGCCGTGTCTACGTTAGCGCTCGCAGATCTACTGGGCGTGACGCTGGAGCAGGCCCTGGATGAAACGAGTGGCATTGGGGGTGTTGGTTCCATCGAGCCCTTGACCCTGCGCGAGTTCGGGGAGCGCGTGGCTGCGGTGATTCCAGAGGTGCCGGCGGGTGTATTGGTAGGAGGTAATCCAGATCGTGTGCTGCGGCGAGTGGCGATCTGCTCGGGTTCGGGTGACTCGTTGCTTGGCTTAGCAAACGCCTCCGGCGCGGACGTCTATCTCACCGCTGACCTGCGCCATCACCCGGCCACGGACCACCTGTGGAATGGTGGATGCGCGCTGGTCAGTGCCACGCATTGGGCCACTGAGTGGCCACTGCTCGGTCACATGCGAGACCGATTGGTGGCGGAGCTGGTGGTCTCGGGTGTTGAGGCCGCAGACCTGCCCGACACCTATATCTCCGACATTCCCACGGACGCGTGGTTCGCGCGATTGTGACGGATCTGCTGAGACTCGGGGGCGATTTTTCACGACGATGAAGACGGTGAAACGGCCTTCGTGAGGGTGTGAAGCGGGGGAGGTGAGGCCGTCGGCGTCCTATGTGAGAAGCCTGAGGGCGTGCCACATACTGGTTTATTCGTGAACTGGCCCACAGATTCGGTAGGCTCGGTGTATGGCTACAGCACCCGCAGCAGATCAGTTCACCCTCCTTGACGTGGCCGAGCTCGATTCCCAGATTGCCCGGCTTGAACGCTCCAACGTCAAGCATCCGCTTCGTGAAAAGCTCGGAACCATCATGAACGCGGCTGCGGCTCGCGCGCGGGATAAAGACGCGGCTGAGGAAGCGGTGAAGCATGCAGAGGCTCACCTGGCTGCGTGTGAAACGAAGTGTATGGCTCTCCAGGATCAGATTTCGGAAAAGGACGCCAAACTCAACGCAGGAACTGGTTTGACGTCCAGGGACTTGCTTGTGCTCCAGCAAGAGATTGACGGGCTTCGCGAGATGCTGAGTGCTTCCTCCGACCTGGAGTTTGCGGCACTTGAAGGCGTTGAAGTGGCGCAGGACAAGGTGGCCTCACTGGGGTCAACGATTGGGCTGTTGAAAGATGACATGCTTGCCAAGAGGGGAGAGCTTGAGGACGCCGTCGCTCAGATTCAGGCCGAACAGCAGGTATTGCGCGTGCAGCGAGATGCTTTATACGAACCGTTGGCTGAGGATCTCAAGCGGATCTACCAGCACTCGCGCGAGTCGGGTGGGTACGCGATTGTGGCGCTACATCCCAACGGGACAACGAGTGCCGGTATCCATCTGTCCCCGGTGGAAGTGTCACAGATTCGGGCGCTGCCCGAAGATGAGATCTATCTTTCGGAGGATTATGACGCCATTGTCGTGCGGTTGCCGAACTGATGAAGCGGTTGCCGAACTGATAGGTGGCGATGTGGGGTGGCGCCAACATTAGGTTGTAGCGCTCACTTGGTGTCATACGGCACGACTGGTTGGTGTAGCACTGCCTGGGTTGGTTAGCGTAGTGTGCGGGTGACTGCTACAGCGATATATGGGTTGTGGTATGGGAGCTTGGGTTACATCAAGATGCAACCCAAGCTCCCATACGTTAGCCAATATTTCTCTATAGCGTCGGGATCAGTTATCGCCCGAGCCTGATTATCACCTGATTTCTCAGATGTCGCAGGTGCAGCGCTCTTCGAGGGTGAAGGGTGCGAGAGCTTCTTCAACATGCTGGCCGCAGCCGGTCCAGGTGACCTTGCTACAGACGTCGCAACGAATAGGTGAGCACATGATGATTCCTTTCGAATGGGTGAATGTGTGGGAATGTGTGGTGGAAGAGTATCAGACCTTGCCGCGCTCCATATAGTTACGCCCCAGCACTGCGAACGCGGTGAGCATTCCGCCCGATAGTGACTTAGTATCGAAGCCGTGACCAGCAAGAATACGGTTGGCGATATGTGAGCGCACGCCTACCTGGCAGGTCACGCGTACGGGACGGCCCGCAGCAGCCTCACGCACCTCGTCAATGCGGCCACGCAACTCCACATGCGGCACATTGAGAGCGCCAGGCAGGTGCCCGGTAGCAAATTCGCCAGCCGAGCGTACATCAAGGATGAGCGCCTCTTGCTGCACCGATACAAAGTCTTCGGCGTACCAGAGGTCCATGAGGCCGTCCATGACGTTGGTGGCAACCATCCCGACCATATTGATGGGATCCTTGGCGCTGCCATAAGGCGGTGCGTAGGCGAGATCGAGATCGATGAGGTCAGGAGCCGCCATATGGTTGCGGATCGCGGTGGCAAGCACGTCAATGCGCTTGTCCACGCCGTCTTTGCCCACGGCCTGAGCGCCCAGAACGATACCATCACTCTTGCGGATGTGCACGACGAGGTGGATCTGTTCGGTGCCGGGGAAGTACCCGGCATGTTGACCGGGATGGAGATGGAGCACGTGATACTCGATGCCAGAGGCGTCGAGCGCGGCCCGGTTCGCACCGGTCATAGCGGCGGTGAGCTCACCCACGCGCACAATAGCGGTACCGAGCGGCATGGGGATGGAGCGTGCCTGCTTGGGGCGGAGGATGGCGTCGGCGATGTGACGACCCGCGCGGTTGGCGGGGCCAGCCAGTGCCACCGGGCGGCGAAGACCTGTCACCGCGTCGGTGGACACGGTTGCATCGCCACCGGCGTACACGTCAGAGAGGTTGGTGCGGCCGTGCTCGTCCACTACCATGGCGCCGCGCTCACACTCGACACCTGAGCCTTCGAAAGCGGCGGTATCTGGCCGAACACCGGCGGACAGCACGATGATCTCAGCCACCAGTCGGGTTCCGTCCGACAATACAACGGTGTCATGGTCTACGCCCGGCTCGATAGCCTGCGCGGAAACGCCATCGCGAACGGCGATCCCGAGCCGCTCCAACTCGCCAGTAACAAGCGCGGCCATCTCATTCTCCAACGGCGGCAGCACGTGCGGCGCAAACTCGACGATGCTCGTCTCTAGCCCTTGGTGGGCAAGCGCTTCGGCAGCCTCAAGGCCAATGAAACCTGCACCAAGAACGACCGCGCGGCGTGCGCCGGATTCCACGGAGGTGCGCAGGGCGACGGCGTCGTCGACAGTACGAAGCGTGCGAACCCGACTCGACTCATCCAATCCGGCAATCGGTGGACGGCTGGCCACCGCGCCCGGTGCGAGGACGAGTGCGTCGTAGGTGATGCTCTCGTTTCCAGCCGGCGTCTCGACGTGGACGATCTTGGCTGCGGCGTCGAATCCGGTGACGTTGTGTCGGACGCGGACATCCAGGTTCAGCGAGGCTGCCAGTGAGGACGGAGTCTGGACCAGGAGCTTGGCGCGCTCCTCGATCTCGCCACCCACGTAGTATGGGAGGCCACAGTTGGCGAAGGAGACGTGCTCCCCGCGCTCAAGGACAATGATTTCGGCTTCCTCAGAGAGGCGGCGTGCGCGAGCTGCGGCGCTCATACCGGCCGCGACCCCTCCAACAATAACGATGCGCATGAGGAGCTACTTTCCCCTTCCAAAGAGACGGGAGAAGACGCCACCGCGTTCTTCCTTGGGATGATTGCCGGGGCACCATTGTGATGCGGGAACGCTGCGCTTGACCTGCGCCACGTGGTTGCCGCATCCTGCCCAGGTCGTTTTGCCACACGTCTTACACGTGACTGCTCGGCACATTGTTGACATCTCCTTCATGTGAAAAATACTACCGGGAGCATCCTAACAGATATGCTGGGGGTAGTATCTATAGGGATGCTCTACTTGTTACGATCGTCGCAGTTAAAGTCACGATAGGTAGCGATCGTGCATCATGGGTGGAAGCGTCAAGAGCGCGTAGGGAAATGAGGCAGCAATGGCAATCAAGGACACTCACGACGATTCGGGACAGTCCCCTGAAAACGAGTTCATGAAGGGTGAGAAGACCGCCGATACTCCTACTATTGGCAACCTGCCCACTCACGAAATACTGCTAGATCACGACCCCGAAGCTCGACGCAAGATCGTCAATCGCCTCAAGCGGGCCAACGGCCAGTTGGCTGGAACAATTAACCTCATTGAGAACGATGGGCACTGCCGTGAAGTGGTGCAGCAGCTCGCTGCTGTCTCCAAGGCGATCGACCGCGCCGGTTTCCTCGTCATCGCCACCGCCATGCGCGAATGCATGCTCGATGAGGGCGAAAATGCCGAGGAGAACCGCGAGAACCTGGAGAAGATGTTCCTCTCACTCGCGTGAGTTTCTAGCCGCCAGCTGCTTGCGTGCCAATCTGCTTGCGTGTCTGTCGGGGTTACGAGTCCGCGG
>JBDIAV010000145.1:0-5398 GCA_039812645.1 Actinomycetaceae bacterium
CTTGTCCCGGTTCTGCTCGTCCTTGTCCCAGTTCCGCTCGCCCTTTCTTGCTTAACCCCTGTGTTTGTTTCCGATTCCTCGTCGCCTGCAATTTTCCCGGGGTTATTTGACGTCATCACTGCCGTCCTTTTGTCTGTCGTTCTGCTTTCCATGCAACGACCGTGGGCCACCCCGCAAGAAGACCGGTTCTTGGCGTGAACTCGCCACTTTCTCAAAAATTATCACCTTAGTGATTCCCGCTAAATATGCTAGGATGTCCCTCGCCTGAGGCTATTTGTACGCTTGGAAACACCACCTGTTCATACGTGCAAATGACCGGTTGTCCGAGCACGAAGGGCTCAGTCTCTCCATGAAGCACCTCCCGCGGAGAATCCTTACTGTGACAGGTTTGATTCTCGTTATTCTCTTTGTTGCCCTGCTGGCAATGTGGTTCCCCGACGTGATGGTCCCGGGACTCCTCGCAGGAATCGCTGTCACCCTAGGCTTAGGCCTTGTTGTGGTGATGCGCAGGCTCAGGCGCATTTATCGTCAGCTCCGAGCGTTAAACGAGACTGTCAAACGGAATCATAAGCGCTCGTCAGTGTGGGATTGGCGGCTCAATGAGCGGCTCACCAAGGGTGGAATCCCCGAGCTCGTTGATCCCTCTCTCGAGAACATATCCTTGCTTCGCGATTCTGGCAGTGTTGCCAACGATGGTTCATCTCGCTCTGCTACTGGCTTGCCGGCCGTCGTCGACTCAGCGACCCGCCATCCCTGGAAAAACCATCCGTACGCCTCAGATCTCCTGGCTACCGGTGTCTTTTCTGTCGCTTATTATCGGGCGGCGAGCCGTGGAAAGTTTGAGAACTCGCATGACGCAGCCTCCCACTACCTCACCTACATGTTCCGTGACAGTCTGGCGCCGAGTCCGTTTATTGATGTCTCCGCACTACCCCCTCATGTACGGACGGCCATGCAGCGTGGCGACGCCGCCACGTTTATCGACTTCATCAACTCCACCGACACAACCACCTCGCTCGGGCCAGCGTTCGACCCTGCCTATCTCGACTCAGAGTGCATAATCCCCCGTGGAGTTGTTCCGCTGGCTTACTTCAGCGCCACGATCACCGACGAAACTCTCCTTCCAGTTCCACCCAACTCCCCGCTATACGGCGTGCGGGCGGTGGACTACGCCACACAAGTGTCCACGCTCAGTCGGCAGCTACGCGGAGAACGGCATCTGCGGGCACCACGCGATCGCAAGCACTGGGACACCAACGCGGAAGAGAAATGGAAACGGGAAATCCTCAATGCTCCCGTCTCCGAACTCCCGCTGGTGTCCGTCGTTCTCCCTGTGTGGAACCGGGTCGAGTTTGTGGGAACCGCCATCGCCAGCATCAAGAAGCAGTCGTATACGAACTGGGAACTCCTCGTCGTCGACGATCATTCCGACGACGGCACGTGGGAACTTTTGCAGGCCATCGCCCGGACGGACGCCCGAATCACAGTTCTCCGCAACACCGGCAAGGGCGTTAGTTCGGCGCGCAACACCGGTCTGGGCGCCGCAACCGGCGAGTACATAGCTTTCTTAGACTCAGATAACACCTGGCGCCCGGATTACCTCGATCTGTCTATTCACGCGGCCGTCAATGGGGACGTCGCGTGGGGATACGCAGCCAGTCGCGTGATGAACGGTGACCACAAGCCAGTCAACTACCGCGCGTATATCGGCGGGCTTGAGGAACTCCTCTTCCTCAACCACATTGACATGAATGTTCTTGTGGTCAAACGCGAGCTCGCCCACCAGGTTGGTGGATTCGATAACTCGTTGCGCCGCTGGGTAGATCACGATTTTGCCATCAGGCTCGCCGCCGTAACGCCCCCGGCATTCTTCCCTTTTATTGGGTGCGAGTACGAACACGACATGGAGCGCAGCGACCGGATCACCGTGCGCGAGTCGTCTCACTGGCAGTGGGTCGTCCTCGCCAAGGGCATGCTCGATTGGGAGGCCGAGTCCTCCAAGGAGCGCGTGCCCGGCCGCGTATCCGTGGTCATCCCCACCTACGATGACGCCACCATGACGGTCGCTGCTGTCACATCAGTCCTGACGTATGGCGGGCTGGAGGACGTGGAGATCGTCGTCGTCGATAATGGGTGCACAACCCGTATCGCCCACAAACTCATCCGCGAGTTTGCCGGCCATCCGAAGGTGATCTACAAACGCCTGCCGAAAAACTATAACTTCGCGATTGGCTGCAACGTCGGTTTCCTCGCATCCACGGGCGAGCACGTGCTGTTCCTCAACAACGACACCGAGATTCGGACGGGCGATCTCCAGAGTCTCGTGACTCATATGGAGGACGACGACGTCGCTGGCGTCCAGCCCCTGCTCGTCTACGGAGACGATACGATCCAGACTGCCGGGACCGTGTGGGTTGCGCGAGATACCGTACCTGTTCATTTCCTGGCCGGTCATCCCATGGAAGATGCAGCGGGAATTGGTATGGAGCGCTTCAGCGCTGCAACTGCCGCAGCCCTTGTGGTCCGCGCACGTGACTTCGGCGAACTGCGTGGGTTCGACCCGTTCTATGTCAACGGCATGGAGGACGTGGATTTCTGCCTGCGTTTGCTGCGTGAGCGGCCGGGAGGGTTCATCAGCGACCCGCGGACGATCGTCACCCACCACGAAAGTAAGACCCCGGGGCGTGGCAAGGAACTTTCCGCCAACCGCGAGATCTTCATGGAGCGGTGGCGCGGCAATCTTCCCGCACCCGAAACGGCTCTCTTCGAACATGCCGGTTTCTCAGTCGCACACGTGGGAACCGACCGGTCAAAGTCCAACATTCTCGGGCCCAAACCGGTGTTGGTACGTGCGAAGCTGGATGGGCACCAACCCATGGTGAGTGCACCAGAGCTGGACCAGGCCTCGCAGGAGCTGGATACAAACCCGGTTACGAACCGCGCACCGCGACTTCGCTGGGCAATCAAAAATCCGGCAAACGCCGGGCGTCGCGGCGACGGCTGGGGCGACACCTACTTCGGCGGATCACTCGCAACAAGCCTGCGCGCCCTCGGGCAAGAAGTTGTCACCTACCGGCATGAAGCCCGCAACTCGCCTACCGTCCAGTTCGACGACGTCTCGCTCGTCCTGCGTGGCCTCACCCGCATCCGGCCCATTCCAGGCCAGATTAACGTCATGTGGATCATCAGCCACCCCGAGCAAATCACCCAAGAAGAATTGCTCGGCTATGACCTCATCTACGCGGCGTCCGCTTCCTGGGCGGAGCGTGCTAGCACCAAGTTCGGCGTCGAGATCCGCCCGCTGCTTCAGGCCACCGATATCTCCCGCTTTAATCTCGCCGGTAGCGGCTCCGGCTCCGTATACGGCGGTGTTGAGTCTCTTCGCCGGGAAGATGCCGGAGATAGTATTGACGGGACGACGACGGCACGCGACGTCATCTTCGTGGGCGGGAACCATAAAGGCCGCGACCGCGACCTTGTCCACATGGCCCTTGAGGCTGGCGTGGACCTGACGATCATCGGCCCGGGGTGGAAGGATCTTGTTCCTGACGAGGTGCTCGCTGGCGAACACGTCCCAAACTCAGAGCTCGCCGCCGTGTATCGCAGCGCGAAGTTTGTCCTCGCAGATCATTGGAACGATATGGCGACCGAGGGTTTCATCCAAAATCGTATCTTCGATGCGCTTGCCTGCGGAGCTCGAGTGATCTCAGATCCCGTTGTGGGGATGGAGGAATTTTTTGGAGACGCCGTGGACGTCTGCCGCTCCCCCGAGGATATTGCACGGGTTGTGTCGGGTGACGCGGACGGTGTGGGTCAGGAAAAGCGCGTCACGACCGCCGAATGGATCGCGCGCGAGCATTCCTTTGATGCCCGCGCAGAGCAGATTCTCCGCGATGTCACCGAGATGCTCGAACAGCGTCAGTGAGACTAAGAGTCACCACCAAAGGCAGCTATCCCATTGACGGCGAGGGTTCTTCGTTACCAGGAGCGGAGTCGTTCGACTTGCCCGGTGAGAGAAGCGAGGTGAGGACGTCGTCGTCTATATGGCGATGTGGAGGATGCGTGACCTTGGGTCTATGCACCAAGCGGGGCGGATCGCGTAGGCTGTACTGCGGAACGTCGTATCGACAACTTGGAGACACTCATGACCGTCACCCTTTGGGCCATCATCAATATCACTTTCTTCTTGGCACTTGCCGTGGGGCTGTCCTTTATCTTCATCAACGCGTTCAAGAATGCGGATCGGCGCCGCGAGGAGCGCGTTGCAGCAGCCGCGCTGAAGAGCACCGCAACCACCGTCTGACACAGACGCTAACTTGAGCGGTGCGTTAGCGCGAAGTTTCGCCGTCAATACGTGAACTGACCATCCACTTGAGCAAATTCAGCAAAGCCTTGTCGAAAGTCACCCACGAGGTCGCGAACCGACCATCCGGGTGGCTTTCGTGTTTCAGGCTCCCGGGACATGGCCGTAACGCGTTACTACAACCCGCGTATCGGACTGGATTCTGATACTCGAGTGCATATCGGTTCGTATAGGTAAACCGGTAATGCTATATACAAATGGTCGGCACATATACGACATCACATGACACGCGCTCGCATTTCCGATGGCCCCGCTCCTGCCACTTCAAATACTGAATCGAATACTAAGCGGTACTACTTCACATGTTGAGGGCGGCGGTGCTGGCTCACCCACCAATGCATTGCGATCGCGGCAGCAGCAGCGACATTCATGGAGCGGGTCGAACCGTACTGCTCGATGCGCACCGCGTCCTGACAGACGTCCTGCAACTCCTGCGAAATCCCTGTGGACTCCTGGCCAAAAACTAGCAGGCAGCGCTCGGGAAGCTGTGTCTCCTCTAGGCGCGTGGAGTGCGGTGGGTTGTCGATGGCCACCAGCCGATAACTATGCTCGCGCGCCCATTCCGCCAGCTCTTGCGCGGTGGAGTGGTAGTAGATCTCGATGTAGCGGTCGGTGACAAGGGCCCCGCGCTTGTTCCAGCGGCGGCGCCCCACGATGTGCACACCGCCCACATTGAAAGCGTTCCCGGAGCGCACGATGGAACCAATATTGAGGTCGTGTTCGAGATTCTCGATGGCGATGTGGAGGAGCGACTGGGTGGCGGTGAGGTCAGCTTTGATAGCTTCGACGCTCCAGTAGCGGTACTTGTCGATGACGTTGCGGTGGTCGCCTTCGGAGAGGAGGACCGGGTCGAGACGGGGATCGTCCGGCCACGGCTGAGGAAGCGGGCCCACGCCCACCACGCGGGTTCCCGGGCGAGGCTGGTAGGCAGCATCTTCCTGCGAGTTCTCGGGGTCGGCTTCAACAACCATCGGTTCGGCGAGAAGGTGGTAGGGAGTATCGGTGGTTTGTGTGGGGGTGGTTTGTGTGGGGGTG
>JBDIAV010000146.1:0-5244 GCA_039812645.1 Actinomycetaceae bacterium
CTAGAACAGAACCTTGGGCCAGCTGAGATTCATCGCGGCCAGTTGCGCCTCGATCCAAGAGGCTGGCTCCGTCACCTCGCCGCGGCGGGAGACCGCTCGCTCTGAGTAACGCTTCCCTGCACCCTCGGAGGCCAGGTACACGCGCAGCAACTCCGCCGCCGTCCACGCATCCGCCAAGGCTCGGTGATGATGCTCCAACACCACGCCCGCACGTTCCGCCGCAGCCACTAATGAATGGCGCCCCGCCGGAAGATAAATCTTCGACAGCTCCATCGTGCATACTGCTGCCGCCGCGGGAATCGCCACCGGAAAGCCGGCGCGCGAGAATGAGGCATTGAGAAAACCCACGTCGAAAGCGGCGTTGTGCGCCACGACCGCTCGTTCCTCCAATAACGCTGCCACCTCCGGCAGAAGACTGGAAAAACTGGGGGCGGTGGCGACGTCGTCGTCGGAAATACCGTGTACGAACTGGGCTGTGACGGGACGGTGAGGGTTAACCAAACTCGACCATTCGGCCTCCAACTCGCCGCGCGAATCCAAGGTGACGATGCCGATCTCAATGATCCGATCATTCGCCGGACTCAGCCCCGTCGTCTCGACATCCACTACCGCAAACCCGGCCATGACCCTCCTTCGTACCGTGTCACTCTAGCCGCCCAAACCGCAGATGGCACATCGTGCGTAGCGCCGTCGAACTGTGCCTGCAGGTCACGTATATAGGCGGTCAGCGATTATGTATTCCGCCGCGGGTGAACTCACAGTCCAGAGGGGGAATTTTTTCGCTGCGAAATGCTTTGATGAAGATGTGAACGCAACGATGATTAATGAGAAGACGCTGACAACCGCAGATCGATGTGATGCCTGCGGCGCACAGGCCTACGTGCGCGCGGTCATGCCTTATGGCGAGCTTCTGTTCTGTGGACACCACGCTAACCAGCACCTAGAGAAGCTACGCGCTGCCGCCGTCCGAATTCAGGATGAGCGCGCCAACATTAAGTAGTAGTCTCGCGTGTCGGCGGGGCCCTTTTTCTGTTAAGAGCCACCAGCCTGCGTCGAACGCAACCTTATCCGTGTACCGGGGCACTTTCCATTCTTGTGGAGGTGCCCCGGTTTGCTGTTGTCGGATACGCGTTGGACGGCTGACCCCCGATACGCGTTGGACGGCTGACCGAGTCCAAAGGATTGAGTTTTTTGGAAAGAATTGAGCGCGAGGACGCTTCACAGAGCTCAATTCTTTCCATTTTCCTCAATTCTTTGGCAAGGGGCCCCGACCGATCTTTGGGTTGGGCCGGGCCCCTAACGAGCTTTGGGCTTGGGCCCCTAACGGACTTTGGATTGAGAACCTGACCGAACTTCGGGTTGGGACCATGGAGGGGAAAGGTCCTGCTATCGAGGCGATGACGGGCCTCCAGCCCATGCAGCGATACGTGAATTTGTTCGCCTTTGTGCCTCGACTCTTAAATCTGTCGGAGGCAGAACGTAGCATGTTGGACGTGACGACAACCGAAGCCTATACAGCCCGCCACCTCCAAGTCCTTGAGGGCCTGGAGGCAGTTCGCAAACGCCCGGGCATGTACATTGGATCCACCGACTCCCGCGGCCTCATGCACTGCCTCTGGGAGATCATCGATAACTCTGTTGATGAGGCCTTGGAGGGTCACGCCAAGAACATCACCGTCCGCCTGTACCAGGATGGATCGGTTGAGGTTGCCGACGACGGCCGTGGCGTACCCATCGATATGGTTCCGGGAGTGGGGCTCACCGGTGTCGAGGTGGTGTACACCAAGTTGCACGCTGGCGGTAAGTTCGGAGGTGGCTCCTACACTGCGTCGGGCGGTTTGCATGGCGTGGGCGCCTCTGTAGTGAACGCGCTCTCTGAGCGCCTGGATGTCCAGGTTGATCGCGGCGGCAAAGTTTACCAGATGCAGTTCCGTCAGGGTGTGCCGGGGCGGTTTAGCGATGGTCGTCGCAAGCCCTCGCCGCGCAACGAGTTCACGGAGTTTACCGAATCATCCGAGCTGGATGTGGTGGGTAAGGTGGCGCGTCGGAAGACGGGCACCCGTGTGCGCTACTGGGCTGATCCGGAGATTTTCCCGCCGTCGGCGCAGTTTAAATACGACGAGCTGGTCCAGCGCGTGCGCCAAACCGCCTTCCTCATTCCCGGCCTGAACATCACAATTATTGATGAGCGCGCAGGCGTTACGGTGAGTGATAAGAAGGTGGCTGCCGGTAAGGGGGCCCTTGCTCAGGGTAGTTCGGCCGTCGAGGAGCAGACTGTTGACGGTGCCCTGGTTGTCGTTGAAGGCCAAGAGACCGGCGGGGAAGCAACGCTCGTCGAACCCGGCCCGCGCACCGAGTCCTTCTGCTTCGAAGGTGGCACCCGTGATTTCGTGGACTTCCTGGCGAAGGACCCGGCGGTGACGGACACCATCAAGTTGCAGGGGGAGGGCACGTTCCTTGAGAACGTGCAGGTCTTCGATAAGAAGAGTGGCCACCTCAAGACCCGCGAACTTGAGCGCACCTGTAGCGTGGATATCTCACTGCGCTGGGGAACAGGCTACGAGACGGAGGAAAAGTCCTTCGTCAATATTGTCTCGACGCCCGGCGGTGGCACGCATCAGGGAGGTTTCGAGCTAGGCCTTATGAAGGTGATGCGTTCGCTTATTGAGGCGAACGCCCGCCGCTTGAAGATTACGGCTAAGGATCCGAAGATCGAAAAGGACGACGTCCTTGCCGGTCTCACCGCCGTTATTACCGTCCGCGTGCCCGAGCCGCAGTTTGAGGGCCAGACGAAGGAGATCCTCGGCACCGCCCCGGTGCGTGCCATCGTCTCGAACGTGGTAGAGAAGGAGCTCGCAGCCGTTCTCTCCTCTCCTAAGCGCGACCAAAAGACCGAAACCCAGCGCCTGCTGGAAAAGGTTGTGGCTGAAATGCGCGCTCGTGTTGCCGCGCGCATGCACAAGGAGATCTCGCGCCGGAAGAATGCCTTGGAGTCGTCGAGCTTCCCGGCAAAGCTAGCGGACTGCCGCAGCGAGGATGTGGATCGCACGGAACTTTTCATCGTCGAGGGCGATTCGGCTCTGGGCACGGCGAAGCTAGCCCGCAACTCTGAGTTCCAGGCGCTGCTTCCCATCCGAGGAAAGATTCTCAATGTTCAGAAGGCCTCCCCGGCCGACATTCTCAAAAACGCTGAGGTGGCGGCCATGATCCAGGTAGTCGGTGCCGGTTCGGGGCGTACTTTCGATCTCAGCGCCGCACGCTACGGCAAGGTCATTATGATGACGGACGCGGACGTGGACGGTGCCCACATCCGCACTTTGTTATTGACTCTTTTCTTCCGTTATATGCGTCCGATGGTCGAGGCGGGCCGCGTTTTTGCGGCTGTACCGCCGCTGCACCGTATCGAGGTGGCCGGATCAGGGCGTCGCAAGGGCCAATACATCTACACCTATTCCGAGCCGGAGCTACATCGCGAGCTGAAGAAGCTGGAGCGGGCGGGCAAGCATTACAAGGAGCCGATCCAGCGCTACAAGGGCCTGGGTGAAATGGACGCTCATCAGCTTGCTGAGACCACCATGGATCCGGCGCGTCGTACTCTACGGCGTATTCGAATGGAGGACGAACAGGCGCTGCGTGAGGCTGAGCGTGTGTTCGAGCTGCTCATGGGCAATGAGGTGGCGCCCCGCCGCGACTTTATCGTAGACGGCGCGAATAACGTTAGCCTCGACATGATCGACGCCTGAGTGCGTTCACTAAAGGATTCTCTATAGTACTCCCGGCATGAATTCAGCGAATGTGAGGAAGGGAAGGGCGGCCCGCGGATTGGCTGCCCTTCTAGGATTGGTGACCGTTCTATCGGTGTTGACGCCCAACGCGGTTGCAGCCGAAGAAGCCCCGGTCGCAGTGATTGAGCAAACGCCCAGCTCTGGCATAGACCAAATCCCCAGCTCCGCTACCGACCGAACCCTCAACTTGGCAACCGTGCCGCCCGAGATGCCGCCAGCCACCACAGCGTTGTCCTCTACAACGCCGGCAACCGAGACTTCCCAAGAAATGGCCACCGGCTGGATTGAGAGGGGTGGAGCGCGCTACTACCTTCTGGACGATGGACGCCCTACCATCGGATGGCTGAGACACGACACGTCGTGGTACTACTTTGGGTCGGAAGGCGCCATGGTCACGGGCTGGGCACAGCTCGGCAACACCTGGTACTACCTTGAGGATGATGGCCGTATGGCCACCGGTTGGAAACAAGTTGCCGGTGCTCGTTATTACCTCAACCCGAATGGCGATATGGCGCTCGGCTGGCTCAAGCTTGGAGGGCACTGGTACTATCTGAATCCGGCCGCGGGCGGCGCAATGACCACCGGCTGGGCACAGCTCGGCAACACCTGGTACTACCTCGAAAGCGATGGCCGTATGGCCACCGGTTGGAGGCAACTCGATAGCATCTGGTACTACCTCGCCCCCAGCGGTGCTATGGCCACCGGCTGGGTACAGCTCGGCAACACATGGTATTACCTCCACCCCAGCGGTGCTATGGCCACCGGCTGGGTTAAAACAGGTGGTACCTGGTATTACCTAGACCCGGGTGGAGTATGGCAGGAAACCGGCCCCGGAGGGAAGTGTTTCATCATTAATGATGGGCGATCCCTGTACCCCACGGGCGAAGCGAGTCGTGTCTATCTTGTGACGGCATCAAGTTACAAGAGCAGTTATGCCTCATTCGTCTCGTGCGTTCGTCAGTCGGATGGGAGCTACGACGAAGCGTGGTCTACGTCCGCGCGTATCGGTGGTGATGGGTTTAACACGCCCGCGCAGACGCGTAACGGAAACTACAATGACATGAAGACGCCGACGGGGAGTTTTGGTTTTGTCTCGGCATTTGGTGTTAGGGATCCCGGTACATCTCTCTCGTATCAGACACTCAACTCCCGATCCAAGTGGTCGGGTAATCGATCCTGGAACTATAACCGTTACTACGAGAGCAACACGATGTCGTCGTCGTACGACGAGAATATGTGGTACTTCGCCCAACAAGGCGATTACCGCCAAGGTATCGTTCTTGATTACAACTACATTGACCCCAATCCCGCGTTAAATTACGCGATCTTTCTCCATGCGAATAAGGTAGCAACGGCAGGATGTGTTGCTCTCGATGAAGATGACGTGACCAAGGTACTGAAGGAAGCTCCGCCGGATGCTCGCATCATCATGGGGGTTACATCCGAAATAACGAGATAG
>JBDIAV010000147.1:0-5157 GCA_039812645.1 Actinomycetaceae bacterium
TGGTGGTAAATGTGGCCTGTGCGAGTACAACACCTGGTGTGGTGGAGGGCGCTCGCGTTCCTATAGTGCCACGGGTGATCCGCTGGCTGCCGATCCCTTGTGTTCTTATATTCCTGCCGCGTTGAGGTGAAAGCGGTGCTCCAGTGAGTGCCTCGTCGAGGTGAGTGCAGCGGGGTACGGTTATATCCGTGCCTTGCGTACCCGCAGCAATCCCCAGATGACGAGTGTGGCGGTCATGACCGTGAGGGCGAGTCCAGCTTCCGTAACGGCCGCCTGAAACTGGACTCTTTGGCCCACGCTCCAGTTCGGCTGCGCGATGGATCCGGCGAAGAGCGCGGCAAGTATCGTTCCGGCGACGGCGATACCCAGACCGTTTGCCATCTCGGTCACCGTGTCCGTGAGTGCGGCACCCATGGTGGTGCGACTTTCGGGAAGCCCGCTCAGCACGTTCGTGGCCGCGACTACGCCAACGATGCGCATACCGGTCGCGACCAGCGCGAGGGAGAGAGCCACCCACGGGTATCCGAACTGATTGAACACTCCATATACTGCGAGGCCAACGACGACGATCGAGGCACTCATCCACGCGGCTCGGGTGTGGCCGACGCGCCGCACGAACGGATCAACGAAGGCTCCTCCAGCAACGAGCACGATGACCTGCGGCAACATGCCCAGTGAGGCCAGGGCGGGCGACCATCCCCACTGGAGTTGGAGCTGGAGCATCGAAAGGTATCCCAGACCCGCCGTCGCCATTCCGGCGGCCGCTTTGAAAGCGAGGCCGCTAGCCACGAGAGGATGTGCGACCAAGTGAAGGTCAAGCAGCGGATGGCTGGCAGTGCGCTCGCGAACAACGAAGAGGATTCCCGCTAGGAGGGCTCCGGCGGAGATTGCCCAAGCTGCGAGTGAGGCGGAGCCCTCTTCGACGAAGAGCGTTGGCGCGGCGAGCGTGCCGACGATAGTGGCGGTTCCGAGAAAAGCGCCAAGGATGTCGATGGGATCGCCGTGCAGGTCCGCCGGAATGTCCCGTGCGATACCAGCGCGAATGCCAATAATGGCAAGAAGCGATATGGGCACGTTGATGAGAAGAAGTGTCTGCCATGGAGCGACGGCGAGAATGAGGCCACCGACGGTGGGGCCTATGGCAAGGCCAACGAGACCGACGGTCGAGATGAGCGTGATAGCGCGGATGCGTAGGCTCTCGTTATCAAATAAGCGGAAAGCAAGGGCCATGGATCCCGGGGTGGTCATGGCGGCCGCAATACCCATGACGCCACGAACCACAATGAGCTGCTCCGTAGTAGTGACGAATATTGTGGCGAGGCTAGCGATGCCAAGCAGGGTGAGGCCAACAAGCATGACACGTCGGCGGCCGAACTTATCGGCAATGGCACCGAAGACGAGCATGAGGCTACCGAAGAGTACGGCATAGGAGCTTGTGACCCACTGGAGAGCGGTGGTCGATGCGTGTAGTTCACGGCCGATCGTCGGTAACGTGACGTTGAGGATGGAATTATCCAGCATCTCGAAGAGGAAGACCGAGGACAGCCCAAGGAGGGCTACCCAGGCCTGGCGAAGTGACTGGGGCGGGGAAGGAATATGAGTGTTCATGGTGCTCCTCAGGGTGGGAGAGCGACAAGGAAAGGAGAGTAAAGAAGGCGAAAAGGATCCGCCAAAGAAGTGGATTAGCCACGGAGAGGCAACCGGGAGGTCGATGTAGCAGTGTCGAGTTTTTAGATCGAACAGTGTTCGCACTGACGAACACTGTTCTAGTCTCAAACGATGTTCGTGTCAAGGGGTAGGGTGGGGTTATGGTCAAGAAGACGTCGCCCGGAGAATCTGCTCCCCGAGATCGTTGGGCAAAACAAATTGCTGCGCTTGATGGCGAAGCGCGTGCGAAAGTTCGCAAGGAACCTCTTTCAACCGAGCGGATTGTGGGCACGGCGTTGCAGATTGTCGAGGTGGAGGGCTTTGAATCGTTGACGATGCGTCGTGTTGCGGCGGTGTTGGGTGCCGGAGTTGCCTCTCTCTATGCGCACGTGCGCAACAAATCCGATCTTGACGATCTCCTTATTGGCGAGCTGTGTTCCCGGATTGACCTTCCGGAGCCCGATCCCGCTCGGTGGCGCCAGCAGATTCTTGACGTGTGCTCCCAGATTCGTGACGAATTCCTACGGTATCCCGGGGTCTCCCTTGCGGCACTGGCGGCTGCGCCACGTAGCTTGGAAACTGCCCGTCTGAACGAAGGAATGTTGGCCATCCTGTTGGGTGGGGGAGTGTCGGGGCGGGACGCCGCCTGGGCGATTGATGCCGCCTACCTTTATGTCAGTGCCTATTGCCTGGAGGCGTCGCTACGTCGCGATGATCATGAACGCGAACGTGAGAGATCGGCTGAACGGCTCCGCATGCTTCCGGACGATCGTTTCCCTCATACCGTGGCCCATGTCGAGGACCTCACGTCAGGCGTGGGGCACGAGCGATGTGATTTCACCCTCGGGTTGTTGTTTCGCGGATTGCCAACCAACTAAGCGGTGCCGAAGGTAACTTACTGATGGTGTGGAGATTGGGGTGGTGACCGGGGTGTTGCGGACTGAAGCGCGCGGCGCCGTCGTCGTTCGAACGTCAAAATTAGTTGGTCAGGCACTTGATAGTTAGAACTCAAACAATTAGAGTTCTAACTATGAACTTGGGAGAGAGTCTCACGACGGCGATTCGTAACGCCTCGTTTGCCCAGCGCACGGCCGCGGAGGAGTGGGTACGTCACAGCGGACTTACGCGTCAGCAGGCGTTTACGCTGGGGTATATCGAGGAGCACGAAGGTCGTGGCGTGATTGCGCGGGACCTTGCGCGGATGTCGGGAACTACTCCGGCGTCTGTGACGAGCCTGCTGCAAGGAATGGAGGATCGTGGCCTCATCACACGTGTTCCTTCTCCCAAAGATTCTCGTGTCAAACTTCTGTCCGTGACCGCGGAGGGTTCCCGACTCGTTGAGGGATTCGATGAAGCCATGCACAAAGCGCAGCAGGACTTCTTTGCCCCTCTCAACCGTGACGAACAGGAGCAGCTACTGGCGCTTCTTGAGCGTTGCGTTGACGAAAGTGGTGTCACGGAACGTTTCGAAAGAACTCATCCCGATGACCATCGGGGAGCGCCCTTCTAAGGGTTCTTCCGCAGCCGATTGCCACAGCCCGAACTCTTTCGTGGCTGAATTTCTAGGCTGGCGAATTCTCAACGGCTGAATTTCTCGCTGTTATCTCGTTGAGCGTCAATTCTTCACTGGGACGCGTCAGCCTACCCAGAATCAAAGCCCATATAGGTGGGTTGATCGCGGGCGCCCCAAAACGTGTCATGACGCGGAATCGTAGGTGGCCCGTACATCCAGAAACGCGTAAAAGCGCTCCGGGGCCTGGCGTTCCGCGGCCCGCAACGTGCCTTTCGTATACCCAATGCGTCTGCAAGGTGCCTTCAGCGCGCCCAAAACACTCATAAGGAGAAACATTATGTCATCTCAGAATCGCTACTACCTTGCTGAGGCGCCCATCTGGCGCTCGCTCATTCATCTATCTGTCCCCATGATTGCGGGGACCACGGTAGGGGTTGTCTACAACATCATTAATGCGGGTTTTATCGGAACCCTGCATTCCACGCCGCTGCTGGCGGCCCTCACATTCTCGATGCCTGTTTTTGCGCTCATTATGGCGGTTGGAGGAGTCTTCGGTATTGGTGGCGGAAGTTATGTCTCCCGGCTCATGGGAGCACAGGAAGGTCCAGATGCACAGGCGGCCACCGAGCGTATCAGGCAGGTCTCGTCGTTTACCTTCTGGGGCTCAATCATCGGCGGAGTGCTCATCGGGGTGCTCGGAGTCGCTTTTGCCATGCCGATTGCGGGACTGATCGGCGCCCATGACGAGGCACTCGTGCCCACGGCGCAATATATTGGTGCGATGTTTGCCTTCTCGCCGGTGCTGGTGGCAGCGTTTTCGCTGGAGCAGCTGGTTCGTTCGGAGGGTGCGGCCGTCACATCAATGGTGGGGCTTATCGCTTCAACAATCGCCAACCTAGTGTTCGACGTCCTCTTTATCCTGGTGCTGGGATGGGGCGTCTTGGGTGCTGGGATCGCGCTCGGCCTCTCCAATGTCGTCATGGTGGGCTACTACGTGTGGTGGTTGACTCGGAAGAGTGAGGTTGTCTCGTTGTCTCTCAAGGACTTCCGAGCTGATGGCGAGATGCTCCGTACAGTCTTTGGAGTGGGAGCCTCCGAATTTCTCATGTCCTCCTTCCTCATCGTCACCTCGCTCGTTCTCAACTGGGTCGCTACCGGTTACGGCGATGGACTCCTCGCATCCTTTGGAGTGGCCCAGCGCATCGCCCAACTGCCCGAAATGATCTGCATGGGTGTCTATCTTGGCGCGGTGCCGCTTTTCGCCTATGCGTTTGGTGCGGGACGCTCCGATCGCCTGCGCGGCGCGATCGTCAGGGCCGCGGCCGCGATTGGCGCCTTCACCATCGTGTTCTCAGGAATCGTCTTCCTCTTCCGTGATCAGGTGTTTGGCCTGTTCAGCTCTGACCCCGTTGTTCTTCACGACGGCGGCCTAATCCTCACGGCGATGCTTGTCTCCACGATTTTCAACGGCTTCACGGGGCTAGCGATCAGCGTCTTCCAGGCCACCGAACAGATGCGTAACGCCACCATCATGTCCGTGGCCCAAGGGGTACTGTTTATCCCTGTCATTCTCGTTGGCAACGCGGTGTGGGGAATTGATGGTGTCATCTGGGCTATGACGATCACCGAAGTGATGACGTTCCTACTGGCCGGACTGCTCGTCGTGGCGTCGCGTTCGGCGCTTGCAGCGGCTCCCTCCGAGGAGGCGCTTGCTGCGGCGATGGAAGCGTTGGACGAAGAGCCGGTTGAGGCGTCACAGCTGGAGCCGGTTGAGGGCGTAGCGGCGTTCTAATTGATGGAGGTGTGGGGTGGGCCGACTAGTCTTCTAGTCGGCCCACCCCACACCTGTGGCATAGAATCTGGGACATCCATATGTGCCGGAGAGGATTTGCCGTGTCATCCACTGCTGAACCGCAGGGCTCTACGCCCGACTCGCCTACGCAGGGCTCGCCCATCTACACAAGCCCGCAGACGGTTGCTGAGTTTGCTAATAATCT
>JBDIAV010000148.1:0-5069 GCA_039812645.1 Actinomycetaceae bacterium
CCGGAGCGCTGCTGCGGCTCGGCGAATGGTGTTCGCCCGGTTAGACGGTGTCTCGCCGGTTAAGCTGTGGTTATGAATTGGTGGGATTGGATGGGGATCGTTGCCTTGATCCTTGTCGTCATCATGGCCTTCTACGTTCTTCAACTGCGTGGCGACCTCGAAGATCTGCGCCACAAGATCATCTCGTTAATGGCGAACGATGAGGCGGTCTACGACGAGCCGAAGCACGAAACGGAAGGCCCGGGCCCCGTCGTCGTTATTTATAACCCGTCGAAAGTTGTCGATTACAACGAACTGAAGAAGGTGCTGGCGGAAGCGGCAGGCGATGCTGGCCTCGCCGAGCCGGTGTGGCTCGCGACCTCCGTCGCGGATCCCGGTGTCGGTCAGGCACGTCAGGCAATCGCAATGAATCCATCGGTGGTGATCGCGGCGGGTGGTGATGGGACAGTGCGCCAGGTGGCCGGGGAGCTCGCCGGCACTGGAATTCCGCTTGGACTCATCCCGATCGGCACCGGTAATTTGCTCGCACGAAATCTGGCTCTGCCGTTGGATTCGCTGCGTAACCTTGCTTCCATCGCGATCACCGGGCGTTCGCGCCGTATTGATGTGGGCAGGATTTCGGCCCCTCCGGCCACCCCTGAGTTGCGTGCCGAGATCACCAGGTTTGATCCCCAGGGGGTGCCTTTTGAGGGCGACGTACCTTTCGTGGTGATAGCGGGCCTCGGCTTTGACGCACAGGTGATGCAGGACGCGGATGACAACCTTAAGCGTGCTCTCGGGTGGTCCGCGTACGTGGTGTCGGGCGTTAAACACCTCTATAATCGCCGCGTCGAAGCTCGTATTACCACAGGTGATGGGGCTAACCAGATCGATGTCGAAGCGCGTTCCATCATGTTTGCCAACTGCGGTGGCCTTCCCGGCGGCCTCATGCTCGCTCCCGATGCTCGCATTGACGACGGCTGGCTCGACATCGCCGTCATGGATACGAAGGGCGGACTACTCGGTTGGGGTGACCTGCTACGCCGCATTGGCCTGCAACGCTACGGCGTGCGCGATGATGTGCTGCCGGCGGCTGGGTCGATCGATTTTCGCCGCACCCGCAGTGCCGACGTGAGTCTGCTGGAGCCTGAGCCGGTCCAGGCAGATGGCGACCCCCTCGGCTACGCCCGGGACGTCACCGCCCGTGTCGAAAAGGCCGCGCTCATCATTCGTGTGGCGTGATCGGAGTCGGCTAGTCCTTGGCGTTGCTGATGCACGACGTGATCGGCGAGTTTTGACTTTCATTGCCATGCTGCCATGACCGATGGCAGTGGCAGTGGTGCAACTGATGTCGTATATGTGACCGCTCATGCGATATAGCAACAACGGTCACATATACGACACCGAATGCCTCGTGAAGCCCCGCTATCAGTCGTGCGGCGCGACGGAGCGCCCGAGCAGCCCCGCTACCCAGCGGCGCGCGGAGATGAAATCGGCGTCCGCGGTGCCGGGGCGGGGGCGTATCCGCTTGCCGGAGGCCGAGGGATACGAACCCAAGAAGATCACCGACGGGCACACACGATGCAGGCCGATAAGTACCGCCTGGATACGCTCATCCTCGATGTGCCCTTCGGCGTCAATGGAGAAGGCGTAGCGTCCCATGAGGTCACCCAATGGCCGAGACTCGATGCGCGAAAGGTTAACGCCGCGGGCGCTGAACTGCTCCAGCATGGACAACAGGGCGCCGGCTTCGTCGTTGGGTAGCTGCACCATAAGGGTGGTTTTATCGGCGCCGGTACGTTCTGGCTGTTGGCCGGGGAGCGCGACAAGGACGAACCGGGTGATGGCGTTGGGGTTGTCGGCTACCTGGTCGGAGATGATATCCAAACCGAATTCTTCGGCGGTGGGAACCGGGCAGAGTGCAGCGTCGAATCCGGGTTTCTTCGTCTTGGAGGCGAGGATCTCGGCCCCGGCTGCTGTGGAGGTGGCGGGCACGTGTACGACGTCCGTCAAGTTTTCCGCAATCCAGCCACGGCACTGCGCCCAGGCGTGCGGGTGTGTAGCGATCTTGCGGATGTCCTCGAGCTTCGTTCCCGGACGCACGGCCAGCGCGAATGTGATGGGCACGAGCATTTCGGCCTTGATTTCGAGACGGCGCCCCTCGGTGAGGGAGTCGAGGGTGGCGTTCACTCCACCCTCGACGGAATTCTCAATCGGGACGACGGCGTAATCAACCTCACCCGCGCGCACCATCCGCAGTGCGGTGGGAACATCGAGCGCAGGAATCAGCTCGGTGTCGTCATCTGCCACTTGAAGTGCAGCGGCGTTGCAGAAGGTTCCCCGTGGGCCCAGGAAGGAAAAGCGCAGGTGCCCTTCGTTGGTCTGCTCGCTCATTGCATCCTCCTATCTGTGGGGCCGCGGGTGCGGCGCGCGTCGAACCGTTGTCGGAACGTGCCCAACCATACCCGCTGAATCGCCCCGCGGGCGGATCGGGCCGCTTATCGGGCGCCGGACCTCGCGATAGTCTTAGACCATGACTTTCGGTACGACTCATTGGAGGAGGGCACTTTCTGCCATCGTCCTATTTGTCGTCCTTGTTTTTTCCTTGACGACGACGGCGTCCTTCGCCTCACCTTTCTCTTCGGTTGCGTCGGGCAGTGGTGACGGGGCTGCCGTTCTAGGTGAGCGGGGCGCTGGTTCGCATGCTGCGTTTTCTGCTCCTGACACGCCAGATTCCGGTGATGCGGAAACGTCGGGAACGGGCCGGGTAGGTAGCGAACCCCTTGTGGTTATTGGATTTTCGGGCGTGCTGTGGAAGAACGTAACGCCAGAACTGATGCCTCATCTTTACCGTTTTATTAGCGATGCGGCGGGCGCAAACATTGTGGTGCGTACGGTTGGGGAGACTACCTGCCCGAATGAGGGATGGCTGACCGTGGGGGCCGGGCAACGAGCGACAGATGCCGTGCGCGATTGCCGGGCCCAGGAGGCGCCGACATTGGCTGACGAGTCCGGTGTGGGCAGTGGGGCCCGTGCGGACGAAGCCGCTGTGGACGGCTCATATGCGGTCCCGCAATGGGAGACGTATCTGCAGTCGAACCGGTCGAGTTCTTTCAGGGCCAGGATTGGACTGCTCGGTAGCCAGCTTGAGGGCAAGTCGCTGGCAGCGATTGGTCCGGGTGCAGCGCTCGCGCTCGCGGATAGTACCGGTACTTTCCGGGGCGCCTATGCCGATGTTCCTGCACTTCCGGGGAGCATTGAGGGAACATCTGCGGGTGATTCTGACCCGGGAACCGCGGCGGCTGGTGACGCCTATCACGAGATCGCGGCAGGCCGCGATCTCGTCGTGGTGGATCTAGGATCCGTACGCTATCCGGATGTGCAACTGACATTGGATGCTTCGGGGGCAAGCAAGCGGGGATCCGACAGTGTCTTTGAGAAGTTCTTGGCGGCATTCCGGGCCGCAGGCGAGGCTCCGCCGGAGGTCGAGCCGCAGTTGGCCGCGCTTGATGCGCGGTTTGGTGCGCTGTTGGAAGCGATTGAGTCCGCTGGTCAGGTCTCGGGTGAAGCACCCCGAATCATGGCGATGTCCGTTGGTGATTCGCAGAACTCGGTGCCGCAGCTGGGATTCTTCGCGATGAGAGATGCCGGAGCCTCCGGAAGCAGCGGGGAAGGTAACGGTGCGGGCGTCGTCGTCGGTGATGATGGCGTGGGTGATAGTGAGGCGGTGGATGCCAGTGTTGAATCCGCGGAGGGTACGGCTCAACTCGCGACGTCTGATGCGACGCGGCAATGGGGATTGGTCCAGCTTACGGATGTGTTCCCGACGATCTTAGGGAGTGTTGACCCGAATTCATCGGCATTGGTGACCAGCGTCGGCTCAGAGATTCGCCATCGCGGCGAGACTTTTGAGGACGGACAGGCTGACGAGTTGGCGGGCCGTCTTGCTGACGACCAGATTCGATCTGAGTTCGTCCGCCCTCTTGTGGGGCCGTTCTACGTCCTTATCTTCCTCGTGCTCGGAGTAGTGGCGATCGCGGGCTGGCACACGGTGCGCAAGGAGCCGGGAAGTGAGACACCTCGCTGGCTTCCTGCGGCGGCGGCATGGAGTGCCTCGCTTCCCGTGGCATCGCTGCTCATCAACTTGCTGCCGTGGTGGCGGGTGGCAATACCGAGTGTTGCGTTGTTCGGCGGAACCGCGGTAATTGCGGCGGTGATCGCCGCCGTCGGGCTGCGGATTCCGATTAAAAGTACAATCAGCGGCCCCGCCACCATCATTGGTGGTCTCACGGCACTCACCCTGCTTTTGGATATCCTGCTTGATGCGTTCACCCTGAGTTTCCCGTTGCAGGTGGCGTCGCTGGTGGGTACCCAGCCACAGGTTGGCGGGCGTTTCTATGGGCTGAGCAATGCCACCTTCGCGATGATGACGGCAGGTCTGTTGCTCATGGTCGCTTGTGAAGCAGTGATACTTGCGCGCCAGAGTCGCAAGGGCTTGGCCGCTGGTTTTGTGGGCACGGTGGGAGTGCTGACGGTCCTTATTGACGGGTCAGCGATGCTGGGAGCGGACTTTGGTGGCCCGCCTGCACTTGTTGTGGGCTTTGCTCTGCTTGTGTTGCTTGTGTGCGGGATTCGGCTCACTCCGCTTCGACTTCTCGGCGTCTTTATCGTTGCTATCGGCACATCACTGGCCTTTGCCATGGCGGACTACATGAAGCCACCGCAGCAACGCTCCCACCTTGGGCGCTTCATTCAAACCCTGCTTGATGGCGGAGGTTTCGAGATCGTTACCCGCAAGCTGTCGCAGGCGTTTTTCGGGTTACCTTGGTGGCTCGTTGTGATCTTGCTGATCGCGGCACTTGTGGTGGGTCTGCGCTGGTGGAAGGCCTACGAGGCTAGGCCCGCTGTCACGCCCCGAACAATGGTGGGGGCAGCATGGCAGAACTCCGAAACGTTGCGCTACACCGTGATTTCGATCGGCTCGGCGCTGGTGCTGGGCATGATCATGAATGATTCGGGCGTCGTGGTTCCGGCGCTCGGTGGGATGGTTGCTGGGCCACTGTGGCTCATCATGGTGCTGCGGCACAACG
>JBDIAV010000149.1:0-5062 GCA_039812645.1 Actinomycetaceae bacterium
TTGATGAATGCGGGTGAATTGCTGGGCTGCCTCGACAAGCGACGCAGCCCAGCGCAATCTCTTACTTGTTTGCGTGTGCAGCGGCGACGTGGTCGACCAAGTCGTGGACGTGATCCTGCACAAGCGGGTACTGCTCGCAGTACTTATCCGCGAAGTACTTGTACTCCTCGTGCTTGTCCATGTCCGGCTCGATGCGCTCACGGGTGTGCACCATGTTGTCCGCAGCCTCCTGGACCGAGCCGTACAGGCCCGCCCCGGCGGCAGCGAGGATACAGGAACCGAGGGTGACGGCGTCGCCCACCTCGGTGAGGGTGATCGGAATGCCCGTAACATCCGAGTGCATCTGGGTCCACATGCGGGACTTTGTTGCGCCACCGCAGGCCACAAACTCCTGGACTTCGAAGCCAGCCTCACGCAGCTTGCGCATGTTGGCCTCGACGCCGTAGCAGACCGCCTCCTGAATAGCCCGATACATGTGCTCGCGCGAGTGGGCCAGAGAGAGACCCGCCATGACGCCGCGCGCCTTGGAATCGGAGTAGGGCGTGCGATTGCCTTGGAAGTACTCGTTGATGATGAGGCCGTCACAGCCAATCGGGATATTCAGGGCGCGGCGGTTCATGATGTCGTACACGTTGAGACCGGTCTGCTCAGCAGCCTGTGCCACATCCGGGCAGAACTGGTCTTTAAACCACTTGAGCACGGAACCCGAGGACACGAGCGAGGTCTCCACGGTGTATTGGCCAGGGACGACGCCGTCGGTGTAACCACCAAAGAAGCCGGGACCGGACACCGGAGTCGAAGCCTGACCTGACATCACATGCGAGGAACCCGTCACCAGTGACATCTTGCCGGGGCTCAACACACCCAGACCAATCTGGCCGTGCCAGGCATCGCCGCCTCCCTGGGCTACCGGGGTGCCGGGGATAAGACCGAGGGCTTCAGCGGCATTGTTGGACAGACCGCCTACCGGGACTCCAAGATCGTTCACCACCTCGGGGATCTTCTCAAAGACATCACCAGCACCGGCCTCTTCATAGAGGTCAACCGGCCATCCGCCGTTATCGCGATCGTAGTAGGCGCGGTGAGCGGCGGTGTTGATGTTGAAGGTCCACTCGCCGGTGAGCTTGTAGGTGAGCCAGTCCGGAGCATCGACAAGACGGAACGTCTTATCCCAGATGTCGCGCTCATTCTCGCGCAGCCAGGCGGCCTTGAAGGGGAACCACTCAGCGGTGGGAGGTAGCGTTCCGTTGCCGGTGTAGCGGCGTGCTGGGGATGTGGTGTTAACAACGCGAGCAGCCTGCTCTGTGGCACGCACGTCCATCCACATAACGGCGTTGCGCAGTGCCTCACCGTTCTTATCAAGGGAAACGACGGTCATCGTCGTCGCATCGTAGGAAAGACCGGCGATCTCAAAGGGCTGGAGGCCGGAACGCTGCATCACCGTGCGGGCGGACGCGATGAGGGCATCCCACCAGTCGTCTGGGGACTGCTCAGCCCAGCCTGGCGCCGGGTGAGTGGTCTTATATGTGGTGGCGGCAAAGGCGATCGGCGATCCCGCAAGATCGAAGATTCCGACTCGGCACGACTCCGTACCGAAATCGATGCCCATGACGTAAGGGCCACCGGAATTGTGATTCTGTAGGGCTGACATTAAACCTCCACACTGAAGTTCATTCTCGGCTAGCTCGGAAGCTGAGCCACATTGTTGTGAGCGGCCAGGATTCGACCGCTCACGAAACTCCCCTACTGTATGAGGGAAGAAAAGGGACGACGCAGAACGAGCGGACAAGCGTTGGCGCTTGTCCGAGTTCCAGGAAGTCGGCTGACTCCGTAAGGAGTACGACACCTCATACGATTAACAATCGTCCAAATCAGACCAGCCCCACTCGAGGCGGATCTTCTCAGGGATGAGGTGGTCAATACGTTCGAGAACGTAGGTGGGCTGCTCCGACTCATCAAGTTCTTCGGCCTCTTCAAGGGTCGAATCACCGGTAAGAAGCAAGGTAGAAGCCATGCCCGTCTTGATAGCCATGCCAATATCTGTCATGAGGCGGTCGCCAACCATCATGCAGTTCGTGGGATCCACATCAAGATCTCCAATGGCAGCGCCGAGCATGATGGCTTCGGGCTTGCCCATATTGGCCACGCACGTGGTTCCCGTGCAGGCTTCGATGGCGGCGACAATAGCGGCGGCGTCGGGTTCTCCGCGGCCTCCGGGGAACGGGCAGTAGCGATCCGGGTTGGTGGTGATAAGGAACGCCCGCTTGTGGAACCAGATGGCATCGAAGGCTATCTGTAACTTCTTGTACTCGAACGCGCGATCGTACGAGGCGATGACGATATCGATCTCTTCCGGGTTCTCACTCATCTTGATGCCTGCGGCGGCAAGCGCACGCTTCAGTGGCTCCTCGGAGATGGGGAAGACGACGGCGTCCGGATGGTTGGCCTTAAGCCAGCGAGTAGTTGTGACAACCGTATTGGCGATTTCCTCAACCGGGGTGGGAATATCGAGTTTCTCGAGCTTCTCCAGGTACTGCTGGGGATCCTTCGTCGGGTTGTTCGAGAGGAACCGAACCGGCTTTCCCAAGGCTCGCAGGCCCTCAATGAGTCGCTTGGCACCCGGGAGGAGGTGGTCCCCCAGATAGATGGTGCCATCCATGTCAAAGATGTAGGCGTCGTAAAGCTTCTCGGGAGAGGTGTACTGCACGATAGAGCTCCTTGCGGTTTAGTTATATGACAGCGGTGGCCGCACCGAGTTTCTTTCGATGGCTCGGTGCGGCCACCAGACCTAACTAGGCAATGATCAGGAAACAACCGTCACGATCGCGTAAATCACAGTGGTCAGCGGGAAGATCGCGAACGCAGGCGGGTCGATGTGGGTATCGCCGTTGGCGTTCGTCATACGAGACAGAGCCTCACAGAGCAGACCCGAGATCATACCGAACAGGCCTCCGAGCAGGAGCGGAACAATGAGGTCCGCGGAGGTCCACTCAGCAGGATTGGTTCCGGCGAAGAGCGGGGCGAACTTCAGGGCCGCGATGGAACCGATGATCGTCATGTGGTGGGTAACCGGAGTGTTCAGACCACAGGTCAGGAAGAGGAGCGTGATGGCCGAGAATGCCCAACCAACTAGCTGCGCGTGACCAGCGATAGCACCGTTAGAGGACTCCCAGAAGTGAGTGACCAGCATGAGAGTGGCAAAGCCTGAGAGGATGCCCGTGAAGGCGCCGATGAAGGCCGAGTGGCTCCACTTCTCCTGATGCGCAACCCAGTGCTTGTCTCCGCCAACCCACAGGAGCGGACCCTGCTTGGTGGAGAACAGCCCGGTGGAACCGAAGACAAAACGGACAATGATGGAGACAACGATGATAGTCAAGGCGACGGTGTCCGTGGAACCCAAGACGTTGGCACTATCCCTTCCGATGGCACCAAGATTGTTCGCCCCATCGGAAATCGACAGGGGCGGAATCAAACCGAATACCTGGTTCACCAGGTAGCCGACCATACCGCCAATACCACCGACGACGTACACGTCCAGCTTGGACAGGCCCGCGAGCGGCGTGACGATGTCGCGACCGTTGACGCCGGCCGGCATGTAGCCGCGCTTGGCAGCGTACGCAGCGGCGATTGCGCCACCCAAGAACGCAATGTGTGGACCGAAGACCGGGCCAAAGACTACGGAGTCCATGAAGGGGGCCGTGTTGACGCCACCGAGGTAGCCGCCGAGGCCAACCATGTACAGGAAGCCGGTCATGATGAAGGCGGTCTGGCCGCCGATTGCTGCGCCGAATGCGCCGCCACCGAAGGCGGCGATCAGCCATAGGGGATCAATAGTCACGTTTACTTTCCTCTACTGAAGGTGTTGATTAAGTCAACAGCTGCTGGCTGGTTCGCCAACATCAAGGACGAGCTCTTTCTCGCAAACCTCGATTGCCGCAACTTGAGGGACCGAATGGAACTTGGGATCACATCCCAACCATTTCTTAGCTGGCCGACAGGCTAGCTCGATTCCAATAACACGCGGGGCGACAGCTTGAACCCGCGCGATATTGGAAAACACGAGCTGTTCCGGGGAGAACGAATCGTGTGCCACAGATGTACGGATGCCGGACGTTCTATTCCCTGTCATTGCATCGTTCAGGGAGCCGGTGTTCTCAACCTCGCGAACGACGGCGTCAACCACCTCACTCACGTGCTCGTCTACGCCAAAACCTTCTGTCAAGGTTTCCCCGCAGTCGTAGCCGGCGGTATCCGCCCCAACTACGATGCCCAATCCCATGATGAGCCCTTCTCTCTTGAGATTTGATACAGAGAACGAAGACCTACACATCAATGTGCCATCTTCATCGTCCCGCTGAGACTAACACCGTGCGTGTTAGTTTTCCCTCCCATCATGTTACTTTGAACATACTCCCACACCACCATTGTGCAGTGAGACATGTTGCAGATGTGGTCGAAGGCTTTCACCCTCTTCCTCAGGCCAGAATATAGCCCTTCTCTGCCAATAGCAGGCATTTTGCTTGAAAATTACGAAACATCGGAACTTCTCTGGACCTCTTGGAGAGAAAAAGGGCACTTGTGCCGTTAAATGAGTCTCTTCTTCAAGATTTAAACACGGCGTGTCCCACCCCACAATCTCGAAATATTTGGCCGGGAGCAGCACAAAATCGTGATGCCCCTCATGCCTTTACCACCTGAACGTCGCACGAAATGTTAGAAGCGATGTTAAAAACTTGCACACAACCATCACTCCAGTATTTTTGATAAAAACATGGATATTTTTATGTGAATTACTGACTAATTGCACGATTTCAGTATAGAGATTGCCATGTTGTCACTAAACTCGTATACCACCGTCGCTTTAACCCGTGAGCACCGGTGCCTCTCATGCCTTCCGGACCCCAGACATGCGACGAGGGCGGGCCATCTTTCGATGGCCCGCCCTCCCGGCAGGATTCAATTATTACCGCGTCCGCATCAACTCATGAGGCGGTTCACGCGCGCGTCAGTACGAAGCAGACAAACCACTCGGCTGGGTACCCTCACTCGGGCCACGGTTATC
>JBDIAV010000150.1:0-4858 GCA_039812645.1 Actinomycetaceae bacterium
CTAACCAGCCCACCAAACCGGCTACCATAGATCAGCAACCCGACCGCGGGCGAGCACCATCTCGTCGGCGGTTTTCTGCACTCCTACCCGGAGCCATCATTTGGAGGTCCTCAATCGTGACCGGTCTCGACGCTGCACTCTTCGCTTCGACGTTTACCACGCTTTTCGTCATCGCCGACCCTTTCGGCGCACTGCCTATCTTCCTCGCGCTTACCTCGCGTATGACACCCCGCGAACGCAGCACAGCCGCGTGGCAGGCGGCGGCAACATCGCTCGCGGTGCTCACCATTTTTGGCTTGTTCGGTCAGTACATCCTGGGTTTCCTGCACATCTCTGTTGAGGCGATGCAGCTCTCCGGTGGCCTATTGTTGCTGCTCGTGGCGTTGCAGCTACTCACCGGACGTCACGAGGCAGAGCCGGGAGGGTCGGGTTCCGTGAATGTCGCGCTGGTTCCGCTTGGAGTGCCGCTGCTGGCGGGGCCGGGTTCCATCGTCGCGGTAATGCTGTCCGCTCAGGATGCTGTGCGCGTGGGAGCGTTAGGTATCGCCGCCGTGGTGATCGCCGTCCTGCTTGTCCACCTCGTCGAGTTCGTAACCCTGCGCTTTGCCAACCCGATTCACCGTGTGCTGGGTGAGGGAGGGACCGTGTTCTTTACGAAGATTGCAGGAATGCTGCTCGCCGCCATCGCCGTGCAGCTCATGATCAACGCGGTGCTTGCGATTATCGTGGCCCCGTAGTTACCAACCACGAGGGTCTGTAGCACGGCCCTGTCTAACTCTGTCGACCAGAATTATCGTGGCCCCGTCGCTCCCAAAAATCTCAGCGCGGCATCCACGGTTCGCGCAACAAGGGCATCATCCAGCGGTCCGATTTCTGGAGCCATAATTCTGAAAATAAACGGTCCGGTGATGAGATCGCAGATAAAGTCCGGGTCATACGAGCCGGTAATTTCACCGCGTTGCACGGCGCGATCGACGATTCTCTCGACAGCGTCGCGTCGCGGCTGGACAAAACGATCAATAAACGCTTGTCGGGCGTCGTCGTCGGCCCGTAATTTTCCTAGAAAACCGGGGAGCCCTTGGTAAACCATGGGGGTGGTGAAGAAATCCTGTTGGTCAACCTGAATCGCGCGCAGATCCGACGTGAGCGAACCGGTATCGAATTCGACGTCGAGTTCGGTGGGGAACTCGTGGAGGAAGAGGTCGGTGATGAGGTCAAGCAGGCTCATATAGCGCCGATAGAAGGCCGAGCGTGTCGTGCCAGCCCGTTCAACAATTTCGCTGACGGTTAGCCTATCGAAGCCCTTTGCTTCGAGAAGGGCCTTGGTGGTGGTAAGAATTGCTTCGTCCACGGCGGTGTCGAAGGGACGGCCTCTGTTGTCTGTCATAATGCCTCAGATTGTAGCGTCTCTCTGTGTCAGTACGATGAACGGCCATCGCCGGTGTGAAAGAACTGGAAACGTTACAACATGCCGTTAAACGAAACGTTTTGTCTCGTTAATTCGGTAGAATCAACTCGACAGATGTGGATGCATCTGTGGGGCGATGGGAAGTCACGATGGTCGAGAGCAGCCGGTGGGATGCGACGGACGTGCGTGTGGACGGCAGCGAGAAACCATGTGGAACATGGTGGCGGCGTACCGCGTCCTACATGCTCGGCATCATTCTGCCGTGGGCGTTGGTTTCGCAGGCTATTTCGATGATGGCAACCGGCCGTTCCTTACTGGAGGGTGGCGCGGCATGGCTAATTTATTGCGCCGCGTTCGTGGTTGTTGTCGCCGTGTCCGCCGTATTGACCCGGAACGGGCAATCGCCGACACAACGGCTCTTCAAGCTTCAGGTCTGTGAATTGTCCGGGACGCCGGTCTCTCCGGTGCAGGCTGGATTTCGCAACATTGCGCACGTCGTTGACGTCGCGACTCTTGGCATCGGTTTTCTCTGGCCGCTCTGTGACTTCACTGGTCAGACGTTCGCGGACAGAATCATGGGTACCCGTGTCCGTCGAGTTGCGTCTCCACAGGATTCTGATGGCCTTCCAACGACGACGGGTCTTCAAACGACTGCGCCGCGCCCTCCAGCAGTTATGGCCGAGCGGCTGCCTCAATAGAAGCGATCTTGATGGGGGAAGGTCCGATCCGTCTGGGGAGACGAACCGGACCTGCGTGGTGAGTTGGGGAGTGCGAATGAGGCCTCTGGAATATGGAATAGCCGCCGCAAATAATGCCTCCGAGGGGTTCGATACAGTTATATAACCGTATCGAACCCCTCAGGCCGACGATTTTTATCGAGTTATCGAGTTATCGAGTTATCGAGTTATCGAGTTATCGAGTTATCGAGTTCGCGTTAGGCGCGGATTTTGAACTCAGCCCTCGCCACCCTCGGTGCGGCGCACGCGGCGGCGCTGACGGCTACGGCGGGGAGCGGACTGAGCCTCACCCTCGGGAGCACGGGCAGCTTCGGAGCGAGGAGCGCGTTCGGAACGGACCGAGGGCTCAGCACGCTCAACCTGCGAACGGGCGCCACGGCCTCCACGCGAGCGGCCACGGGCGGAACCGCGGGCGCCGTCGTCGTCACTTCGTCCCTCGCGTCCGCGACCACCGGAACGGCGGCCATCACTGCGGCCACGGCCGCCCCGATCACTGCGGCTGCGACCGCCGCGGCCCGCGGACTTGCCGGTCTCGCCGAGGTCTTCTAACTTCTCGGCGTTCAGGCCAGCGCGCAGGCGCTTTTCCACGGGAAGCTTGCCGGTGACGTCAGAGGGGATGTTGAGATCGGTGTAGAGGTGCTCGGAGGTGTGGTAGGTCTCCAGTGGCTCGGGGTAGCCGAGGTTAAGGATCTTGTTGATGACGGACCAGCGGGGGGTATCTTCCCAGTCCACGAAGGTGACCGCGGTGCCGGACTGCCCGGCGCGGCCGGTGCGGCCGATGCGGTGGATGTAGGTCTTCTCGTCCTCGGGGCACTGGTAGTTGATGACGTGGGTGACGTCGTCAACGTCAATGCCGCGGGCCGCGACGTCCGTAGCCACGAGCACGTCCACCTTGCCGTTGCGGAAGGCGCGAAGTGCCTGCTCACGAGCTCCCTGGCCAAGGTCGCCGTGGAGGGCGCCAGCGGCGAAACCGCGCTCGGTCAGTTCCTCGGCGAGGCGGGCAGCGGTGCGCTTGGTGCGGGTGAAGATGATCGTGAGGCCGCGGCCTTCGGCCTGCAGCACGCGGGCGACAACCTCTGCCTTGTTGAGCGCATGGCAGCGGTAGACGACCTGCTGCGTGGTCTTCACCGTCGCACCCTGATCGTCCGGATCCTGAGCGCGAATGTGCGTGGGCTTGGACATGTAACGGCGGGCCATCGCCACCACAGCGCCGGGCATCGTTGCCGAAAAAAGCATGGTGTGGCGAGTAGGGGGAGTGGAAGCGAGCAGCGTCTCGACATCCTCCAGGAATCCGAGATCCAGCATTTCGTCCGCCTCGTCAAGCACCACGGTACGGACAGCCGAAAGATCAAGCGACTTGTGACGCATGAGGTCAATGAGACGTCCAGGGGTACCCACAACGATCTCGGCGCCGCGAACCAGCGACTCCTGCTGCGGCTCATAAGCACGGCCACCGTACACCTCAACGAAACGCAGGTTGCGATTCTTGGCGGCGAACATCAGCTCGGTTGCTACCTGCTTGGCGAGTTCACGGGTGGGCAGAACGACGAGGCCTTGCGGCTTGCCCTGCTTATCAGCGGGAATCTCATCCCAGCCGTCTTCGCCCCGGCCGATGGTATTTTCGAGCATCGGGATGCCGAAGCCGAGGGTCTTTCCGGTGCCGGTCTTTGCTTGGCCGATGATGTCGTGGCGCTTGAGTGCGACGGGGAGTGTCAGGGCCTGGATAGGGAAGGGATGAATGATGCCCTTGTCGGCAAGTGCGCTGGTGATGGCTTCGGAGACTCCGAAATCCGCGAACGTTTTCTGATCGAGATCCTCACCCTTGCCGGTGATATCAGCCTTGACCTCATTGACTTTGGGCATGGTTGCTGCCGATGAATCGACAATTCCAGAGCTGGTGCTCAAATCTATATTCCTTTTCGTATCGGCGCGCCGTGGAAAAATGCGCCGCATCGGGGCAGCCGATCGTAAAAGAACAGGATTTGACGAGACGACCGGTCAACCAGTACTTGGCCATTCTAGTGCAAACGCCCCACGGGGATTCCGTGGGGCGTTGAGTATCACACGTAACTGCCTAGGTTAGTGGGCCTGTCAGTTAGGTTACCGGGCCGAGCGGTGTGTTCGTGGTCGACGACGAAGTGGCTCTCGTTGAGTGAATACCCTGAGTACGTCAGTTGATGGGAGCAGTGCTGTCGACTGAACAAAACAGAACGGGGCAGTTCGATTAACAGAGGTGAGATTGATCGACCGTGGGCGGCTTGGTCAGTTGAGCAGACCAAACCCGACGCGGCGCGGCTGCACCGACGCAATCTCGACATACCCGATCGCGCTCGCCGGAACGACAACCGAGCGACCAGCGGCATCAGAGAGTTCCAGCGGGGTACCGTGGGCGAGTGCCTCTTTGACGGCCTTGTTGAGTTCTTCGGCCGTGAGGTCAATATCCAGATTGAGTTCGCGGGCCACGTCGCGCACGCCGATGTTGATTTCCATGAGTGTTCTCCTTGAGTCCAAACGGGGCGGAATGGGGTTGTTGGAGCCAGTCCGTGCCCGAATGCGCTTTTCCTGACGTCAGCTTATCTCCCGGGGAGTCCTGGCACGGTGTTTGAGGTGCGCTGTTCATCCTTGGCCGAAACATCGGGGCGTGGGTTCTGGAGTCGGGCAGCCTGAAGAAATGAGTTTTTTGGAAAGGATTGAGGATTTTGACGCGTCCTCG
>JBDIAV010000151.1:0-4799 GCA_039812645.1 Actinomycetaceae bacterium
ACCGCGAGATGTTGAAGAACCACACGTATTACAACGTGGTGCATCGCGGGGTTGAGGACGATGATGCGGGTGTTGGCAATGCTGAGGGCGTTGGTGGTGCTGAGGGCGTTGGTGGTGCTGACGGTTTTGGAGTTGTTGACAGTGTTGGCGTTGTTGAGGTGAGAGGTACTGACACGAGCGGTAGTAAACCTACTGCTCAGGACGTCGTCGTGCCCCTGCGGGGACAGCCGACTTCCTCATCCTCAGTCGTGAGTACGAGTACTCATACTGGGGACAAGTCCGCAGCCAACTACCTGGAACTTGGTAACGAGGATAAGTCCTCGAACGCTCGTTCTGCGTCGTCGTCAGACTTTGTCGTCGCCCGTGAAGTTGAAGGAGGTGAGGCGAAGTGAAGCTCCCTATTGCTAGCGGACGAACAGTTGTCCGCAAATTGTCGGGGATTCTGCGGCAGTACAAGGGGCAGTTCATCCTCGTGATCATTCTGCAGCTGGCGGTGGCGCTTGTTGCCATCGTTACCCCGCAGATTATTGGTATGGCGATCGACGCCGTCATCGCCGGAACCGAAGCCAGCTACATTCGTAACCTGGTCATCGTCCTTTTCGTTGTGGTGGCGGCCCAGGCGGTGCTCGCCTACTTTGGCGAGTTCCGTGCCATGGTATTGGGCGAACGCGTGTTTACCACCCTGCGTAACGGTGTGGTGCACGGTGTCACCCATCTGCCGCTCTCCATTGTTGAGGCAGCAGGTACCGGCGATCTCTTGGGGCGCACGACGCACGACGTCGACCGTGTGGCCGGCTTTGTGCAGCGCGGCATCTCGCGCATCATCATCACCGCGTTAACCATCGTGGTGACGATGGTGGCGGCGTTCGTGGCGGATCCCTTAGTGGGATTTGTTGTGGTTCTTCCGCTGGTGCCGATGTTCTTCCTCATTCGCTGGATGATCCGTCGCGCTATGCCGTCCTACCTCGCCAGCTCGGCGCTCTACGCGGGTGGTTCGGGCGTGGTCTCGGAAACTGTGGAGCAACTGCGCACCGTTGATTCTCTGAGTCTGGGTGACAACCGGATTGGACGCATGGACACTCTCATCCGCGAACTATGGCGTAATGAGCGCTACACCGCGTGGATCCGGGCGCTGTTCCTCATGATGATGGTCGCCGTGGTGTACTCGCCAATCCTTCTCTCCGTGTTGTGGGGTGGCTGGCTCATGGGCCATGGGCTCACCACGCTGGGAGCGGTGGCCACGGTGGCGTTGTACGCTCAGCAGCTACGCGGCCCGCTCAACGAGCTCGGCTGGTGGGTGGATGAAATCCAGTTCGCCTCCGTTTCCTTCTCCCGCATTTTTGGTGTGGAGGACCTTGTTGAGGAACTTGCGACTGAAGAAGAGGACCTAGAGGACGAGCACCCGCAGGGTGGGGCCCTCGATATCAGCGAGGTGCGCTTCTCTTACCGTGACGGCATGGAAGTGCTGCACGGGGTTGACCTGCAGGTCAACCCCGGAGAAACCCTGGCGATTGTTGGCCCTTCGGGTGCGGGCAAGTCCACGCTGGGACGGCTCGTTGCCGGGATCAATCCGCCGTCGTCGGGTGCCGTCAATATTGGCGGGGCTGCGGTGACGCGCATTCCGGAGAAGGAACGGCATGCCGTCGTTTCGCTCGTGACCCAGGAGCACCATGTGTTTGTGGGTTCGGTGACAGACAATCTGCGGTTGGCCCGCGAGGATGCCACCGAAGCACAGATGCGCGAGGCGCTGGAGGCCGTGGAAGCAGGCTGGGTGTTCGATCTGCCGGAAGGCATGGAGACAAAGGTCGGCTCGGGCGGCAAGCTGCTGAGTCCGGCTGAGGCGCAGCAGATTGCCCTGGCCCGCATCGTACTGCTCGACCCGGGTATGTTGGTACTGGACGAGGCCACATCTCTGCTGGACCCAACGGCTGCTCGTTCCCTGGAGCGGGCGCTGGCCCGTGTGTTAGAGGGACGCACGGTCATCTCCATCGCGCATCGGCTTTACACCGCGCATGATGCTGACCGCGTGGCCGTCATGATTGATGGCGACCTCGCGGAGCTCGGTACCCACGACGAACTCGTGGCCCGCGGGGGCGAGTACGCGAAGTTGTGGCAGACCTGGCAGCAGGATTGACGTGTTCTCCGAAGCGTCCGGTGGAGCCGGTTGGGCTGGTGGAGCTGGTGGGGTGCCGCCTGCCCGATACGCCCAAACGTGTGACCCGCACCCAAACGTGTGACCCGCACCCAAACGTGTGACGTTTTCGGATACATGTGACGGTTTTTCCGAGGGAAAATTCGGTACTCGTTTCGGAAAACGTCACTCCTTTGGGAACTGGAAAAAGAGAAGGGCCAGAACGCCATTGTTCTGGCCCTTCTCGATTAAGGTGAGCGGATAGACCGCCGAGATCCGAGCCTCTGTGCTTCTTGATCTCTACCCTCCATCGTAGGGACCTCTGACCCACCAAGGACAGGCCTAAAGGTCCCATACATGCCGCATCGACCTTATTCGACTGTAATTTAGCTGGTCACAGTTGTGACTTACTGTCATTTAGCCCTTGGCCAGCTCCTCCTGGATAGTAATTGTATTGACGATCATTTCCAGTGGGTACGCTCCCGACATGTACGCACTGTTAATGAACATGGCAGGTGTGCCCGTGAGGCCGAGAGTTTTGGTGGCGAGTGTGCTTTCGTCGTCGATCTCTGACTGTGTTGCCGTGTCGTTGTAATCGGCGAGGAACGCGTCGATATCACTGACGCCAGCCTGCTTAGCAAGTTCGAGAACCGAATCGTCGGTGTATTCGGGATGGCCGCCGGACTCTGCGGAACCGAAGGCGGCGTCTGCGAACTCCCACAGCTTGCCCTGGTGGGAAGCTGCTACGGCGGCGCGTGCCGCCTTATCCGACCCGTAGTCAGGGAAGATAACGAAATTGTGCCACTGCAACTGAATCTTGCCGTCGCGGGCCATTTGCTCAAGCTCTGGCATCGACTCGACGTGTAGCTTCGTGCACATGGGGCAGGAGAAATCGCCGAAGACGTGAATGTGAACAGCGGCGTCATCCGGGCCCAGAGTACGGCCAGAATCCGCGGTTGCCTGGGGGATGCTGGCGATGACCTGACGCCCACCCTCGGGCTGGGAAGGAATATAATCCTCGCCAGCCTTGAGGTCCCGAGCTGCGGCGATCTCCGCCTCTCGACGCTGGAAATCATCCAGATTAGAAGCCGGGGTGGAGGTGGATTCAGAGGCGTCGTCGCCGTCGTTCCTGGAAGTGGACGACTGCTCAGCGGAGGTGGGTGCCGGGGCAGGCGTCTCCGAGCCGCTCTTCTCCCACGGGCGGATGAGAGCAAAAATCAGGGCGACGACGAGAATCGCAACCACGGCTACCAGCGACACAACGAGGGTATTCGTGCGCTTTGCGGGTGTCGTTGGAGGCAGGGACACCCCGGGAAGCTCACTGCCCGACGGTGTGTTGCCGGGATAAGGTGTGCCCTGTGGACCGGGCGTGAATGGCGAGTTCTCTTGAGACATGATTGCCCTTTCGGCGTCCTGAAGGTGGTTTGAGACAGATAGCTGGCGATGATAAATAGCTGGGGATAAACACTGGGGATAAACAAACGGCGTGTGGCCGCGAAACGCAGCCACACGCCGATGGTGTGGATTTTTAGTCTTCCACCCAGTTCTTCAGAGCGTCGATGTAACGGCGGGCGCCCTCATCTTCGAAGATGTTGAAGATGACGAGCTTGATCTGATTCGTGCCGTGCTGAGCGAGCCACTTGTTCACCGTGGATAGCGCAATCTGGGTGGCCTCCTCGAAGGGGAAACCATTCTTGCCCGTGGATAGCGCGCAGAAGGAAACAGTGTGGATATCACCCTTTTCAACAGCAAGATCCAGGCAGGAGGTATAGCACGAGGCGAGGGCGAGGCGGTCGGCATCCGTCACTTCGGCGCCCTGTAGCTTCGGGCTCACAGTGTGCAGCACGTAGTTGGCGGGAAGACGGTAGCCGCGGGTCAGCTTGGCGCCGCCGACGACGTCGTTCCGACCCTGCATCTCATTGATCGTCTTGCAGTCCTCGCGCAGCCAAGGGCCAGCCTGGGCGTGGATGTAGTTGTCAATACAGGGGTGGTCAGGATCCGTGCAGCCCTGAAGGTTGGGCAGGGCCGCATTAATGACGGCGTCCGCAACGAGTTCGCGAACGTCACCACGCCACAGTGCAACATGGCGTGCAGCGCCGTAATCAGACTCGGGCATAGCTTCCGCTACGCGCATGAGGTTCATCCCGGTAGTACGACCCAGCTCGGCAGAATTGCGGTACAAGAGGATGTTTGTGGCTTGCTTAGCATCCTCAGAGAGCTGCGAGGCGCGCAGGCCCATGAGGACCAGACGCAGGTTCGCCTGGATCTCTGAGGTGGAGTGCATGGAGGCGTAATCGGGACCGTCTTCAGGCAGATGTCCCTCGGGAAGTCCTGCCAGCACGGCCTGGAAAAGCTGCTGATCAGTACGCCCATCGGTCTTGGGACGAGGGAACGGCTGATCAAGATTAATAGCATCGCGATATGCGGACAGCGGCAGCATGAGTGTCTCCTTCACGTAGTACACAACAAATCTACCGGGCGTCGCCGCAAGGCGCATTGACGAGGCTCACCATGTTGGAGAATGGGAGGTTAATCGCTTGCGTGGGTGGTGGGAATGGGTGGTGAGGCGGTGCCGGGTTAGGCGTTTACAGTGAGTTGGGTGCTGGTTGTCGTCGTCGAACATGTGGGCGAAGATTTTGTGTCGGAGCAAGCCGGTAGGGTTGATGAC
>JBDIAV010000152.1:0-4783 GCA_039812645.1 Actinomycetaceae bacterium
TGGGGTGGAAGACGGGACTTGAACCCGCGACCCCCTGGACCACAACCAGGTGCTCTGCCAACTGAGCTACATCCACCATATTTATCACCACATCAGTGGCAACGAACATTAACTATATAGGAACGCGCCATATCTGACGAATCGCTGCCGCGTGATCCCCACCACGCAGAGCCACCAAGAGGATTCCCCGATCACGTCTTCATGCCATCCCGGCCTTGGGAAACCGCCGACGGCCTTTCTACAAGCCTTTCAAACCCCTCGGACCCTTTGCAAACCTACCGCTTGGCGCTGCTGCATCAGCTACGCAACCACACCCAGGGTGACTAGAAAACGAAAGCGGGCCGCGTTCGTCGTCGTCGATCAAACGCGGCCCGCCCCTCATATACCGGAGGACGTCAGTCTCGTCACCAGAAGGCGCGCATGGCGATGGCGTCAGCGAACTTGTTGAGGTGATCGTCGCTGGCAGACAGGTAGAGCGAGCCGTCAATGAGCGAAACTTCCATGACGTAGAAGTCCGAATCGTCCTCTGGGCCACCACGCACGATATCCACGCGGTTGAAAAGAAGCAGCTCATCACGGCCGTTGGTGTCACGAATGTAGCCGTGCAACGCCGCACGGATCTGCTCACCCCAGCGGAATTCTTCTTCGGTTGCGCCCGACGCACTCACCACGGTCTCAGGCTGAATCTCATCAAGGGAACGGAAGCGCGGATGCAGCATTCCTTCCTTCTCCACACGGTAGGACGGAATACCGTTGAGGTAAACGATCGAGATCTCGCCCGTACGGTCAATCTCGCCAAGGTAGCGCTGCACCATGACCGAGCGGCCCTGGCGCATCTCGTGGGCAGCATGCTCGATAGCCTCAGCCCGAGACAAAGCGTCTGTCGCGGTGTAACGGCCAGTGCCACGACCACCGGAGGAGACTGCCGGCTTCACGACAAAATCACCGTGCGCGGGGAACCGGGAATGGATCTGATGCTTCGACAGCTTCTGATCCGGCTCCAACCAAATCGTGGGAATGACGGGAAGTCCACGCTTACCAAGCTCAGCGAGGTAGTGCTTATCCGAGTTCCACCTCATCAGGCTTCCCTGATTGAGCAGGCGCGGAGTCGACTCCGCCCACCTCAGAAACGCCTCGCGATCCTTCGCGTAATCACGCACCGAACGCACGACGTTGAGGCTCGAAGCCGACCAATCAACGTCCGGGTCGTTCCAGACAGCAATTCGGGGTTCGATGCCTCGATCCCGGAGAGCATCGGGCAGACCAGCCTCATCGGGGTCAAGGTTAGGTAGATCGGCACATGTTGCCAGAGTCACGATTGGTGCAGCCATACCCCACAGCTTACTCAACTATCAGGGAGAACGTTGCACAGTCGTCCACAAGTTTCAGAATTGATGGGATTTTGCCCGTCGCTTTGAGACAATCCGCGATACGGCACGACAAGCATGTGGGAGAACACGCCTTCATGTGCTCACAGTCCCCTAACCTCACCAAAACAAATCCGAGGGCCCACGCAATAGTCACGCCATAGTGCCAAACCGCAGGATAGTGGGACCCAAGCCGAATAGTTAGGACCCAGCTGGATAGTGCTGAACCGTCGAGACCAGCGCCGGAGAGAAACACCACGGCTTTCACAGATCGACGAGGCCTATGATTAAAAGAGCTCGTTTCGTGAAGAGCTCCTTGCCAGCCACGCCGAGATCGTCAAAGAAGAAGCATGATTGAGATTCTGTCCCACAGTCCTTTATTGACCCTCTTTATCGTTGTCGCTCTAGGAGCGATCATCGGCTCGATTCCCTTTGGACGGATCAAGTTTGGTGCCGCGGGAGCACTATTCGTAGGTCTCGCTCTCTCGGCAATTGACCCCTCGCTTGGGGAAAATATGGCCATCGTGCAATCTCTGGGGCTCGCACTTTTTGTCTATACCGTGGGTGTCGGCGCAGGAGCGGCGTTCTTCGGCCAGCTCCGCCAACAACTCCCCCTCATGACGCTCGCTGCCGGATGCGCGCTGATAGGCGCCGGTGCCACGCTCCTCCTCGCCAGGCTCCTCGACATCCCCAAAGAACTCGCCACAGGGCTCTACACTGGTGCCCTCACCGCCGCACCTGCTCTCGACGCCGCCACCCGCATCGCCGGAAACGAGTCACCCTCGGTGGGTTACGCCTTCGGGTACCCCATCGGTGTATTCGTAGGCATCGTGGCCGTCTCGATGATCGCGGGCCGCAAATGGGTCGGCGAAAAGGACACCCCTTCGCTCGCGGGCCTTGGACTCGCCTCCACCACTGTCAAAGTCTCCGAACGCATCAGTCTCCGCTCCATTCCCGAATGGAAACGCCAAGACGTCCGTGTCTCGTACCTCCACCGCGGCCGCACCACGCGCGTCGCGTTGCCCGGTGAAGATTTGGAGAAGGATGACGAGGTTGTCATCGTCGGATTACCTCAGGCTGTCGACGACGTCGCCGCGCGGATCGGCACCGTCATGTCCACTCACCTCGCTGACGATCGCTCCGATATCGAGTTTGAGCGTCTCGTGGTCTCCAACCCAGACATCGCCTCACGTTCCATCGCCGAGCTCAATCTCCCCGCACAGTACGGCGCGATCATCACTCGCGTACGGCGCGGTGATCTCGATCTCCTGGCTCGCGACGACTTCACCCTCCAAATCGGTGACCGAGTGGCCGTCGTCGTTCCTCGTGAACACCTGGACGAAATGCAGGAACTCTTTGGAGATTCAGAACGCCGAGTCTCTGAGATCGATGCCCTCGCGCTTGGGATGGGACTTGTTCTTGGCATGCTCCTAGGACTCGTTTCGTTCCCGATGCCGGGAGGCGAATCGTTCTCGCTCGGGCCCGCGGCCGGGCCCCTCATCGTGGGTATGCTGCTCGGAGCTCTGCGCAAGACTGGCCCACTCATCTGGACGTTACCTGAGGCCGCCAATCTGACAATTCGTCAACTTGGACTTCTGCTCTTCCTCGCCGGACTTGGCCTGACGGCTGGGCCCAAGTTCGCCGGGGTGCTCGCGTCTCCGATGGCATGGCGCGCGGGGTTACTGGCACTCCTTGTTGCCGCAGTTGCCTGCGCGGGAATGGTTGTTGGAGGGCGCTGGATCGCGAAACTCTCAGCGCCGCGTACCGCGGGCGGTGTGGCCGGTTTCCTTGGCCAGCCGGCGGTTTTAGAGGCCGCTACGGCGAAGGTTGCCGACGAACGAGTCGAATCTGCCTACGCTGCTCTCTTCGCCTTCTCAATCGTTATCAAGATTGTGCTGGTTCCACTCGTGTGGAACCTGTGAGTCATGTGGTACAGGCACAACATTTGATGTCGCTGAGGGGATACGGGCATATACCCGTATCCCCTCAGAAGCACTATATTCTTCTTCGCATCCCACCGATGCGGTGGAAACAGCCGGTTGGCCACGACAGCCATTTAAGCACCCGAGCTAGTTGATAATCTCGGCGCGTTGGTCGCTGAGGAGCGCAGCCAGGCGATCACGCCAGCTCTGCAAAGCTTCCGGTGAAAGCCGCGTCCATCCGTGGACCTCAGAGATGACACGAAGAGGCTCACTGCTTCGATAGGAACGCGTGGGATTTCCTGGAAACTTCTTATCGGTGACATTCGGGTCATCCTCATAGTCGCCGGTTGGCTCAATCACGTAAACACGCGGTTCGCCATCACCCCGGGCAACCTCTGCCGCCAGTCCCGCGCCATCGACCAAGGCAGTGAAGTAAATATGGTTCATGACTACTTCAGGGCGGTAGTTCGAGTGGAAACCCGCCGTGAGAAGGTCCCCCTCGCGAAGATCGGCCTTCGTGCCGTGGTAGAACGGTCCCTCTTCTTCGGGATTACTCACTGACATCATCCACCCCTTGATCTATTTGTGGCCAGCTCCCACCCGCAGTGTTTCGCTCGATGGGAGAGCCTAGGATCCTCAACCTACCGCGGCGATACCCTCCCCGCCAGTAGCAGTGTCACTGCGAGCCTACGCCGGTCGATGTCGATAAATACTAGGCTCTGATCGTGACCGGCATCCCCACCCAAGCCAAAAACGCCACTCCTTCTGAGGGCGTCTAAATTAAGAATGAATCGAAGGTCCTTCTATGGAGTTGAAGCACGAAACGATCATCATCACCGGCGGCACGTCCGGGATCGGACTGGAAATGGCAGAACAGCTCTCAGCATTGGGGAACACTGTCATCGTTACCGGTCGAAACCCAGAGAGACTCGCTCAGTTACGGAGATCTCATCCACAACTGCACACGTATTCCGTGGAAGTGACAGATCTAGCATCCATAGAATCGTTCTACAAGCAGGTGGTCGCAGATTTCCCAAACGTCAATATTCTGATCAATAACGCTGGGCTGATGCAGCCTGTTACGTTTGCAGATTGGCCCGCGGCTGGCATCACCGATGAAGTGACCGTTAACCTCGCTGGACCGATCTTGATGACGCAGGTGTTTTTGCCTCACCTCCTGCGCCAACAAGAATCTGCCATTCTCAACGTCACTTCTGGGATTGCCTATTTTGCATTCGACAAAGCTCCGATCTACAGCGCCTCGAAACTCGGCCTGCACTCCTATACCCAGACACTGCGCAAGCAGTTGCGGGGCACATCCGTACGCGTCTTCGAGTTGGCACCCCCGCGTACCACGAAGCCAATGTTTAACGGCTCGGAGGCAGACAATCGTGAGGTGGATCGGGTTCCACGAATGCCGATTCCTCAGGTTGTCGCGGCGATGATCGCCGGTATGAGAAAAAATCGCCACACGATCTTGCCCGGAATGAGCAA
>JBDIAV010000153.1:0-4689 GCA_039812645.1 Actinomycetaceae bacterium
CGCGTGGACTGGAAATACCCGTCGCGCGTCAGCGAAATCGTGTACTGACGCCCCTTCGGATCGGTCAACTGGACGCGCTCACCCGCGCGAAAAGGGCCGCGCCTGCGGTCTCCGGTGCTTTGGCTCATGACAGATTAGTTTAGTGGAGTTTCGCCGCCGACGACGCCCTCACCCACCTCCGCACTGCGTCACCACTACGCCACTCACCCCCGAGCCACCTCACCTTTCGCACCCGCCAGTGCCTCCTCAATCGCCTCACCCATCGGCCCAGCCATCGTGGCGGTGAACGTGCGCGTCAGATGATTCGAGTCGCGGTAGACGAGGACGTCGTCGAGAATCGGACGGCACAATTCTTCGTCACATAAGAACCCATTCAAATCCACCCAACTCGCACCCGCGGCGGTCACCACGTCCCGCTCCAGGTCCTTTCGCTCCGCGTTGAGCGCGCGCGAACGTTCGGCGGCGCATGCGTCGACGTCACGGACGTTGGCCGACAAGCACGTGGTGGGTTCAAATCCGAGATTTGGGGAATCGGTCACCACCATGACGGGCGCGTCGATCGCTTCAAGCGTGCGGCGCGTCCCCTCGATCCATCCCTCAGTCACGGATCCTTCGCGGATGAAGTTGCTCCGTTCACGATTGGACATGATGACAAGTGCCGGATTCGACTCCGCAATGCGTTCCACAACCGCCGCGCGCCACTCATCACATTCGGTGAACGGGACGCCCGTCCTCACCATCGTCAAATCGAGCGCCGAGCAGGCATTCTTCGCCTGCACCTCCACCGCGTATCCCGCCTTCTCGGCCCACGCGTGGATCGCCGGGAACCACTGTGCAGCGTGCGAGTCGCCGAACAGCACCACACGCGGGGCATCCGCATCGCCGTAGACGCAGTCGGCGGGATCGGACTGCCCGGAAATCAGCGTGCACCCGTTCGTGTGAATTTCGGCCAGATCGTCTAGCGCATCGCCAAGCCCGGGCCGCATGTTACTCGGAATTGCTGTGACCGACGACGGCGGATCCCGCGGCACGAACGTCTCCGCCACGACTCCCCCATCCTGCGGGCGCACCTGTGATGCCCCGTAGGCGGCACCGGTCACCATCGCGCAGCTTGCCGACCCTGCGACAGCCAGCCCAATAACTCGCCGAGGTTTGATCGCCCACTGCCAACGCGCGCGACGGCACGGCTCCTCCACAAAACGATAGCTTAGCCATGCGAGGGGTACGCACAGCAGCGCCAACCCAAGAGTCACGTACAGCGGTAACGGATTGCGTTCTCCCGCGGCTGTTTTCGCCAGCATAAGCACCGGCCAGTGAACAAGATAGAGCGAGTAAGAAATGGTACCGATGAATTGCATCGGTCGCGCCCCGAGTAACGCCGCCGGGCCGAACATTCCTGGAGCAGCTCCACCAACGACGACGGCGACACTCGCCAGCACCGGCAGCCCAGCGTTGTAGCTAGGAAAGACGGTGCCGTCGTCGAAAAAGAAGACCACGGTGAAAATTCCGGCGATACCCAGCCAGGCGAGAGCATCTGAGAGCACGGCGGGAAGGCGAAAACGCGGACTCAAGAGAATAAATGCGGCCAGTCCGCCCGCTCCCAGTTCCCACATACGCGAAGGCAGCAGGAAGAACGCGTCGGGTTGCGAAACGCCAGTAAGGTAAACACACCAAACGAACGAGGCAATGACAACGGCCGTGACCAGTCCAAACAGCACTCGACGGTTCCGCCCCAGCAGCATGAATCCCACCGACAGCGCGAGCGGCCACAGCAGGTAGAACTGCTCCTCGATGCCAAGCGACCAGTAGTGCTGGAATAACGACGGCGTCCCGGAGGCCAGATAGTTTGTTCCATCGGCGGCAAAGAGGACATTGGGGATATAGAGGGCGGTGGCGATGGCTCCACGCCTAACCTCGTCCATCAGAATGGGCGGATACCAGATGACCGCACCAACGAGTGAGAGAACAAGGATGACAAACGAGGCGGGAAGAATGCGACGTATGCGTTTTGCATAAAATTCACCAAAGCTCACTCGCCCGTTGCGATCAAGCTGTCCAAGCAGATGCATGGTAATAAGGAATCCCGAGATGACAAAGAAAATATCCACGCCCGCATAGCCCCCGGAGAGCCCGGGCACCCCCGCGTGGTAAAGGAGAACCGAGCCCACAGCGATGGCTCGCAACCCCTGAATATCCTTTCTGAACTGTCCATGTGGAGTAGACGTCATACCGGCACTCTATCGTGGGTTGCGTTGTCACCCCGTCCACCTGTGGGCGGTCACACGTGATTCTCACGGGTAGACGACGCACAGATTGAACGGGAAATTCCGCAAGTAGGCGCCGGAAAATACCCATAACCACGGAGCTGGAACTGTGGATAAACATTTTGTGTCGGAGGCACGTTGTACGGTTGGAGCATGAGTTTTCATGCCGCGCTTTCCCCGTCACGTACCAAGGACTTCAAGCAGTGCCCACTCCTCTTCCGGCTCAGGAGCGTAGATCGTATGCCCGAGCCGCCCTCAATCGAGGCACTTCGCGGTACCCTGGTGCACTCCGTGTTGGAGAAGCTGTTTGATGTTCCCGCCGTCGAGCGAACGGAACAGCAGGCCCAGGATCTGCTTGAACCACGGTGGTCCGCCCACCTAGAAAAAAACCCGGCGGATGCGGAGCTATTCGAGGATGAGAAAGCTCTCGATTCGTGGCTGGGCTCAGCGCGCGTGCTCATTGGTAATTACTTCAAGATGGAGAACCCGCAGTTCCTCCAACCTGCGGCGCGCGAGAGTTTTGTCAACGCCACGCTCCCCTCGGGTCTGCACATTCGCGGCATTATCGACCGGGTGGATCAGGCACCGAATGGGGCGCTGCGGGTAATTGATTACAAGACGGGCAAGTCCCCCGCGCCGCGCTTCCAGGGTGAGGCGATTTTCCAGATGCGCTTCTACGCCGCAGCTCTTGTACTCTCGGGGCGGAATCTACCTGCCCGCACCCAGCTCATCTATCTCAAGGATGGGCGCACGCTGACCTACGATCCGGTTCCGGCCGATGTGGATGCCATCGCCATGGAACTGGACTCCGCGTGGTCCGCGATTGAGGAGCGCCTGGATACCGGAGAATTTGAGGCTAAAACCTCACCTCTGTGCAATTGGTGTCACTTCCAGCAGTACTGCCCCGCGTACGGCGGTGAGACTCCCCCGATGAGCGAGGAAGGCGCGAAGAAACTACGTACTGCTAAGTCGAAGTAAACACGTGCGAACCTGCCGCCTCAGTGAGTAGCCGCCCTGCTTTCTCGGCACGTTCCTTCTCCCCGTCCTGGTGCGGTGGAGACTACTTTGAATCTACTTGGGAGTCCGCAAAATCGACGCCATCTTCTTACCGCGGGCCAGTTCATCCACCAACTTGTCCATGTAGCGGATCTTCTGCATGGTCGGCTCCTCGATATCCTCCACGCGATATCCGCAGATTACGCCGGTGATAAGGGAGCAGTTTGGATTCATTTCCGGCGCCTGAGCGAAGAAATCCTCCAGGTTTATTTCGTCGGCAATAGCTTTTTCCAGGCCGGCGTTATCGTAACCGGTGAGCCAGGTAAGCACCTGGTTGAGTTCGGTAACCGTATGCCCCTTCTTCTCCACCTTCGCCACGTACAGGGGGTAAATGGAAGCGAACGTCATCGCAAAGATGCGCGCGTAATTATGGGCCATGGGATTCCTCTCGTCGATACCTGGCAACACTCTAGCCGTCCCAAGATGACACGAATAGTACAGCCAGTGATGCCGTCTGAACTGCGCGCCAAGACAGCGCCGGGACACAAGCTAAACTAATAGGATGCATTTGGAGAACCTCAACTCGCTGCGCAACCCGATCGCCATCCTTGCCCTGACCGGGTGGGCAGACGCGGGAAACGCAGGCTGTGACCTCGCCGAGTACCTGACGGATCGTTATCCCAGCGAAGAGATCACCCGAATTGACGATGAACGGTTCTACAACTTCCAAGAGAACCGACCGGTCCAGCGCCTACGCGCCGATGGAGTCACCATCGACTGGCCCCACGTTTCGGTGTCCGTGGTGCATATGGAGGATCGGGACGTCGTCGTGGCCCATGGAATCGAACCCAACCTCATGTGGCGCACATTCACCGAGCAGTTACTAGACGTCCTCACACAGTGCCAGGTGTCCACCGTCATCATTCTTGGTGCACAGCTCGTTGACACCCCGCACACCCGGGATTTCCCATGCGGCGTCTACAGCACCAGCCCCGAGGTGGCCGCAACCCTTCCCGGGGTCGACCTCACCGAGTACACCGGCCCCACCAGCGCTCTCGGCGTGCTCTCACAGCGCCTCGACGAGGAAAAAATCCCCGCGGCACAGGTGTGGGTGTCGATCCCCCACTACGTCGTTGACCCACCAAACCCCAAAGCACAGTTGACACTCCTGGAGGCCATCGAGGAAGTCTTCGGCATCACCTTTGATAAAAGCGACCTACCCGCTCGAACCCTCGAATGGGAGGAGGGCATCTCTCGCCTCACCTCCCAAACGGCGGATATCAGCACCTACGTCTCCGAGCTCGAATCCACCTACGACCAAGAGGTCGCCGAAGAAAGTAGCGGCCAGCAGGTCATGCAGGAAATCGAGGACTTCCTGCGCGGGTTGAATGACGAGAATTCCGGGGACGACGGCGCGCCAACAGCTTAA
>JBDIAV010000154.1:0-4643 GCA_039812645.1 Actinomycetaceae bacterium
GTTCGGATTTCGTCGTCGTGCATCTTCGATGACAGCCGACTTCCTGGAACTCGGTATCGAGCGTGAACGCTCGTACGCTCGTTCTGCGTCGTCGTCGAAAACTCTCCAAATGTAGCGAACCGGACGTTGTGTGTACCGGCGGGCTGGCGCGGGGCGGGTTATCCTTGAAGGACCATGGCTATTACCACTGCTGCGGGCTCAGATATCCGCGTTCGCTTCTGTCCTTCGCCCACCGGAACCCCTCACGTGGGTATGGTGCGCACTTGTCTCTTCAACTACGCCTACGCGCGTCACGTTGGCGGCACTTTCGTTTTCCGTATCGAGGATACGGATGCCGCGCGTGACTCCGAGGAATCCTTCGACCAGATCATCGACTCCCTGAAGTGGCTCGGTCTGGACTGGGACGAGGGGGTCGGCGTGGGTGGCCCGCATGGCCCCTACCGCCAGTCCGAGCGCGGCGAGATCTACCGCGAGGTTGCAGCCAAGCTGCTCGAGGGCGGCTATGCCTATGAGTCCTTCTCCACTCCCGCTGAGATCGAGGCTCGTCACAAGGCCAAGGGTGAGGACCCGAAGCTGGGCTATGACGGCTTTGATCGCGACCTCACCGAGGAGCAGAAGGCTGCTTTCCGCGCCGAGGGCCGTGAGCCCGTGCTGCGTATGCGCATGCCCGATACGGACGTCACCTTCAACGACCTAGTGCGTGGTGAGATCACCTTCAAGGCCGGTTCGGTTCCGGACTACGTCATCGTGCGTGCCAACGGCGACCCGCTCTACACCCTCACCAACCCCGTGGACGACGCGATGATGCAGATCACCCACGTGTTGCGTGGCGAGGACCTGCTCTCCTCCACCCCCCGCCAGGTTGTGCTCTATTCCGCCCTGGAGGAGATCGGCGTTGCCGGTTTCACCCCGCGTTTCGGCCACCTGCCCTACGTTATGGGCGAGGGCAACAAGAAGCTGTCTAAGCGTGATCCCGAATCCAACCTACTACTGCATCGTCAGCGCGGCATGATTCCCGAGGGCCTGGTGAATTACCTCGGTCTGCTTGGGTGGTCCATCGCCGCTGATCGCGACGTCTTCTCCATCGAGGAAATGATCGCCGAGTTCGACGTGGCAAACGTTAACCCCAACCCTGCGCGTTTCGACGACAAGAAGTGCGTGGCCATCAACGCGGACCACATCCGTTTGCTGGACGTGGAGGACTATCGCGCTCGTTTGGTTCCTTACCTGCACGACGGCGGCGTGGTAAGCGCTGCGTCGTATGGCGAGTTGACCGACGGCGAGCGTGCTCTGCTCGATGCTGCCGCTCCGCTGGCCCAGACCCGTATGCAGTTGCTCGGCGAAGCCGCTGATCTTATGCGGTTCCTGTTTGTTGGTGTCGATGCGATCGAGTACAACGAGAAGGCCGTTGCTAAGCTGCGCGACACCGCTCCGGCTGCGCTCGCGGCCGCTGCCGAGGTACTTGCGGGGGTAGAAGACTTCACCGCCGAGAACATCAAGGCTGGTTTGGATGCCAAGCTGGTGGCCGAGATGGAGATCAAGCCGCGTTTTGCGTTCGGTCCGCTCTTCGTGGCGATGACCGGCACGAACGTCTCCCTGCCGGTGGTTGATTCGATCGCCATCCTCGGCAAGGACGAGGCCGTGGCGCGTATTGAGAAGCTGCTCGCGCACCTGGGTGAGTAGCTTCAGCCTCGTGCGGTCTATCGGAAGACTGGGCTGATAGGCCATAACTTCTCATAGTGCGGCATCCCATGTGACCCTTAGCAACACATATCGAACCTATTGGGGTCGATTTCTCCATCTAAGGGTCACATGGGATGACGCAGCCCGAAACCAGATGATCCACTATTGACATTCCCATCCGGCCTCCGCTTGTAAGCTGGATGCATGTTTGGACGTAAGGCGCAGCAGCAGGGCAGTTGGATCGTGGACCCAAAGGAGTGCATGGTTCGCCCCGGTATCATCCAGCGCACCTGGCTGGGGGAGCTGGCGCGCTCTCTTGCGCAGTTGGGTACTCCGGGTCGGGAACAGCGCGCGACATGGGCTGATGGGCTCGAAAGCTTGCACGAGCTTGACACTGTCCTGGAGATGACGATCCGCGGCAGCGCAGGTTTATTCCTGACGTCCACTGCGTGGGTTGGTGGTGTAGCACAGGACGAATCTGGCAGTGGGCAGCTGGCAGCGTCCTTGGGAGGGGCAGGCGACAGCGAAGGGGTCATGGCTTTCCCTCCCGGGTTCCCGGAGCCGCCACGGGACCGTGAAGAACTTGAGATCTATTGTGAAGAACAGGGAATTCGCTCCATCAATTGGCTTGTTGCCGGTCTCGATGCTCCCGAGGGCGAGCTTGTCCCAGGTGAGGAGAACGACGACGTCCTGGCTCGCCTTGCGCTGAGATCCTTGAGCTCCGTGACGGTCACCTACGCATACGGCACCTTTGAGAAGGATATGGTCATTGATGCCCTGTGCGGTGCGGACGTTCGTGAACGCCTAGATAAGCTGACACTTCGCCTTCTTGATCTACCGGGACTGGCTTGGTGGAGTGAGTCGTTTGATCCGGCCAACTATGCTTACCACTGGCCAGCTGATGAGAATAGAGTGAGCATTGCTCCTGCAGGTTCGCCGATGGCCGATGAGGTTATACGGGAAGCGGGAAGCGGTCATTCCTTTACACGGGCGCGCAAGGTCAGGACAGAGGTCAAGACCCTCGACAAGGAGTTCCGCGATCTTCCTCGCATTGACGGCCACGCGGGGCATCCTTCCCTCCAGATGCAGGGCAGGCACCCAACGAGTTCTCGTACCACGGAGCCGGAGTGGATCAGTGCCACCGAGGCAGAGTTGAAGGTTGGCATGGCTGAGACGGAGTCATCAGGGGTCCTTTCGGGCAGAGGCCAAACCTTTGTGGACGTGATCAAGGAACGCTACATACAGGAACGTGCGCGACTTGACTCCGCACGCTGCGCTGGCCAGATTCTTGGTACCGACGCTGGAGATGCACCGCTGTGCGCGTACATTCGCCAACCTCTTGGACGGGAGGACTATCGTGTCCTGACGATCCATGGGATCCGGGACTGGATCGAGCTTGTGGGGCGATACCCGATGGTGTTGCTGCCCACCTCGGGATCGGCGACTCCGGAGCTGTGGGGCGGCAACGCACGCGGCGTGTGGGTAACCGTTGATTGGGAACGCGCCTCCCAGGAGTACGACGGTATCCATCTCAGTGTGCTGGGAGCCCTCGATGCCGCCTACGTGCCCGTGCGTGTGGGGATTCCCGGCTCGCGCGGGGTTCGCGAATGTTGGACCATGATGGCGGAATGGGAGCCGGGTTCCGTTGTGTGGCTCAATGACCCGATGAACTCCTGGCCGGCCGATCCTGTTTGGAGTTTCGACGACGTCCAGCGCGAGTACGAGGAAGCGCTTGCTCTGCTTACGGGCGAATTGAACGACGGCGACTAGCCACGACGATGACTAGCCACCCACCTTGTTAGTGGTGGATAACACGTATGGCAGCTGTGGGCTGGGGGCGAGGAAAACGGAGGGTGAGGAGGTGGGCGAGGGGTGGCGTCGTCGTCGGAAAGACGCACAACCACAACGAAAAGTCGGCCTGTGATCCAGCTATCATGTCACCGATTTGAAACCGATGTGTGATCCCGGTAGAGTTCTTTGCTGTCGCCGATCAGGGAAACCTGAAGCAGGCGGCAAAATACCTTGGGGTATGGTGTAATTGGCAACACAGGTGATTCTGGTTCATCCGTTCTAGGTTCGAGTCCTGGTACCCCAGCGAATAACTGAATAGTTTATTCACGCACATCAGTGCATTGGCCCCCATCGTCTAGCGGCCTAGGACATCGCCCTCTCACGGCGGTAACACCGGTTCAAATCCGGTTGGGGGTACTGGAGAACGAAGAGAATCAATGGCAACGTTGAGGAACTAAGTAATCCTGAGGCCCCCATCGTCTAGCGGCCTAGGACATCGCCCTCTCACGGCGGTAACACCGGTTCAAATCCGGTTGGGGGTACCGAGCAAACTCGCAGAACCACAAGGTTCTGCGAGTTTTTTGTTCCTGGAGGTAGTAGGCCGTTTTTGGAATAGCGCTACCGATTGCAGCCATTGGCTTGTCGGTCATTTGTTGATGATCTGGTTGGGGTTTTCGTTGTGGTCGTGGTGTTGAGTTTGCCTGTAGATCATCCGCTGAAATCTCAAGCTGAAACCTCAATCGCTAGGCGATACACAGATACTGGTAGTGCTAGCTCGGGTGCGGTGAGAGTCCCGCTGCGCTTGGAACATCCCACTGCCCAAACCAGACTTCCGCGGAGGATCGGCCAGAATCTTTAAGGATGCTGAAGTCAGGGACGTCGATTCCCTGTTCTGTGGCGACGGCAACGAGGAAGTCGCGAACTCGCCACACATCATACGGATCGACTCCGTTCTCCATCGTAAGAATTGCGTTGAGTGTAGGGACGCTGTAGCCCAAGCGCTCGGCCAAAGTCTTGTCGGTGGTTGAAATCTGTGTGCGCAGAGCCCTCAGTTCAATTCCAACTTGCTGGCGCTGCCGATTGTTAATTGACATGGCGCCCATCATGCTCTTCACCAGACTATAGGGTCCATTCATGCTGCCCAGAGCGAAACGAGATACTAGTCGATA
>JBDIAV010000155.1:0-4601 GCA_039812645.1 Actinomycetaceae bacterium
CTGGCCGTGTTCGTCGTCGTCTCGGTGGTGGGCTTCCTCGGATCGGTGGCTGTCGCGCGAGCTGCCCGCCCTGACGACCCAGGTAAGCGACGCATTCTCACCATCGAGGAAGAGCGCGTCATCGCCGCTGCTGAGGCAGCAGCAGAAGAGGCCGAGGACGAAGATTTAATCGCCCCGGTTCATCCCGACGGTTCGGAGGAGGATTCCGATGGTTAGCCTGCTGGAGATTCTGGGAGCGCTGTTTCTATTCGCCGGATGTTCGCTCACCCTTATTGCAGCGATCGGAATTTTTCGGCAGGGGAACCTGCTCGATCGCCAGCATATCGCCACGAAACCCCAGGTCCTGTCCTTGATTCTCAATCTCACTGGGGCAGCCCTGCTGGTTCGTGACTCAACGATGACCTGGACGATGGTGCTAGTCATTGCTTTTCAGCTCATCACCTCGCCGATCTCCGCGCATATGCTTGCGCGTGCCGGTTACCGTACCGGGACGGCTCGACTGGAGAATCTTGTGGTGGATGAGTTGCGCGAAGACCTGCACGTTCACTCGGTAGCGGTCGATAATGAGAAAGATAAGCGCTAACGTAGCGCTAACGGCACAACGAAGGGAAAAGGCATGAATATCGGCTGGAGAGTTGTGAGCGCGGGCGTCGGAATTGTTTCCGGATACCTGGCCAACAAGATTGCCGACGGCGTCTGGAAGGCGGTCGTGGGGCGCGAGCACCCGCATGAGGACGACTACACCGAACCGATGCGCGACGTCATAGTGTTCTCCATTGTTTCCGCGGTTGTGGGCGTGGTGGTCAATCAGCTTCTCATGCGTCCTACCGCCAAGTGGTACGGATTGGACAAGATTGGCGGCGAACTCGCCGAGGATCTTAAGGATTCTGGGGTGGCCACGCCGGTTGCCGCGTAGCGTGGTGCGGCGACGGCCCGATTGAGCTGATTACTGCTTGATAGGGTGAGTTTCACCGAATGTGAGTTTCTCAGTGGGCGTGTGGTGTTGGCTGCCAATAATAAAGGCGGCAGCCAACACCACACGCCCACGAAACAAACCAGCCCCTCATTCGGGTACGCTGGGAAACACGACAGGGGAGCGCCATGGGGCGCTGAGAGTGCATACGCAGACCCTCGAACCTGATCCGGCTAGTACCGGCGCAAGGGAGTCGAGTTCTCTCCCCACCGCAAGGTGGGCCCTCCTTGATTGGAGGAAAAATGGCAGTACATCGTCAGATTTCATGCGGAAACGCATCACGTGGTGCGGATGGCATGTTCCAGTTCTCGGGCCACGCGCGCCGCACAGCACTTGCCGGTTCGGCCGCGCTGCTGCTCGTTTTGTCTGCATGTTCCAGTTCGAACGACGGCGACGCCAGCGGCTCCAGTACGGACGCTTCCGGCAAGTCCGGTGACGCCACAACCATCAATGTGCTGGTCCACGACTCGTTCAATATTCCCGATGAGTTGATCGAACAGTTCGAGAAGGATTCGGGTTATAAGGTGGTCACCACGTCGCCGGGCGATGCCGGTGTGGTGGTCAATCAGCTCATTCTTTCCAAGGATAACCCCACGGTGGACGCGGTCTACGGCGTGGAGAATTTCTCGGTGGCCAAGGCCGTGGATGCGGGTGTTTTCGCTCCTTACACCTCGGCGAATCTACCGGAGAGCGCCCAGCAGTATGTGCTTGATGAGGCGCTCACCCCGATCGACATGGGCGATGTGTGCGTCAACGTGGACCACGCCTGGTTCAAGGACAATGGCGTGGCGGAGCCGGTGACCCTCGACGATCTCGCCAAGCCCGAGTATGCACAGCTACTTGTGGTGGAGGACGCGGCGGCGTCATCGCCAGGTCTGGCGTTCCTCATTGGGACGATCGGCGCCAAAGGGGAGGACGGCTACGAGGCGTACTGGAAGCAGTTGTTTGAGGGCGGCGCGAAGGTGGCGTCTGGGTGGTCGGACGCGTACTACTCCGATTTCTCAGCCTCCGAGGGGAAGGGTGACTACCCGCTGGTCGTGTCGTATGCGTCCTCACCTGCGGAAACGGAGGGCGCGACCGGTTCGCTCGACGCCACGTGTACGCGTCAGGTTGAGTACGCCGGCGTGGTCGCGGGCGCGAAGAATCCCGAGGGCGCGCAGGCGTTTGTTGACTTCCTCCTTTCCGACCCGGTGCAGGAGGCCATCCCCGCCAACATGTACATGTACCCGGTTAATGCCGATATCGCGCTACCTGCCGAGTGGGAGAAGTACGCGCAGCTGACTGACAAGCCGATCGAGATAGATGAGGCGCAGGTGGCTGAGAACCGCGACGCCTGGATCAAGGCCTGGACCACGCTGTACGAAGAGACTGCTCGGTAGTGCACCGGTCACGAGGTCCCGCCAATAGGTCATGGCCTACTGCGGATGTCACGGAATCTTGTCTGGCGGCGTGCGGACTTCGTCCTCTAGCAACTTCCTTATCCTTACCATCGAGTGCAAGCACTCGTGGTTTCGGATGTCGTCGTTGTGTCCACTCACCGGCACTCTCGGTGCAGGATCGTTGTGGGGACAAGCCCGCAGTTAGCGTCCTGGTTCTCGGTCGTGAGTACACGTACTCACACCTCGAACTGTGTTGCTGTCCGCCGTGCCAGTCACGCCCCGCACCATCCTCGTCAGGGCCGAACCTATTCGCGGAACCTCTGCACATGACGGCGATGCCCAGTTTCGTTGCGGACTACCCGTGTCTGTGGGTGGGCCGGTGACTACCGGGAGTCGTGACGTCGTCGTTGAAAAGAAGCCGCGTGTGCCGCTGAATCCTGTGGCCGCCCTCGTGTGGGGGACGGCCACGGTAGTTCCGCTTATTTTTCTTGGGCTGTTCTTCGTGTGGCCGGTGGGGGCGATGCTAGCGCGCGGCTTCGTGGAATCCGGCACGCTCGACCTCACTGGTTTTGCTGAGGTTTTGGCGCAAAAGCGGACGTGGCGGATCGTCTGGCAGACGCTGTGGATGGCGGGGGCGGGGACGATTGGTTCGGTGCTGCTGGGGATCCCCGGCGCGTACGCGCTCTATCGGTGTCGTTTTCCGGGGCAGCGTCTGCTACGGGGGATCGCCTCGGTTCCGTTTGTGCTGCCCTCGGTTGTGGTGGGCGTGGCGTTCCGGGCCCTGCTGGGTAAGGGCGGCGCCTACGAGTTTCTCGGTTTGGATGGGACGACGACGGCCGTCGTGCTCGCCATGATTTTCTTCAACTTTTCTGTCGTGGTGCGTACGGTGGGCTCGATGTGGGCAGGCTTGGATCCGCGCATGGAGGAGGCGGCTCGTACGCTGGGGGCCTCGGGGCCGCGGGTGTTTTTCACGGTGACGGTGCCGAATCTTGGTCCGGCGATTGGCTCGGCGGCGAGCCTCGTTTTCCTCTTCTGTTCGACGGCGTACGGCATTGTGCAGACGCTGGGGCGGCCGGGTTACGGCACCTTGGAGTCCGAGATCTGGGTGCAGACCACCACCTTTTTGGATCTGCGGACCGCCGCGGTGTTGTCGTGTGTGCAGTTCGTCATTGTGGCGGCGGCGCTCGTGGTGAGCAACCGTATGCGTGCCGACGTGCCGCTGCGGATGAACGAAACATGGCTACGTCGGCGCAGTGTGGCGGACTGGGCGGCGATCACTTTGACGTTTGTGGTGGTCGTAGCGCTACTGCTGGCACCGATGGCTTCGCTGGTGGCGCGGGCGCTGCACAAGGGTGGGCAGTGGAGTCTGGAGAATTTCCGGTTGCTCACCACTTCCGGGCAAGGGTTCACGGGCGGCACCACGGTGGTGCAGGCACTGGAGAATTCGGTGGTTATTGCTTTGCAGGCTACGGTGATTGCGCTGGTCATTGGTGTCCCGCTGGCATTGGTGTTGTCGCGGCCGACGCGCCGTCGGCCGCTGCTCACCCGCGGCCAGGGATTCCTTGATTCTTTTGTCATGCTGCCGCTTGGCATTTCGGCGGTGACGGTGGGCTTCGGCTACTTTATTTCGTTGCAAGGGCCGCCGTTGAATCTGGCGTCGTCGGGATGGATGGTGCCGCTGGCGCAGGGCGTTATTGCGTTGCCGCTGGTCATACGCTCGTTGGTTCCGGTGTTACGGGCCATCGATCCACGCTTGCGCGAAGCAGCCGCGACGCTGGGGGCTTCACCGTTGCGGGTGCTGCTCACGGTGGACGGGCCCTTTATGTTGCGGGGCATTGGGCTGGCCACGGGATTCGCGTTTGCCATCTCGCTCGGAGAGTTTGGTGCAACGAGCTTCCTTGCTTCCCCCGAGCGTCAGACTCTGCCGGTGCTTATCGCCCGGCTGCTGGGGCGGCCGGGCGCGGACAACTATGGCATGGCGATGGCTGGGGCGGTGATCCTCGCGGTGGGAACCGCGGGCGTCATGGCGCTGTGCGAGTCCGCCCGCCCGCGTACCATCGACCCTTCCCAAAGACGTAACGATTTCCGAAACACGTAGCGCATTTTCCGTGGGAAAACCTGTCACTCGTATGGGAAATCGTCACTCGTTTGGCAGCTCAGAGCCTCGGTGAGACAGGACGAGAAAGATAGGCGATGTAGCTGAGAAAGTGAGCGAGAAGGCGAGGAATAGGTGGGCGAGAAAGTGAGCG
>JBDIAV010000156.1:0-4537 GCA_039812645.1 Actinomycetaceae bacterium
CGCTGGCATGCGCAGCACTGCCACCATTTCGCGAATTCCGGGGGAGCTGGCCTTCTCGATTTGCCCGTTAGCTTCGGCTTCGGGGACCGGAGCCTTCCACAGAAGAACGATCAACAAGTTGATAAGTCCGAGTGCAGAGCCTGCCCAGAAGTTGTAGTGGGGGTTGATAGTGAAGAGGAAGCCTGCAACGAGGGCCACAATGGCGTAGCCGAAGGAGCCCCACGCGGGCCTGGCCGTACTCGAAGTTGTAGCGGCGGGAGAAGCGCTCAGCGAGGGCCTCAAGAAGCCCGACACCGGCCATGAATCCGGCAGAAAGAACAACAGCACCGACGACGACGCCCACCATATAGTTGCTTCTGAGCAACGGCTCGTAGACATAGATCATGAACGGACCGACGAGCGCGGAGATGGCTGCGATGAACACCTGAAGAGTGCGCTTGTAGCCGATGCGATCCTGCATAGTTCCGTAAATGAACATGAGGATGAGGGTGGCAATCGAGTTGACCGAGTACAAGGTGCCGACCTGGGTGTTGGTGAAGCCAAGGCCTCCGGACTCGGCTTCCTTCTTCAGCCAAAGCTGGAAGAATGACCACCAAATGCCCCAGGACATGAAGAACAGCAGTATGTTCAGGGAACTTTGCATGTACCCCGTGTTCTTGAAAGATTGTGTGAAACTGGCCATCGTCGGACAGTTCTCCTTTCGAAGTTGGTGGACTCAACCATTGAGCCGCACCGTGAGTTACCTTTGCGCAATCGATTAGGCATCAACGCTTAACCGATTTAGCTCGAAGCAAACATAGCACCGGAGACCACTCCCCGAAAGCTTTTTCTCAAAAGTGCTGAATCGAATAACTAACTTACAAAATCGTTTTAGCACACGCCGAGGACCAAAGGCCCAGGTGTATCCATGTATTCAATACTGAACACAATCAGGACGTGTATGGCCCACGAACCACAACTCACAGGGCCCGCGGCCTACAACCCTCAAGCCCGCACATTTCGCGCAACCTACCGAAGGACGCGAACCGACCCGCGCTCAATCAACGGCATCGGAATAAGAACCGGCTCAAACTCGCACGCACTTTCACCGACGCCGCCCGGGCCACCTTCAGCCCGAGCCGCCTCGCCCTGCGTCCACGCCGCCTCGCCTTCAGCCCGCAGCAAACCGTCACCACGCGCCACATCGCCATCCGGCTCGATGCCCTGGAGAAGTAGATCCATGCCCGCCTTGCCCATCTCCAGATAAGGCAGACGCATGGTGGTCACCTGGGGGCGCAGGTACTCGGCCAACTGTTCGTCGTCGAACGACATGATGGAAATATCCTCGGGGATGGACAAACCGAGAGTCTGCGCCGCCTGGTATGCGCCCATGGCAACGCGGTCATTGGCCACCAGAAGGGCGGTAATTGAGCGATCTTCCAGGGCTTCCATGGCGGCGGCATACCCGAACTCTGGCTCCCACTCAACGCCGGGCACTGCCCGCTGGAATTCCAACCCGGCGCGGCGCATCCCCTCATTGATTCCGGCCATGCGCACACCGATCGTCGCCGACATCTCCGGGGCAAGCTCCTCTTCCCGCTGCCCCAGTAGGCCAATGCGGCGATGCCCGGCACGCACCAGGTAATCCACGGCCTCAATGCCCGCCGGGTATTCATCGGGGAGGACTCCTTGGCAGCCGTCGGCGGCCCCGTTGATAATAACGGCGGGCACCGACCCTGCCGCACGAGGGATCTCAATACGACGGGCGGACATCTGGCCGAAAAGGAGGCCGTCGATACGGCGAGAAACCATGGCTTTCACAGCGTTCTCCACCTCGGGAGAGCCGTTTTTACATTCCGCCATCATCACCACGTAGTCGCGCTCGCCACCGATATCGAGCAGACCCCGAATCATGGCGGAGGCGAAGCGTGTAATAGTGACTTCGTCAGAGATGAAGCCGACGGCGTTACTGCGCCCAGTTCGCAGACCGCGAGCGTTGACATCCGGCGAGTAACCAAGCGCCTCAGCCGCCGCCCGCACGCGAGAGGCAGTAGATTCCGAGATGCGCGAACCCGGCCGGTTGTTCAATACCATACTGACCGTTGCAGCCGAGAGCCCTGTTTCGCGGGCGATATCGGTCAGCGTCACTCGCTTCGCCACTCATGTCCCTTCATCGTTGAACCTTCAGTCTAGTCGAGGGCCCCTTGAGGCCGCCCGAATTTGGGCACGCCCGCTCAGTTATATCCACCAATGGACGGCAATGTCACACATTTTCTGCACGGATTCTCAAACAAGGGCGATTAATCTTCGTATATCGCACTCTTGCTCACCAGATTCCCACCAGATCACCAACAGCATTTTCCACTAATTGATTATTTGATTCCATTCCACCAGCAAGAACAGGGAGAATAGGGACATGGCTTCTTTCATGGACTGGGTATTGGACGTCGCGGCAGAGCATCCCGACCTTGAGGGAGCATTTGTGAGCGCCGACGGCCAATGGCTCGACATCCTCCTTCCTGACGGTCGCGCCTTCCGCTTTCGCCCCAGCGAAATGATCGCCGAGGACAAGCCCGAAGAGATCCGCCGCAAACTTCTTGACCGGCTGATCACCATCGGGGTCACACAGGCCACCGGTGCCGTCAGCGAGGGAGATTCCGGATCACCCACAGGAACACCCGGGGCCACCAGTCCCAGAAACCCCTCCGGCAACCCGAGCGGCAAAGATTCGCAGGCGGGCACGGACGCAAGCAGCGGCGCCGTCGTCGACCCAAAATCCGGCCCCTCACGCGACCTCCCCGAGGAGAAGCGTGATTCCCGTTCCGCCTTCGGTTCGATTTTCGACGCCATCATGGGCGCCTTCCCCGGCGCTACCCCCGCGTCCGGCCGTAGCAACTCCGGCTTCCCCTCGTTTATGGGAGACGCCTTCCCCACCACCGACGACGACGTCCGCGACGGGCCCGTTCGTACACTTCCGATCGTGCGTGCCGCCGATTACTTCCTCGCGTCGCAGGGCGTGGGCAACCAAGACTCGATGGTCTTTATTCCTCTCACAGACTTTATTGGAGTGGGGCTCGCCGATGATCACCCGGACACCATCGAACCTCTCTTCTACTCAGATCTCGAGGAGCGTGGAGAGGACAAGGAGTTGGGCGAGATCTTCACCCATTCCGTCGAAGAACTGCGCACCTACAACCTAGAGCAGGGAAACAGTGGACTGGAACTTGGCATGGCCAACGTGTCGGGGGCGCGGGTCTTCCTTCTCGCCTCGCCTCACAACTACCAAAGTTCCTGGTTCACCGACCTGGACATGACACAGACGATCGCAGAATCACTTACCAAGGAGTACCCGGGCGCCCTCCCGCTATTTGTTCCCGCCAGCCGGACATCCATGTTCGTGGTGATGGCCGACGATCCCAGCTTGGCTAAGGTCTTCAACTCGTTGCGCGGCCATGAGCGGGACGACGACGCCATCTATCCACTTCCACACACCGTCGCCTCCGACGGTTGGAGCGAGTGGATCCCCATGCCCGATCATCCTGCCGCCAATGTGCTCAGCGATCTACGCACCACCTATCGCGAACGCATCTACGACCAGCAAGTTATTCAAATGGGAAAGATACCCGGCGAGTTCGGAGTTCTCAAGAGTTACGATGTGCACCACTTGCGCTCGGGAGCCTATGTCTCGAATACGCAGTGGACCAATCAGGACTCCTACGGCTCAGTTCCAGATACCGAGTTCATCACCTTCATCCGCCACGGAAGTGGCATGCCCTGGGACGAAGATCGCGGCGAGCAGGTGTCCGTACGCGCTCGCGTAGCTCGGGAGGTGTGGGGCGAAGGTTTCCGCAAGGTCGAGGGCGCATGGCCAACGCGCTGGGAGATCACGGGCTTCCCCGATGCAGAGCAGCTCACGGCTTTACGTGAGGCGTCGCATCGGGATTTCTAGAAGGTAGCCATCGCGGGATCGCTCGAAGGCTCGGGCGTGTCGCGCGACATCAACCACGAAATCAAATCATCGCGGGATCGCTCGAAGGGGCCATCACCGGATTTCTCGAAGGTAGCCATCACGGAATAGACAGCCCAAATTCTGAGCGTGTAACACTTTGGGAGCCGCCGCCATCTCGCAAAGAATTGAGTTTTTCGGAAAGAATTGAGCCTTTTTAGCACGCCCACTGGCTCAATTCTTTCTATTTTCCTCAATTCTTTGGAGAGATGGCTTCTGGTCGACGACGGCGTCTGCAGCGCTAGCTACCGCGGAACGTCCCGGGACGGCGGAACGTCCAGGGTTGCACCACCGGAAAACCGGGTTCTGCCGCCGGAAAAACCGAGGTTGCAGCGGACGCTACCCCAGGCCGCCGTCGACCCTTCAACTGACCAAGACGCCATACTCATCTTCACTGGCGTTACCCCAGGCCGCCGTCGACCCTTCCCCAATTTCCAGCGTAGAAACGGCCCAACGTCTCACTCTTAAACTCCGAGTAGCTGCCGTCACGCATCGCCTGACGGATATCCGCCACAAGCTTCACAGTGAAATACTCATTGTGGATGGTGGCGA
>JBDIAV010000157.1:0-4482 GCA_039812645.1 Actinomycetaceae bacterium
CTCCTAGGGGGAGGTCGTGTTTGTCTTTGCAGGCGATCTGGCAGGCTTTGCAGCCGTTGCATAGTGTCTGGTCAAACAAGAACCCATAGCCAGCACCCGACGTGGTGAATGACTCACTCATTTTTCACACTCCTAGGCCTTCTCAACCTGAACCAGGTTGGTGTGCTGACCGTTGCCCTTGGATAGCGGTGTTGGATGCAACGATGTGAGAACGTTGGCAGCTCCGCCGTGGTCGATGCCCTTTTCGTCGAACTTCACCCACGCGCCCTGGGGAACCGAGATGGCTCCCGGGACGATGCGTGGCGTCACCAACGCTGGAGACTCGATTCGTCCACGATCGTTGAACACCTGGATGAGGTCGCCGTTCTTGATGCCACGGGCTGCCGCGTCCAGATCATTGATCCAGATCTTCTGCGGATGGGCTTCAAGATTGTTGGCCAGATTGCCGTACGTGGAATGCGTGCGGCTCTTGTAGTGGTGTCCGATCATTTGCAACGGGTACTTCTTGTTAGTGCGCGCTTCCTCGGCGCTCTCGCGCGTGGCCACGTGCATCGGGATTGGTGTGATCTCGTCCCCTGGAAGTCCTTCTGGGAACTCCCAGGTTGCCGCGAGCTCGGCCAATCTCTCCGAATAGATCTCGATCTTGCCCGACGGCGTATCCACCGGATTCGCCTCCGGATCCTCACGGAAATCCTTGAGCGCCACGTAGAGCCCGTTCGGATCGTGGTAGCGGTACACACCCAGCTCGCGCAGTTCCTCGAAGTCCGGAAGATGCGGATTCTCCTCGCGGCTCTTAGCCTGCAGCTCGCGCGCCCAGTCTTCGGTGGTTTTCTTGCCTTCGGCGAACTTATCGAGCACGCCGAGACGTTCCGCCAGCGCGGTGGTCACATCGATAGCCGTACGCGACTCGTACAGCGGGTCGATCGCCTGTTCGCACATGATCTCGTAGGCCATATCGCCGGTGTACTCATTCGGAACCAAGTCCCAACGCTCCGACGTCGTCGTATCAGGAAGAACCAAATCACACAGCTTCATGGTGGACGTCATCTGGTTGTCCATGCCCACGATGAACTCGCACTTGGTCTCATCGTTGATGATCTCCCGCGTCCGGTTGATATCGCCGTGCTGGGACGAACCCATTGCGGACCCGTAGAACACCATGAACTTGATGCCCGTCTTCAGCCGGTCGCGGCCGCGGACGCCGTCGGCGAGGGCAGTCATTTCCGGGCCGCGGTCGATGGCATCGGTCCATTTGTAGCAGGAGATTGAGGTCTCGACCGGGTTCTCGCCGTTATCCAGCCACTGGGTGACGGGCCAGTAGTAGCCATCGCGGCCGCCGGTACCGCCGCCGGGAAGTCCGACATTGCCGGTCACGCACGCGAGTAGGTAGATCGCGTTGGCCTGATTCTCGCCATGCGCGTGGCGTTGCGGGCCCCAGCCCTGCGTGATGTTCGCCGGCTTGGCAAGGGCCAGTTCGCGGGCGAACTTGCGGATGGTATCCGCGGGGACGCCGGTGATATCTGCAGCCCACTCGGGTGTCTTCTCGATCTTGTCGTATCCCTTGCCTTCTATGTAGGCGCGGTACGAGGAGTTCGGGGGAGCGCCCGCAGGCATGTGCTCCTCGTCGAAGCCCACGCAATACTTATCCAGGAAGGCTTGATCGTGCAGCCCCTCCGACATCATCACGTGGATCATGCCAGCGATCAGCGCGGTATCCGTACCCGGGCGCAGTGCGATCCACTCATCTGCAAGCACCGACGCCGAATCCGAGTAGCGTGGGTCCACCACAATGATCTTTAGCCCATTCTTCTTCGCCTGAGCCGTGGTGAAGGTGACGCCACCGCCGGACATGCGAGTTTCCTGCGGGTTATTTCCCCACAGCACGAGCAGCTTGGAATTCTCGATAGCGTCCTCGATGGAGTTCGAGGGCTGTTCGTCGTCGGCGCCGTAGAAGTAGCGGGTGCATTGCGTGATCTGCAGATACGAGTAGTTACCGTAGTAGCCGAGGTGGCCTCCGAGAATGTTAAAGAGGCGATGCCAGCCACCGGAGTAGGCGATGTGTGCGTTCCACACGCCGGAGCCATAGTTCTTGTAGATCGCCTCGGGGCCGTAGGTGTCGTAGGTGTACTTGAGCTTCTCGGCCAACAGGTCGAGCGCCTCGTCCCAGCTGATCTCCTCGAACTTCCCCTCGGTGCGCTTGGCGCCCGCCACCCGCTTGAGCGGCTTCTTGATGCGATCAGGATTGTAGATGCGCTGGCGCATGTTGCGCCCGCGCACGCACGCGCGGATGGTGCGGTTGAGCAGACTGTCATCACCGGTGTTATCCGGCAATACACGAACGACGACGCCGTCCTTCACCTGCAACCGCAGCGGGCATCGGGATCCACAGTTGACGATGCAGGCGGACCATACGGTCCTGTCCACACCCGCCATACCCTCGGTGTTGGCGGCCGCGGCGGTGCCGGGCATGCCGAGGTCGGTGGTGGTAGCGACGAGTGTAGCGGCACCTGCCGCTACACCGGACCACTTAAGGAAAGAACGGCGAGAGGGGCCGGAGATCGCGGGAGCTCCGGTGCCGACGTGGCCGCTGGCTGGGGAACTACTGAAGGTGGAGCTGTTGTGCGGGAGATTCTCAGGCGGAGGCATCTTGTTTTCGAGAACTTGGGTCATTTTTTCTCCTTCAAATTCGGGCGTATGCCTATCAATTCCGTGCGACCCGTGATGCGTTGGTTATGTCGCTTCACCAGGTTCACACTGCGAAAAAGTGGGTTGAGACACGCTTCTATCCACCACACTAGGTGGCGTGACACCTGTTCATTAGCCCAAAGGTCCCGGGCGTGACACCTGTTTATTAGAAACTGTTGCGGCGGTGCGGAAGTTGATTTTCGTGCCGGTTTTCTCGCATAAATCAGCGCGGCTGTGACGGCACGATTTCAGTGAATTTCGGCGGAAAATCGTGGTGATTGACGAGCCTTCGTGACCTGTTTCAGAGAGGTGGATTCTTCGCGGCCTGTTTTGGGTTGAGGGTGTTGACTTTTCAACTTTGTCAGCATGCCCTATCTGTACCTAGTGCACACATCGGGTCTTCTCACGAAGTTGAAACCGTGAGGGCTGGCATGTCCCGCCGTTTCTTCGGGATTGGTTCGGTGCGGCTTGGGTAAGCAAAAATTGAGCTTCGAAATCACACTGAGCCTGTACGTAGTGCACAGACCCATGCTGATTCCGAAGCTATAAATTGGTGACAGTGTGTAAGCGCCGTCGCTCCGCACATTCGGACCGTGCTGACGCCGGAACATCGGCGGCCCTATTGTTGTCTGTGGATGAATTGAACGTTTAACGAGGAGTTGAGCCGTGGCTAAAGCCGAGCGCAGGCCCGAGGATGATCCTCGCTTCCAGCGTGTGCGCGAACAGTTGGTGCGCGCTGTTGTCGACCTCGCCGCGGAAAAACCTGCCGAACAAATTTCTGTTTCCGAGCTGACCTCGCGTGCGGGAGTTGCTCGAACTACGTTCTACAAGCATGCTGAATCCCCCGCGGGCCTTTTGGCTAATCACCTCATTAACCAAATTCGCCCGAAAATCGAGCCTCTTGCCACTCTTCTTGACGATGCGCACGAAGATTATCTTCTGCGTTGGCGCCACATCATGATCGACCTGCTGGAGCATGCACGAGAGCATGCGCCGGTCTACGAACGAGTGTTCACTGTTGATGGACAGTCGGTGGTGTTGGCCATCATGTCCGCCTATTTCGAGAAGGTCTTTGGCGAATACGTGGAGGGTTTCGTTCAGCATGTCGAGGGTGAGACGCCCTCTGAGCTGTGGGTGACCATGGCCATCTCGCAGCAGGTCCATAACCTCATTACCATCATTGGTTCGTGGTTGCGGACCGGCATGGAGGAGACTCCTGAGGTGGTTGTGAGTACGTACATGAGCCTTGCACCGCCGTGGCAGCTCGCGAAGTTTAGTCCGTCTGGCCGGACGTCGCTGCGTCGGAACCGGGTAGTGGCGGCGTTGCTGGAGAGCGCGATTGAGGGCGATGCACCCGGTACCTAGCGGTATCGCGTCCCGCCTTCCTCGGTAGTTGAGGGTCGGGTAGGACTCTCGTCATTGGTGGCGACGCATTTGTTGCGCTTATGTGGGTGGATTTTTGTGTGGAAGCCGAGGTCCATTGTTTTTGGGTGGGGTGTGATCCTGCGGCACTGGTAGTCTCACTATCAGACATCTGTTCGCCAGATGTCACTGTAAGAGGGGCGCTGCCAGCGGGTTTGATGTAGAGGCTCAAGAGGCCGTGACCTTATGGTGTGTTCTCCACGTTACTGAGGAGGGTGACACGACACGTCGGGATGATCCGCAGAAAATGGCCGAGATGGCTCGGTGGCTGGAAGCTGTGAGCGAGGAAGTTGGCCTCGACCAGGAGCTGATTTCTACATATCAAAGCCCGCTCTTGCGACTTATTGGCACGGTCGCCCATGGTCCCTCGCGACC
>JBDIAV010000158.1:0-4472 GCA_039812645.1 Actinomycetaceae bacterium
TCGCTGGCATCATCATCATGATTTTGGGCTTCTTCGCGGGTAAGAACATGGCGCAATCTAAGGACGATTCGCAGGCTATTGAGTTCCCCGCTCACAGTATCGTGCTTGATGCTGGACACGCTTATGACCAGCAGGTATATGGCGTCGATCGGGAAGAAGTGCACCTATGATCTTTGGACGAAAGCTTCCCGCACCTGTGGCACGGCTGGGTGGTCATCCCATCGATTTCGCTCTCCTCGACGACGGCGCGTGGATCGTTCCGTTTGCGGACCGTCTCGTCTATGCGCCTGCTGAAGCAATGCCGGATGAACAGGGTGGAGCGGGCGCGACCGAAGAACCGGTTACCTACGAGTGGTTTGATTTCGAAGGTGCGTCGTGGAACGAGGGTGCGCGCACCATCACGTTTGCATTTGTGGATGGGCGGCCCGAGTGGACGATCACCTTCGCCGAGGGGGAGAAGCAGAAAATCTCGTGGGTGATTCGCGAGCGCCTCGACCGTTCGATCTTCTACCAAGAGCACGCTGAATTGCCGTCTGGAGCGCGGGCACGAGGATTGGTGCGCAGGGCCCGCGATGAGAGTCTCTTCACACAGGTGATCATCGATGGCAGATCAGGTCCCGCAGACGCTGAACGGGTCGAGGAGCTAGAAGCATCTTTGCGCGACGTGACGGGGATTTCTGCCTAGTAGAGCACCTGCAGCGAAGGTGAGAGGGCGCCGTCGTCGGCGAATTTGCAGCGGCGAAAAACTCTGCTATTGTTTTATCCGTTGCCATTCCCGCGTAGCTCAATGGCAGAGCATTCGACTGTTAATCGAACGGTTGTTGGTTCGAGTCCAACCGCGGGAGCCAGCGAAGGCCCGGAAGTAATTCCGGGCCTTTCTCGTATGTGGCGTGCCTCCTCGTGCTCATTGTGGCTGCTTCGGTGTGAGAGAATTGCTCCATGGCTTTTCGCGAGATTCGTATTGTAGGAGATCCGGTTCTCCGCACCCCGTGCGCACCGATCAAGGAGATTACTCCCGGCGTCCGTAGCTTGGTTGAAGACCTTCTGGAGAATGTCAACGACGAAGGCCGCGCTGGTCTCGCCGCCAACCAGATTGGCGTCTCCTTGCGTGCGTTCTCGTGGAATATTGATGGCGAGATTGATTACATCCTCAACCCGGTCATCGTGGAACTCTCCGAGGATGAGTACCAGGATGGCGATGAAGGTTGCCTTTCGGTGCCAGAACTTTGGTTCCCCACGAAGCGTGCATGGTACGCGCGGGCCGAGGGTATTGATCTGGATGGTAAGAAGAAGGTTGTTGAGGGAGAAGCCCTCATGGGCCGCTGTATTCAGCACGAAGTCGATCATCTTGACGGCCATCTTTATATTGACCGCCTCGAGCGTTCGCTTCGCAAGCAGGCGATGCGCGCGATACGCGACCTCTAGAGACTCCCATGGCCTTTCGCGAGCTGCGCCGTATCGGCGATCCCATCCTCAGCATCCGATGCGAAGAGATCCGGGAGATCACGCCTGACATCCATCAGCTTGTCGAGGATCTCCTGGAGAACGTCAACGATCCGGGGCGTACCGGGCTTGCGGCAAACCAAATTGGAGTATCGTTACGGGCCTTTTCTTGGCATCTGGGTGATACCGTCGATTACATTCTCAACCCCGTCATCGTGGAACTCTCCGAGGAGCTTCAGCATGTTCCCGAGGGGTGTCTCTCGGTTCCCGGCTACAGTTTTGCTGCGCCGCGTGCGACGTATGCGAGAGCCGAAGGCATTGATCTTGATGGCAACCCCAAGGTAGTCGAGGGTACAGAGAGGCTCGCACGTTGTATCCAGCATGAGGTAGGCCATCTCAATGGTCAGCTGTACCTTAACGTGCTAGAAGGTATGGAACGCCAGGCAGCGCTTCGAGCCTTCGCTGCCTCACGGTGAGATACGCACTGGATTTCACCCGCCGGCTGTGGCACAGTGATGGTGTCTTGCGATCCGGGGTGACAAGGGGAAAGTTACCCATCCGCAGGAGAACGCCATGAGCACTAAATACACCACCAACGGTGTCATATTTATTCACTCAGTGACGCCCCCTCTGCAGAAGCACGTGGAGTGGGCGTTAACAAACGTGCTCGGGTATGAGGTTCACTTCGATTGGACCGGCCAACCGGCGATGGCGGGAATGAATCGCGCGGAGTTCTCGTGGACCGGGGATATCGGCATGGGTGCCCTGCTCGCCACCAGCATTCGCGGATGGGAGCATCTGCGTTATGAGATCACAGAGGATCCCACACCGGTGAGCGAGGGCGGGCGCTGGTCCGCAACCCCGGCGCTCGGCATCTTTTACGCGCAGACGGACTTGGCAGGCAACGTCGTCGTCCCTGAAAACCGTATTCGTTCCGCCATTGAGCGTTCCGACGGAAACCCCGCAGAACTTCGCAAACTCGTTGACCTGGCCCTCGGGCAAGCATGGGATGACGAACTGGAGCCCTTCCGGTACGCCGGCGCCGGTGCACCTGTTCGTTGGCTACATCGGGTGAGCTAGGTGACCGTAGCTCATGGAGGCAACGACTTTGTGGAGAAGTTACGGTTCACAGGTGTCACCTATCCATGGAGTCATGGCCTCTTCGTGAGGGCCGGGCAGTTGTCACCCAGAAGATAACTATCCGGGCAAACCAGCGAGGCGAGCCGCGCCGTCGTCGTTACAGCAAATCTGCGAGCGTGCGCGCTGCTTGGATTTCCGCATCGGTGTACTTACGCCCGCGCACCTTCTCCATCGCGGTGGCCGCCACCCAGCGCGTCAGCACGTCCACGGCACTCAGATCGAACTCTTCCGTGACGTTCTCGTAGCCTTCGCCAGCTAGTGCCTCAGCAGCTGCTTCAAGCGGATCCTTAGTCTCCACCACATCTCCGTTCACAATTGGATAGGCTCAGATTGTACGAGATACGCGGAGCAGGTGCGAGTCTCTGGGCTGCTGAGCACCATAACCGCCGTACAGAATTCTGGCATCCAGAGTTCTCACCAACTGAACAATCCGCAGCTCTTGCTTCCCGGCACACACGTGGGTGGCGAGGACGAGGATAAAGAGGAGTGACAATGGCAAGCTATGTTGAGATCCATCCCGTTGATCCCCAGCCACGACTCGTCGAGAAGGTGGTGGAGCGATTGCGGCAGGGGGACGTGGCCGCGATTCCCACCGACTCCGGTTATGCTCTGGTGAGCGCCTTGGACAACAAGGAGGGTCTTGATCGTATTCGTGCGCTTCGGCAAGTAGGGGACAAGCATCACTTCACGATGCTCTGCCACAATTTCGCTCAGCTCGGCCAGTTCGTCATTGTCGATAATCCGGATTTCCGCCTGGTCAAGTCGCTGACTCCCGGCCCTTACACTTTCATTCTCAAAGGCACGAAGGAAGTTCCGCGTCGCACTCTGCACCCGAAGAAGCACACGGTGGGTGTGCGCATCCCTGATCACAAGATCACTCAGGCGCTTGTTCAGGAGATGGGCGAGCCGTTGCTGGCGTCGTCGCTCATTCTGCCCGGCCACGACGAGCCGATGACCGAAGGCTGGGAGGTCAATGACGAACTTGGCGGAGTTGTCGATATTGTTGTCGAAGGACCCTGCGGCGAAGACGGCCCCACCACGGTTGTGAATCTGGTCAAGCGCAAGATTTCGCGAGAGGGAGCCGGCGACATCTCGGGGATCAATCTGTGAATCCAGTCATCTTCGATTTTGACGGTACCTTGGCGAACTCGGGGCCAATCATCATTGAGTGCTTCGACCTCACCCTCAAAGAAGAACAGGGCAAGGAGTACCCACCTGAGTTTTACAAGCCGTTTATCGGCCCTCCGCTCGAGGAGACATTCGGTTTCCTTGGAGCGGAGGATCCGGCCCGTTACATCACCACCTACCGGCGGCATTACTTCCAACGCATGTACGATACTCCGCTGTTCGACGGCGTGAGGGCGATGCTGGAGCATCTTGACGACATGGGGGTGCCCATGGCTATCGCGACCTCTAAACGCCGCGACGCCGTGCTGCTACTTATGCAGCATTTGGGTATCGAGGAGCGTTTTAAGGTGGTGTGTGGGTCGGGTGACGATCCATCGCGCGGCAAGAAGCAGCACCGGGTGGAGGACGCGTTGACGGGGCTCCAGGAGCTCGGTATTGACACGTCAGGAGCCATCATGGTGGGAGACCGCATTCACGACATCGAAGGCGCAGCCGCCAACGGCCTCGACACCATCCTTGTGGAGTGGGGTGAAGCTCCGCCCGAAGAGCGTGACGAGGCATGGCGGATCGTTGAGACGCCGGAAGAGTTGGAGAAGCTGCTGCTGTCACGATGAGTAGTTCCGACGACGGCGAGGCGGCGTCCCGTACGTGACCGGTTGGGTACGTGAGCGGTGGGCGTCGTCGGGCGTTGCCCGTAGCCGACTTCCTTGTCCTCCGCTACGTGAAAAAGATTCACGCGCGTCGGACTTCGTCGTCGTGCC
>JBDIAV010000159.1:0-4397 GCA_039812645.1 Actinomycetaceae bacterium
GAACTCTCGTGGGCTCGCCGAAAGTACCCGCGAACCAGTTCCTTACTGGCGCGGAGAATTCAGCCATCTGCTCACGGTTCTCATCCACGCCGTCAGTCTAGTGGAGCCCTCCGACGGCTTTCGGCGCGAACGTGCCCGCATGCTCGTGAGGATAGCTTCGACATCAGCACGGGCCTGTGCAATAGGCACAGCCCACACACGATAGCGAAGCCATGTTCCAGCTCACCAGCAGGCCTGATGGTCCAAGTTATCCACAGCAGCAGTCGGACGCTACAGATCGCCGTCAACCGGACGTAGACTGCTGTTATGTCAATGAGTATCGCTGAGATTCATGAAGCTATTTTGGCCCTCGATCTGCCTGATCGAGTGGCTGTTATTCAGCGAGGCTTGGAAGCACTTGATGATGCCGACTGTAATCAGCAGGATGATGCGGACGTTGAGTCAGCATGGCGTGAGGAGTTTCGCCGTCGGATCAATCAGATTGAACATGGTGAGGTTCAACTAGTGACACGGGAAGAATCTGATGCACGTGTCGCCGCCCTGCTCACTGAGCTCCAACGGTGACATATTCGAGTACAGAGCATCCTGAGGCGACCGACGAGCTACTCGATGCGATCTCTTATTACCACGGTCGTGCTCAGATCGGAGCACACTTCGCATCACACGCAACTAGAGCAGTCCGAGACATAGAATCGGATCCCAACGCGTGGCCACCGGTCCGTGACTGGGACGAGTTGCCCACCGTTCGCAGTAGAAAAGTCAGAGCTTTTCCGTATCGAGTCGTGTATTACGTCAGCGATGATTACGGCATCGTGATCATCGCGTATGCGCACGAACGTAGAAAGCCCCGCTACTGGTCGGCACGTGCGGGCAACTAAAACTCCGCACGCCTATGATGGAGCGCATGGTTTCTTCGAGCTCACCGCATTCCACGAAACAGGAAGTGCTCACCGGCTGGCGCATCGCGCTGCCCGCATGCGTCGCTTATGTTCCTCTTGGACTCGCACTCGGCGTTCTCATCGTGCAGACGGGTTTTTCCTGGTGGTGGGCACCCATTCTCTCGGCATTCGTATATGCCGGTTCCATGGAGTTCCTCCTCGTGGGAATGCTTGCTGTAGCAGCGCCCTTTTCCCAGATCGCTGCCAGCGCGTTCCTTATTAACTTCCGGCATGTCTTTTACGCACTGTCCTTCCCACTCCACCGGCTGCGCGGGACGTTGGCCAAGGCCTACGCCACCTACGCCCTGACCGACGAGGCATACGCACTCACCACCGATCCACAAGCCGCTCAGTGGTCGCAAGCCAGGATCATGACAATTGTGACGACTCTCCACCTCACGTGGATTCTCTCTGTCACCGCAGGTGCTGGGCTTGGTCTCCTTATTCCGCCGGGAATTGTCGGACTGGATTTCGCGGTGACCGCACTGTTCGTTGTGCTCGGCATTGAGGCGTTTCGTGCCCGGCCTTCGCTGCCGGTTCCGATCACCGCTATTATCTGTGCTCTTGCAGCCCGTGTGGTCTCTCGCGAAAACATGCTCATTCTTGCTATGGGTTTCTTCGTCGTGTGTTTGACCGCGTCGTTCACCGCTCGCCGGGTACAAGAACGACATAAGAAAAGCTCTAGCCCCACATCCAGCAACCGCGGAGAAATCAATGCCTGACAACATCTACGTTTTCTCCGGCATCCTTCTTGCCGCCACCGTAACCTGGGCCCTCCGCGCGATCCCTTTCGCTATGCTGGCCCCACTTCGCAACAGCGCGCTGCTCAGCTACCTCGGCGAACGTATGCCCGTGGGGATCATGTGCATTCTCGTTGTTTACACTCTCGCCGACGTTAACCTCCGATCAACCTCAGAGGTTCTTCCAGCGGCCATCGCCCTCGCCGTGACGATTGGCCTGCATTTCTGGCGTCACAATGCCATCGTCAGTATCTTCACCGGGACCGGAGTCTACGTCCTCCTCGCCTCCACGCTCCCGTTATTACGTTAAATGATGGTTGACGACGACGTGTATCAGCACGTCACTTCTCGCCACAGTATTCTCAACCTTTCACCTTCGTCAGCGTCCCCACACCGTACGTCTCGCACATACATGCTCCTCTCACGAAGATGAAACTTCCATATGGATTTATCTCGCGAGAATGGCGTGTTGGACATGCACGGACGCCGCCTGGACGGCGCCACTCAGAGTGGCGCCGCTGAGAGCGTCCCCACCCCGCAGAGACCCGTCTAGGCCGCTACCAAGCAGTCGAGAAACCAGTGCCGTGGTAAAAGTATCGCCCAACCCCTTGCTCTGCGTCGCCACTTCATCGAGGAAGAAGAGCGTGGCGTCAGCCTTGGTGACCACAATGTTGCCGATCTTCGCGGCGCCGTCGTCGTTCTGACTAACTCCGGTAAGGATGACGGCACGCGTGTGCTCCGTCATGAGCGTTCGCGCTCGTTCGACAAGGGCACCGAGAACCTTCTCCGGCTCCTCAGAATCCGCGGCTCGTTCCTCAATCTCCGGCTCCACACCCGTCAAGTGGCATAGTTCGAAGCTGTTTGGCGTCATGATGTCCGCCAGCGGTACGAGAGCCTCACGAATCGCCGGAACCACGGCCGGGTTGGTATAAAAGCCGACGTCCCCGTCGCCAAACGTTGGGTCGAGGACAAAGAACGGGCGCCGCTTGGAGGGAAGACTCTCGAACCAGTCGGCGATCGCGTATGCCTGTGCTGGGTCGGCAAGGTAACCGACGGCGACTGCCCGCACGGTGTTGAGTGCTCCCGTCGCCTCGAGATCGGTCAGGGCTTTCCTCATCCACTCCGCCGGAATATCGAGCGTTTGAACCGAAGGATAATGGGGCAGGTTGCTAAGCAGCAGAGTGGGCACTCCGGCCACACGAATATCTGCCTGCGTATATACCGGCAGCGCGGCGTTCAGCCCCACTCCACCTGAAAGGAGTTGGGAACCGAAGGCCAATACGCTCACCGGACGGGTGTCGAGTTCCAGAGATTGCGCACGAGAAGTGCTCATGGTGTAGAAGCTATCGGTCATTTCTTGGTGGTCCTCGATCACTAAATATTGGTTAGGAGGCCGAGTTCGAGCTGGTTGCTTCATTCCGACCCGTGGTCTTAGGCGTGGCAGCTTCCGGCCAGTAATAACTGTCCGGAAGCGCCCGAGCACCAAAGATCGCTTGCCCGACACGTACGCACGTGGCGCCTTCTTCGATGGCGATTTCATAGTCGCCAGACATTCCCATAGACAGCTCACCCGGACCGATAAGATCCGGATCGGTTTCGCGAATCTCATCGCGCACGTTCCGTAGCACCTTGAAACACGCGCGGACCCGCTCGGCATCACTCGTGAAAAGTGCGAGCGTCATCAATCCTTGGACCCGCAACGTCTCGAACTGGGTGAGCTGGCGCAAAAACTCGAGGGTTTCGCCCGGGTCGATACCGTACTTCTGCGGCTCGTTCGACGAGTTGACCTGCACGTACACGTCCAATGAACGTCCGGCAGCGGCGAGACGGCGATCCAGCGCCTCCGCCAGACGCAGGCTATCGAGCGCCTGAAACTCGGAGGCAAAAGCAGCCACATCCCTCGCTTTATTTCGCTGCAGGTGCCCGATGACAGACCAGCAGACATCAAGCTCCGAAAGATTCTGCCACTTACGCTTGGCTTCCTGAACCTTGTTCTCGCCAAGTTGATGACAACCGGCCGCAACAGCCAGACGCAGGCGCTCCTCGGGAACCGTCTTACTCACGGGGAGAAGACGGACCTCCTCGGGCGCTCGACCAGCTCGGATCGCAGCGGCATCGATCTTTGCACGAACTACCGCAAGATTATTAGCAAACTCAGCAACCGTCTGCGGGCTTGTGTAGATGGGCGAGCCCTGCGTAGGCGAGTCGGGCGTAGAGCCCTGCGGTTCAGCAGTGGATGACACGGCAAATCCTCTCCGGCGAGCGTGGATGCCCAAGATTCTATGCCAAAGGTGCATCTAGAGGCTCCCGTGTCCCGTCTGTCCAATCCGCGATGAGATCCGCCGCCGGGTCGAGCAGCTTATTGCATCGGTCGATTATCAGCCTGTCCTCTAACGAACACTCAAGCTGTGGGGACTCCGCAATAACAGCGAGCATCGGAGAATGGACGGTCCCGTCGAGAATTGAGCCCTACGCTAGTATCCCAGGACTCAATTCTCGGCAAAAGTGTCCATTCTCGAGCACGACGACGCACAGCAACAGCCCGTCACGACAACGTTCCGCATGAACAGCAACAGCCCAATAAACGCCCTACCGCAGCGCGGCAGGAATATAAGAACACAAGGGATCGGCAGCCAGCGGATCACCCGTGGCACTATAGGAACGCGAGCGCCCTCCACCACACCAGGTGTTGTACTCGCACAGGCCACATTTACCACCA
>JBDIAV010000160.1:0-4384 GCA_039812645.1 Actinomycetaceae bacterium
TGGTTGTCGTATGGGGTGGACTTCTTGTGTCCATCATCCACCTACGCAGACATCCAGAGGGATCCGTACAATTGCTCGACGATTTTGGACGTCCAGTGGATCAACCGATGCTCGATGCTACATATGAGGATGCCCGTAGCACGAGCTGAAAAGCCCATCCGCACGCCGACATTTCTTTCTTAATGAGGCCGAGGGGAGGCACCCAGTAGCTGCTTCCCCTCGCCTTTGCCCTTGCACTATATCTCCACACGTCATAGTGTGAATGTGTTAGCCAGGTCACTTCTTGCATCAAATGTGTGAGATGACGACGTCGCAAACACGATATTCAAGGGAGATGAGATGATGCGTCGTAGCAATCGTCGATTACTCTCCACAATCGCGGCGGGCGCAGCATTGGCGCTCGTTGCAGGTTGTGGCGGAGAAAAGACAGACACAGATGCTTCAATTGACGGCGACTTTTCTGGACAGACACTCAACGTAGCCGCCGCGTGGTCCGGCGCAGAACAGGCCAACTTCGAGAAGGTGCTCGACGCCTTCGAAGAGGCCACCGGGGCCACTGTCAACTACACCAGTTTCGGGGACACGGGCCCCGCCTACCTCCAAGCTCAGATCGAAGGAAACCAGCCGCCCAACGTGGCCGTGATCAGCCAACCGGCACTTCTCCAATCTTTGGCAGATGCCGGAAACCTGATCCCGCTCGCCGATGACGTCAAATCCGATGTGGAATCGAACTATGACCAGAGCTGGGTGGACCTCGGTTCGGTGGACGGCACTCTCTACGGAATCTGGTTCAAGGCCGCCCACAAGTCCACCGTCTGGTACAACGCGGACCTTTATGACGAAGCGGGCGCCGCTGTTCCCGGTGACTGGGACACTTTCCTGGAGCAGCTTGAACTCATCAACGACGCCGGATACTCGGGCATCTCAGTGGGCGCCGATGTTGGTTGGCCGCTGACCGATTGGTTCGAGAACATTTACCTGCGTACCGCGGGCCCTGACCTTTACGACCAGCTGACCAATCACGAGATCCCGTGGACAGATGAGTCTGTCACGAAGGCGCTCGAAGTGATGGCTCAGCTCTGGACCAGCCCCGCTCTTCAGCCCGGCGGAGCCCAGCGCACATTCCCGGAGAGCGTGACTGCCGTCTTCGGTGCCGATCCGAAGGCCGCCACCGTCTTCGAAGGTGACTTCGTTGCCGGTAACATCGCCGAGGATGGCAATTCGACAGTGGGCGAGAACGCTTTGTTCTATGACTTCCCATCAATTGATAATTCAGCACCGGCCGTGGTTTCCGGCGGCGACGCCGCCGTCCAATTTGTCGACGACGACGCCACCACCGCACTCATGAAGTTCCTCGCCTCACCCGAAGCGGCTGAGATATGGATCCCCGCAGGTGGCCTCCTCTCCCCCAACAAGGCTGTGGATACCTCCGTGTACCCGGATGACACTTCTCGCCAAATCGCAGAATCACTCACCGCAGCCGAGTTGCTGCGATTCGACATGTCCGATCTGACCCCCAGCGCCTTCGGCGGAACTCCCGGCCAGGGCTTCTGGCAGGAGATGATCTCCTTCTACGAGAACCCGTCGGATATCGCAGGTACCCAGGAGCGACTCGAGCAGGCCGCACAGTCCGCCTACGAGTAATCCGAATATTTCCCAGCACCACAAACTGCTGAACCAAGGAGATGAACGGCCGTGACACCATCTGCTCAGACAGCTCCAGTCCTCACACAGAATTCGCCGAAAACCCGCGATTCACGTGCGACCGGCAGGTGGCGTCGCGGCCTCATCACCACATCCTTCCTTGCCCCAGCACTTATCGTGCTGGGAGCTTTGGTGGTCTATCCCATCATCTATACCCTCATCCGTTCGTTCTACAGTAAGAGCGGATCCACCTTCGTGGGCTTCGACAACTACATCGCGATGTTCACGAACGACACCACCTATACCGCCATCCGCAACAACGTCATGTGGGTGATTATTGCGCCCGTGGTTTGCACGTTCCTCGGGCTCATTTTCGCGGTACTCATGGAAAAGCTACGCTGGAAGACGGCCTTCCGGCTCATCATCTTCATGCCCATGGCTATCTCCATGCTGGCCGCTGGAGTCATCTTCCGCACCATGTTCCAAGAAGATCCCAACCTCGGCGTAGTCAATGCAACCATCGCGGGAGTCCAGAACGCATTTAGTAGCGAATCAAACTACCCCGGGGCGCGCCCTCGTGAGGGTTTCGATATCACCGCCGACGACGGCGTCGTCGTCTCCGTCAGTGACGTGTCGGCAGGATCCTCCGTTACATTCCCACTCATCGGTATCCGTCAGACAAACGTTCCCGATGACGCCCAGCAGGCCGTGGCGCCGTCGTCGCCCACAGCGGACGAAATCTCGGGAACCGTGTTCCTTGACGTCATCAGCGGAGGCGGCGGGACTAACGGGAGCATCGACGAAGGTAAGCGGGGGCTCCCGGGCATACGCGTGGACGCTGTTGGACCTGACGGTTCTGTAGTGGCACATGCAACCACAGAAGCTGACGGGACCTTCCTCATCGACGGACTCGACCCGGGTGGCGGCTACAGGGTGGCTCTCCCAGCTACCAATTTCCACCAGGGGTTCCAAGGAATCTCCTGGCTCGGACCATCGCTCATTAATGCCGTCATCATCCTGTCCTACATCTGGATCTGGGCCGGTTTCGCCATGGTCATGATTGCTTCGGGGCTGTCCGCAATCGACCGAAGCCTGCAGGAGGCGGCGCGGGTGGACGGAGCCAACGAATGGCAAGTGTTCACCAAGATCACGGCGCCCCTGCTCTCGCCAGTGCTCGTCGTCGTCTTTATTACGCTCATCATCAACGTGTTGAAAATCTTCGATCTTGTGTATGTCATCCCGCCGGGTCAGTCGAAACCCGCGGCCAACGTTATCGCCGTAGAGATGTGGACCGTTTCCTTCGGCGGCGGGAACAACCACGGACTCGGATCCGCACTCGCGATTCTCCTGCTGGTCCTGGTTCTTCCCTCCATGATCATCAACGTCCGCCGTTTCCGTGAGGAGCGAGAGCGATGAGCACGTCAGGAAAGCACGCGCAGGTGACAGAACGTCCCGAGGCAACGGGGACGAATTCGGAGTCCCAGTTGGTGGCAGCCGAAGGCACGGTTTCTCCCAAGAAACGCACAATAGCCCAGCGTATCCTCGGCTTCCTCAGTTCCGGAATCGTCAATGTGCTCCTAGTATTTGTGGCACTCTTCTGGTTGATCCCCACCATCGGCCTGTTTATCACCTCACTCCGTTCCCCGGGGGATAACTCCTCTTCGGGATGGTGGACCGCGTTCACCGAACCCGCACAACTCACGCTGGAAAATTACGCCAACCTGCTGAGTAACCCCACCATCATGGGGTCATTCTGGAACACCATCGTCATTGCTGTCCCGTCAACCTTCCTCGTGATTCTGCTAGGAGCCTTGGCGGCCTACGCCTTTGCTTGGATGAAATTTCCGGGCCGCGACTGGCTTCTCATCGGTGTCATTGCACTACTCGCCGTGCCTCTCCAGGTGGCCCTCATTCCACTGGCCCGGCTCTTTGGAACAATCGGCATCTACGGCAGCGTGGTGGGAGTTATCCTCTTCCACGTGGCCTTCGGATTACCGTTCGCCATTTTCCTGCTACGTAACTTCTTCGTTCAGGTTCCCGGCGAGTTACTCGAATCCGCACGCATTGATGGCGCCGGCGAGTGGCGCATCTTCTTCCAAATCATCCTGCCGCTAGGGCTACCCGCCATCGCCTCGCTGGGAATCTTCCAGTTCTTGTGGACCTGGAATGACATGCTTGTGGCCCTCATCTTCACGAACTCGCAGTCGCAGCCGTTGACAGTGGCGATCCAGTCCCAGCTGCGCCAGTTCGGCTCCAACATTGACGTGCTCTCTTCCGGCGCCTTCCTTTCCATGATCGTGCCCCTCTTCGTGTTCTTCGCCTTCCAGCGCTACTTCGTGCAGGCGCTCCTGGCGGGTTCGCAGAAGTAGTTCGATGTAGCACGAACTCATAAGTCCGTGGATCATCTCGGAGGTGACACGCGTTTCGGAGGTGAGGTGTTGTGGAGGTAACACGCGGTCGCCGTCGTCCCAAGAAACAACGATGCCCCTCGTGGACGAGGGGCATCGTCTGGCCTCAGTACCGGTCAGAGCCGGACGAGACAGACCCGAACCGGGCAGAACCAAGCCAAACGGAACTACTTTCGGGGATTATGCGCTTCACGCACTCGGAATCGAGCCGACAATGTCGATAACCATCACTGTGGCCTTCGTGCCACTGGCCTCGTCAGCTGGGTAAACAAGCAGGACACGAGATCCAACCTTCACCCCTGAGAGTTCGGGGACACCGCCACCGCTCTGGT
>JBDIAV010000161.1:0-4276 GCA_039812645.1 Actinomycetaceae bacterium
CTCGACGAGACGGTGCGGGTGCGGGTGCTGTAGCCAACCATCAACAGTGTGTGAGGCCATGTGGGTGTTTGTCTTCGCACGGGGAAGTGCGGCACCCTCCGGATACCGGGCAGTTGTTCGGGTGGATACGTGCTAAAGTCTCATGCGTGTCATCTTCGTTCTCTGGTGTTCCGTGTCCGAACCCAGAATGCGGGAAAGTCCTGCCATCTGCATCGCCACAGGACTTCGTCGACTATTTTGAAGGTCGACTGTGGCGCTGTGAATCGTGTGGGCGCAATGAGGGACTTTGGCGGCTACTTTTCGATCGCCTCCGCGATGACAACCCGTTGATTCCTGGCGTGCTTTCGCTCGGGCTGGCTGTGATGACGGTTTTCCAGTGCCCAATAGAGGACTATGTGGCGCTAACCATGGACCTCAGTAGGCACGGCGTGCCCGCGGATGCGACGATCATCGACATCGTGATAACTCCATATGCTGACTCTGAGCCCGGTCCTCTCCCGGCTGTGCAATTGCAGCATCTTCAAGTAAGAGAGCTTCCCCATTGCCTAACGGTGCATCCAGTTCCATGGTTTGGAGAGGGCAAAGATAGCCCGCCTGAAGGAGCTGGCTTTACTGTGCTTGCTATCTGGATGCCGGCCGCTTTAGAACCCGAGCAGCAGCCGCTCTTGAGTGCCGCGAAAGCGTTCGTTACGGGTGATTATCGTGGTTCGATTATTCCGGCTCAAGTCGCAGTAGAACTGAAGCTCTCCAAGGTGCTCACCGATCACTTCCGCCAGTTTGCAGGAAAAGAGACGGTGAAGAATTTTCTCAATGACGGTGCAAGTTATGGACATCAGCTTCGAATGCTGGTCCCTTCCCTGTTTCAGTTCATCGGCGCGCCAAGTATGCCGAACGAGGTTGCCGCCGGGCTTCAAGCCCTGCGAAAGAAGCGAAATCAGGTGGGGCACGAGCATCTGGCTACGGATCGTTCAGAGGCAGCACAGATGCTACTCGCTAGTTTGTTCGGATACTGGTATGTCGCGATCTACGGCCCCGGTCTGGTGCAGAGTAGCGACAGCTCGACCGAGGCCTTCCGCGCGTAGGTCGAGTCTCTAGCTGGCGCAAGCACGGGTGGGGTCGGCAGCAGTGGGGGTGGTGCCCCCTTGTTTGCCATCACCAGGAGTGTACGATACGTGGGATGGCATCGAGGCATTCAGTACCCACGACAACTTCGTCGATCACACCTTTGTTAACGGCGTCGATGAGGCGGCAGAGGTAGGCCTTACCTTTCGTCCACCATGTATCATAGGCGTCGACGAAGAGATACAAATCGATAGGCTGGCCGGTTTTCGCAACGATTTCATGACGCTCGTGCCCATCGAGTTGGCTGATGTAAACTGCGTCTGAGATCTTCGATCCAAATGTTGTCGTGTAGTAGTACTCCTTGATTTCCCACAACGCCCGGGGATTTACTGATGAAGGGAACGCCCCATCTAGGCGTCGGGACATCGCCGCCAACAATTCTCCCTCGTGGTCTACCACTGGCAGTCGTCGAGGATCGTCTTCGAAGATTAAGCCACGAAGCTCTCGGGAGAACATGATGTTTATCATGCCAGTCAGGAAGGCCGGGGCCCGCTTCGCTCCCTTCTGCTTGTTCATAGGTACACGTACGTCGACCCCTCCTCGGACCTTGTAATCCACGGCGACTAGCACTCCCTCTCGGTTCCGAATATCTAGGGAGCTCGTGCAATTCTCCTCGACGATGCTGTTGAAGAGTTCCTCGGCCTCGGAAGCCGTCATGAGGTTGTGTCTGATATGGTCGTTCAAGACGGCAGCTCGGTACTCGAAGTACTCGACAAGACGATATCCTAAGTCGCTAATGTCCAACACGCTAGGATCACGGTCAAGAGAGCGGAGCGTCTCCTTGCATTCGCTCAGGGAGTAGGTCGCGATCGCGTCAGCTCCCCTTCTCGCGTAGCCTCGACGTTCGGAAAGTACGCGAACATAGGCCCAGAATTGCTCGTCCTGATTCCGCCAGTAGCGATTAGGCTGCATTCATTTCCTTCAGGTACTCGGTGATGAGGTCGTCCAAGGTGCAGTCCATAGCATGACATAGTTCGAGCGCCTCGAGAACCCCCAACCTTCGCCGCGCGCTTTCGATGTTGCTCACGCGCGATTGGGGAACTGCGAGGCGGTTGGCGAGTTCCTGCTGGGTGAGGCACTTGCCGAGGCGCAGGCGACGAACAGCATCACCAAGCGCCTGCGGCGCTCGCTCATCGTTGTGCGGCACGGAGTTGAGCCTATCGACGACTTGAGTGGTATCGGAAAATCGGATAGCGTGGGCTGGGTGACTGACACCCTCCCGCTCGAAGGCATCGGAGTCGCCAGACCACCCTTCAAGAGCCAGCTACTGAAGTGGATTGGGAACAAGCAGAGGCTGGCACTTCAGATCCTCTCCAACTTTCCCACGGTCTGGAACACCTACCACGAGCCATTTCTTGGCTCTGGGGGAGTGCTCGGGACACTGGCTCCCGACCGAGCGTGCGCCTCGGACGCACTCCGGCCACTCATGGAGATCTGGCAACTACTTGAGGAGGATCCTGCTCAGCTCGTAGCCGACTACGCGATGTATCGCGACCGTATCGAGGCTGGCGAGGATAAGGAAGTGGTCTATCGCGCAGCCCAGGAGAGCTTCAATCGATCGCCGAACGGGCGTGACTTCATCTTCCTCACTAGGGCGTGTTACGGAGGAGTGGTGCGCTTTCGGCAGGACGATGGCGCTATGTCAACTCCCTGTGGCGCGCATCTACCTGTGTCCACGGCGTCCTTCAGGCGACGTGTAGAAGAGTGGTCTGTACGGGTAAGAGGCACCGCGTTTCGCACCCTCGATTTCCGGGAAGCCTTCGACGACGTAGAGGCAGGCGACATGGTCTATTGCGATCCGCCCTACTCAGACTCGCAGACGATCCTGTATGGTGCTCAGAGGTTCAGGCTGCACGATCTTGTAGAGGCTATCGATGCTGCGAAGTCCCGCGGAGCGAGGGTGGCACTGTCTATAGACGGCACAAAGAAGTCAGGACTAAGGGAGGTACTTCATGACTTCCCTGATGGTTTGTTTGTGTCAGAGGTCGGGGTCACGGTCGGGAGATCGATGCTCAGGCGCTTCCAGTTGGGCGGAGAGAGCCTTGAGTCCGAGATCGTTAGAGACCGGCTGCTCTTGACCTACTGATGTCGTCGCGTGGCCTAGGGGTTTGCCGGGGTCCTGGTTGAAGCCCGGTCCGCTCGCTAACGAGGAACTGCATGTCGGAAAACCGGGAGTTGCTGTAGCCCATCTATGCTCGCAAACTCTAATGGACGATACCTGGCCCGCTCAAGCCCCAGGTAGTAATCCGACCGTCGTTCACCGCGGCAAGCACATTGAACGTATGCTCCGCGAGGCTGCTACAGGCCTGGCGTACCTGACCTTGAAGGAGCCCGATCCTCATCCCCTGAGTGTTGCCCGTGCCTCGGTGGCATTGGCACGGTGCGATGCAATCTACCGAGCAGGCCCCGTCACGGCGCTGGCCGGTGCACTCGGTCGACAGATCAAGCGAGCTAAGAGCTGCGCTGACTTGATGATGAGCATTGAAGAGCCGCGACTTCTGGACATCGCACGCATGCACATCCCGCTCTCAGAACTGCTCGCGGACTGGAGTCGCGCAGCGGCCGAAGGCCTCCCGTACCAACCGAATCAGGCGTTCCTTGCCGGCCTCGCCGTTGGTGGTGCCGATGGTGACCTGGTCATCGGCGATCTGCTCCTTGATCTTAAGGCACGAGAGAAGGTGACCAACCCCTGGCTTCGCGGGGCGTTGTTCCAGTTGCTTGGATACGCTCTCCTCGACATCAATGACCTGTATGGCGTGCGGCGCGTCGGCATAATGCTGCCTCGCCAGATTCATTTCCAGACTTGGTCACTTGATGAACTGTTCGGTGCCAACTCCGAGGAGGTGCTCCCGGGGCTCCGTGAGGAGTTCACCGCGCTTCTCCGGGAGATGGTCGATGCCGGGTTGGACGGTATGCGCTCGAGCGAGGTCGAGAAGAGCCGAAGTTGACTTATCGAGAAGTCAAGATGGATCGCCAAGTAGCCTGGCCGTGGTGCCGCTAGATGGTCCAAATAGCCGAGTCAGACAAGCATAGGCGGCCAGGGCCGGGGCTGCCGGCTAGGTTGGCTGGCCGCCCTTCAGGTACTCAAGCACCGCGTCGTGGAGCAGGCCGTTGGTGGCCAGCGCGCCGGGGCCCTTCACGCCGTCGACGCCGT
>JBDIAV010000162.1:0-4239 GCA_039812645.1 Actinomycetaceae bacterium
GCATGCTGGACGATGCGCGCACCTTCTTCATAAGATCCTGGCGGTCGCGCACGGACTCGCGGTCCCAGTAGACGGTTGCGCCGTCGCTCACCCGGAAGGCGCCGATGCGCATCTGCGCGGGGTGGTTTTTGAAGGCATTGAAATCGTAGGGGAGGGCCTCGTGAGCGTCCGTAGTGTGTTCGTAGATGTACTCGGCGTTGAAGTAGCCGCGGCCGCGAACGAAGGTGTGAAGGCCGCCGATGTTGGGGTCGGCGAGGAAATCTACCCAGCACTGCTTCGTGCGCTCGATGTCCCCACCCAGATAATTAATAGTGTTTGAGGAACCCGCGGAGATGCCCGAGACGTGCGGGAAGACGACGCCCTTCTGGAGGAGCTTGACCACCACCGGCGACGTTCCACTCGCACGCATTCCTCCACCCTCGAAGATGAGCGCGGTCTTGTCCAGCGACGGCATGGTGGTCCTTTCGCGGTGGGGTTCTTGGGTTAGTGGGGACTGTTGGGATGGTGGGGTTGACTTGTGAGACCGATAGGCTTGATGGGACGTGGGCAGGTTTTCACCTGACTTTTGCCCAACAAGTCTAGTTCATTCGGGAAAAGGCGGAACATCACGCGCTAGGCTGGGCGGCATGAGTACTTCACCTTCTGCGCGCGCATCTCAGGGCTGCAATACCTCTTCGGCACGGAATGCGTCACCAACGGCTCGGCGCCGGGCGCGAGTTGTGGACCCGCAGCACCAGGGTCGCAGCCGTGAGCTTTATCTGCCTGTTGAAGAGCCGCTAGAGATCCGGCTCGACGGCCAGGCCATCGCCATGGTGAGCCGTACTCCAGGGCACGACATCGAACTCATCCACGGTTATCTCCTCGGTGAAGGCTTCATCGCTAGCCGTGAGGATGTGCGTGGCGCTCGCTATTGCGAGGGATCGGTGCTCTCACAGGACACCGGCTTTAGCCAGAACACCTACAACGTCATCTCAGTGCAGACCGAGAACCCCGTCATTCGGCTGCAAGGTCCCGTCTCTCGCGAGTGTGGTCAACCCTCGGTGGACGCTCTCGACATCATCCCGCCAGTACGGATCGCAGAAGATCCCACGATTGTCAGTGCAGGTTCAATCCGTGCTATTGCCGCCGAGCTTGCGCGGCGTAGCGGTATGAGCCCTTACACGGCGGCATCGCTAACTCTCACCGGCACCGCCACTACTCGCGACGACGCCCGTCAACTCCTCGCCGTAGACAAAGTTCTCGGTTGGGCCGCTGTTGCCGGGATGCTCCCGTTGGAAGGTGCGATTGTGTGCATGGAGGGCGGCGCCGATGCCTCAGCCGTCTCTCACTGCGTCCGTGCCGGCGTGCCGATCGTCATTGGACTGGGAACCCCCACCTCCCTGGCCTGCGACATCGCCAAACATTTCGGTGTCACCCTCGTCAGCATCCTCGACGCTGCGCCTGAACCCGAGGTGCTCGTCTGGACGGTACCGGACCGCGTTGCGTGAGCGTTTCGCACTGCATCGAGTAAGTCGTCCCCGACCGCAGGAAGTGAGACCTCCCCATCCCACTCCGATTGACAGGAGCTAAACAGGTGGGCGGTAATGGAAGTATGTTCGCTGAAGTGATGCCGGTTTTCTTTGTCCTGCTGGTGGTCGTCTTTGTTGTTGCGTTTGTTCTCGAACGACGGCGGCGCGACCGCCTTATGGCATACGCTCAAGAGCACGGTCTCACGTATACACAGCGCGACCGCGAACTTGGTAAGTATCTGCGGGACAACGTGGACGTTGGTGGCCATTCCCACGCTGCGACCAATATTCTGGAGAACATACCATCGCCCACCGCGCCAGACGCTTTCCGCTACGGAAATCTGCGTTGGAAGACAGGCTCCGGCGACGACGAAACCACCCACAACCGCGAGTTTTTCCTCTTCCCCATCCCCGCAAACTTTCCAGCGACGCGCCTCAAGCCCGAAGGTTTCTTTGGCCGCGCGATGAATGACATCAATACCGAATGGATGGAGTTCAACAAGGAGTGGGACGTGCGTTCGGATAACCCGCATTTTGCGTCGGCGCTGCTCAGCCCACGAATGCAGGAATTCCTCATGGAGGTCACCGGCAACGAGTTCTACATTCGGCCAGGCACGCTCATCATTCTGGGCGGACGCTACCAGTGCGAGCGCTGTTTCCAGTTCCGTGACCTCGCGCTTCAGTGGCAGAGCCTGGTGGTTCCGTTCCTCTGGCAGGATTACGGCCGCTAAATTTGACGCTCGGCTCAGTCTGATGTGATGGCTAAATTTGAAGGTTGACGACGACGTCGCGCTGCATGTCTAGATTTCAGCCGCTTTGTTGACATCGCACGAGAAAAATGAAAACGCACGAAAAATTAGGTGTTTCTTGTGCGTTTTCATTTTTCTTGTGCGTTCTCACTGGAGCGCCCGGTTGTATTTGAGGGAGTTGACCTTGCAGGAGCACTCGGTGGCGATGTTGATGTTCTGGGATACCTTGCCCTCGGCGCGCAGTTCGAGCAGGCGTGGCACCACCTTGTCACGCAGCGCCCAGGGGTCGATGGTATTGACGTAAATCTTAGTACCGCCTTCGAATCCAGCGAGTGTGGAAACCCGCCACTTGAGGTGGACGCGCCACGGCATGGGGACGTCGAGATCGATGGGTTGGGTGTACCACTCCTCGTTGGTGGGGATGAGGGGGCCGGTGGCGGCGTGCATTGCGTGGATGAGGTCGGACATATCGCGTAGTTCCTCGGGTGTGTGCTGCCACGGCTGTACCGCGGACGAACGGCTCCATATTTCGAGGGCGGGATAGCGGTGGCCGAAGCCTGCGAAGGCCACCGCGTTGCGATTCTCCGCAATGACAAGGTTCTGGTAGCCGGCGTAATCCACAGCGGCCTCGTTGTAGTAGTTCGGGTTGTCACGCACTTTGGGCGCTTCGAGGCGGGCGTTGACGGAGCGTTCGTCAATGGCCACAAGCTGCTTATGAAGGTGGTCGAAGGAAGCGCCGGCGGGCTTCAACCAGTTTTGGAATACCTGCACGTACTTGGCGTAGCGGTTCTGTTCGTAAAGATCACGCATGGCATCCACGGTGAGGCGCATGTACCACGAGTGTTCCAGAGGAGTGAGTGTTCCAGAGGAGGCGAGCTGGGAGGTATCCGCAGCGCCGTCGACGAAATGACGGCGCCCAATCACTACGTCGTGGCCGCCACCAAAGAAGGGTTTGGCCAGCTCTAACTTTTGCCATTCGGGCAGGCGGTCCCATTCCTCGGTATTGGTGTGCGAGGCGCGTGCTTTCTGTTCGATGACGGCGAGGGTGTGCGCGCGCCCGGCAGGGTCCGAGAGGTAACGTTCCATACGTTTCTCCGCCGCCACGGGCATGCGGTATCCGTAGTTCTCGGCCCAGTAGTCATAGGAGACGATTTCAAAGAGATTGGGGATGCGGCGGAATTCCCATGGCTCCGCCAGATCGTCTACCGGGGTGCCGTGGATAATCTTCGCGCCTTCTCCCTCACGCACAATACGGCTCTTCTCCGGCGGCGTCTCGAGAATCCGATCCGAACAAAATGCGCAGTGGCGCCCCAGTTCACCCACAGGCTCGGTATTCTGCGGCACAACCTCCAAGGGACGATTTGCTCGCCCAGGTACCGTCCACACCTCGGTGTCGGAGAACGGATTTAATTGTTTGATTGTCCCGTCAGCCATTCGAGTGAGCTGCGGAGGGATTGAGGTGTGACTATGACGCATGTCTCAAGCGTAATGCTCTTCGGTGAAAAACATGTACTCGGTTGGGGTGGAAGTATGCCCGAAATGTGACGACGTTGGGCGAGTATTGAATTGGTTCAAGATATGGATGCGAGCCAAGGCTGGAGTGTCCAAGATGTGGTCGAGCGTGGCTGGGCAGAACGTTTGTCGCACTAGAAAGGGGCTCTTCTATGGTTGTCAAGTGGTGTGTGGTTTGTGGTTTGTGGTTTGTGGTTTGTGGTTTGTGGTTTGTGGTTTGTGGTTTGTGGTTTGTGGTTTGTGGGGTTGGGGTGGTGTTGAGGGTTCGGTAGATGTGGCGGGTGATGTTGCGTTTGAGGCAGCGTCGGATTTCTCGCACAGCGTCTACCGGCAGGGATGCAACTTACGCACCCGTTACTTTGTTGACAGGCCCTCTCGGCAGTAGTTGATTGGGTTTATCGGCTGGCTGGTCCTGGCATGATGGGTTGCCCCTGTCTATCCAATGATCCGGGGGGTGTTGTCACCAGGAC
>JBDIAV010000163.1:0-4199 GCA_039812645.1 Actinomycetaceae bacterium
TCGGCGCGTGGCTACTGGGGCGAGGATGTGACCTACGAGTACCAGTGGTTTGCTGATGGTGCGGCTATTGATGGTGCGACGAACTGGCAGTTCACGGTCAAGCCTGAGCAGCTGGGCATGAAGCTCACCGTCCAGGTGACTGGATCTAAGGCCGGGTACGTCACCGCGTCGAAGATGTCAGAAGCGACGGTAGAAGTGGCCGCGAGGCCGATGACCAGCTCGATTCCTTCAATTTCCGGCATCGCGAGGGTTGGAAACACGTTGGGCTCGACGCGTGGCTCGTGGACATCTGGCTCCACCTTCGAGTACCAGTGGTTTGCCGATGGCGTGGCCATTGACGGCGCGACCAACTCAACGCTCACCCTGACGTCTGCCGAGGCGGGCAAGAAGATCACGGTTGCAGTGACCGGATCGAAGTTCGGTTACGTTACGACGACGGAGACCTCGCAAGAGACAGTCGCGGTAGCTGAGTAATCGGTTCCGTCACTGACGAACACAATCACTGAGCAGGGAACTCGTTGTATGCGGGTTCCCTGCTCGCATGTTGTCCCACCGCTTTTTCTCATGTCGATCACATTCATCGTTAGGATGAAAGAACACGTGCGAGAGGAATACCGTGGCGATTTATCACCTGACAGGAACACTGCGCGGGACGTCCGCGACCGAGGCGTGGATCGTCGACGGCAAAGTTACGTATCGCGCGCCGGACGTACTGGGGCGGGGCGACGTCGTCGTCGCTATCTCCGGTTTTATTTATCCCGGACTTGTGGATGCGCATACCCATCCTGGGCTGTCGCACGGTCCGGATCCTGTGACTGCCGCCGAGGTAGTGCGCCGGTTGGAAGCGTGCCGCGCGCAGGGCGTGACGCATATTCGAGAGATGGGCGCGCAACTCGACGTCGCTCCATTGACCAGACCTGATTCGCCCACATATGTTCCAGCACTACCCAAGGTGATACGTGCTGGCCAGCACATCGCCCGCCCACTGCGTTATCTCCGCTACCTGCCGGTGGAGATTGAACCGCGTGACCTCCCGGCCGAGGCGCTCCGCCAGTTGGGGCGCTCGGACGGATGGGTCAAGATTGTGGGTGACTGGATCGACCGCTCCGAGGGAATCTCTGCGGATCTGCGCCCGCTCTGGCCGCGCGAGATTTTGGTCGACGCCGTTGCCGCGGTTCACGAAGCCGGTGGCCGGGTTGCTGTCCATACCTTCGCCACCAACACCGTCGATGACCTGCTGGAAGCCGGCGTGGATTCCATCGAACATGGCTCCGGCATGACCCGCGACCAGCTCATCGAGGCCCGCAATCACGGCATCCTCATCGACCCGACCGCCCGGCAGATGGCCACCTTCCCCGAGATCGCCTCTCATGCCACGAAGTATCCGGTCTACCGCGAACACATGCTGGCAATGGATGCCCAGCGCGCCGAGCATATCCAGCTCATGGTCGAGGTTGGATCCCACTTCATCATGGGCTCGGATACGGCCGAGGACGTTGCCGAGCTCGGAATGGTCACCGAGTTACAGTGCGCGGTAGGGGACGGGATGCCCGCGTCCGTTGCCATGGCGGCGGCATCCTATGAGGGGCGACGGCGGCTTGGCCTTCCGTCCTGGGAGGAGGGCGCGCCCGCTGACTTCGTTACGTACCGGGAGGATCCGGAGGCGGATATCGCCGTCGTCGCCCATCCGGTGGCGGTGTTCATCGATGGGGTGCGGTTCTGACGCGAGTGTTGAGTAGCACGGCGAGTGTTTAAGCACGACTGTTTCCTTGTCGACTCACCTCAAAGTTGTGAACTCGCAAGACGCGGTGTTAGTCTCATCCACATGCTGTCATTCATTTTCTTTTCTTAGATCAGTTCGCAGGCCGCGCACGGTCTGAGGGATCACTGTGCCCTGAGTGCACAGGTAGCGTTGCAGCCCCTCAGAGCCCCTCCGTGGCCATGCTGGAACTGTTCATCCGAAACATCACGAAAAATTGCCGCTCGTACGGGTTGACGCTTATGGCAAGCGCGGCCCCGAAACTTCCCGAGTTCATCACATCCAGAGTTCATCGTCTGGACAACTCGTGGGCGTAACCTTCTCGCGGCGCTGATGCTTCCGAAAGCAAAGAAAATGACGTCTCCATATTCGCACGGCGAACCCGTGCACCCCCTCTCACAGCTCGAATCCATCCCGGTGGAAGCCGAAAACCATCTCTCGGCAATCACCCGGCGACCCTCAATCTGGGCGCCACGACAAGTGATCAGGACGCTGCAATGCGACTAGACAATTCACAAGAGATGCCGTCGAAACCCGTCCGCATTGGCCCGACTCCCAGCCGTTGGCCGGCCTTCCTTCGTGAACCCGAAGGTGAACCGGCCGAGGTGCCCACCGACCCCAAGGGGTTGATGCGCTATGTCTTCGTGGCCAACTGGAAGACGCTGTTTCTCAGCACTTTTTTGGCCGCGGTCTATTTCGTGGCTATGGCCATGCTGCCGTGGGCGATTGGTGAACTGCTGGACTCGGGTATCGAGAACGGCCTCTCCACCGCGGTGATCCCGTGGGTCTTCGTGTCCACCGGGCTCATTGTGCTGGCAGGTGCCGCGATGCTTAACGAGCCGGTGGCGATCTCACTGTGGCTACACGGCACATGGGATCCGATCCGACGTCTGCTGCGGGTACTGTTTCCCCGCCGCTCGGATGTCTCGCGCAAGATGGCCTCGGGCGATATCGTCGCCGCGGTCACCACGGACGGCGACAAGATCGGTGCCGCCATCGCCTTCATGCCGGACGCCATCGGCTCGGCCATCGCCTTTGCGGTGGTGGCGGTGCTCATGCTCCAGGTATCTCTTCCTCTTGGCCTTTTTGTTCTCATCGGAATGCCGCTGCTTCTCTTTGGTATTTCGCGGATCATCAAGCCGCTGCAGGAGCGGATTTCCGCCCAGCGTGAGGAACAGGGGCAACTGACGAGTCTGGCGTCGGACGCCGTCGTCGGCCTGCGCGTGTTGCGTGGAGTCGGAGGCGAGGACGTCTACAACGAGAAGTACGTCATCCAGTCGGATCTCGTGCAGAGCGCGGGAATTAGGGCCGCGCGCCCGCGAGCGCTGCTCAACGCCATTCAGACGGCTGGCCCGGCCCTGTTCACCGCAATTGTGGTGGGCGGAGGCCTGTACCTGACGTACAACGGCGTGATGACTCCCGGCCAGCTGTTCTCGTTCTACGGCTACACCATCTTCCTCAGCATGCCGATTGGCGCGATTTCTCAGACCATTCAGATGGGCACTCGCGCGTGGGTGGGCGCCCGCAAGATCTCGCGTATCCTCAAGGCGGTTCCGATGGTAGGGGACGCTGCCGTGGACCCGAACCGTCCCGCAGTGGACTGGCCGCGCGCCACCCTGACCGACGGCGCCACCGGCGTGCGTATCGAACCCGGCCGGATTACCGCGTTGGTTGCAGCCTCTCCGCTGGAAACCTCCGGTATCGCCGCGCGTTTGACGAGGGTCGACGACGGCGACGCCACCTACGTTGACGGGGTGGACGTACGTTCGTACCCGCTTGATGAAGTACGTGAGCATGTGGTGCTCTCGGGTGCCGTGGCTGAGCTGTTCACCGGGACTCTGCGTTCCGGGCTGCTGGGTGCAGATGCTCCGGATATCGAGCCGCGTTCGGTCTACGAACAGGTGGTCGATATTCAGGCTCCCGGCGGTGAGACTCGCGCTCTCTTCGGCGAACCTGCGGGTGCTCACCCGCAGGACGAGTGGCTGGTTTCCGCGTTGCAGACGGCCGACGCCCATGACGTCCTCACCTCGGTGGATGATGGACTTTCTGGGCAGATTGCCGAGCGGGGACGTTCCCTCTCCGGCGGTCAGCGCCAGCGTGTGGCCCTTGCTCGGGCCATCGCCTTGGACCCGGACATCGCCGTGTTCATCGAGCCGACAAGTGCCGTTGATTCCCATACCGAGGCGCGCATTGCGCAGCGGTTGGCTCAGGCGCGCGCGGGAAAGACGACCGTCTTGGTGACGGCATCGCCCCTCGTGCTGGACAAATGCGATGAGGTGGTACTGGTATCTGGTGGTAAAGAAATCGCTCGCGGCGGGCACCGCGAGATGTTGAAGAACCACACGTATTACAACGTGGTGCATCGCGGGGTTGAGGACGATGATGCGGGTGTTGGCAATGCTGAGGGCGTTGGTGGTGCTGAGGGCGTTGGTGGTGCTGA
>JBDIAV010000164.1:0-4171 GCA_039812645.1 Actinomycetaceae bacterium
CCTCGGCCGCCACTGCCCCCAGTGGCGGCCGAGTTCTTTTATCTAGAGAGCGTTGAGTGGCGACGGCGTCGCGGTGCGGCTCGGATGCCCCTGCGTGAGGGCGTCGTCGTCGAAAAAGAGAGACTGGACGGGAGCTTCTTTAGGAGAGGCTAGCCAATTAATCCTGTGGCTGGTGCGGCAGGAAGGGCGAATGACGTGAGTGAGGTCAAGTGTTGGCTATGGCTGACTCCAGGAGTGTTCGCCGTCGTCCTGAAGAAGCGCGCCAATTAACATATGTACCGAACGTCGGACCTGGTTTGGAAGGTCGGCAAGATCAGCGTGACCGACGCCGACGCGAATGATATCCACGTATAGCGTGGCGTAAATAGTGTGGGCGATATCCTCAAGGCCTACTGAGTCGCTGCGGGGGCGGGCACCGTGAACACGAAGGACCTCCAAGATCGCTCCCTCCATCTCTGAGACTCGAGCGCTTGCAGCTTCGCGGTGTGCGGGAGTGCCGAAGAGAGCCTCGCGTTCGTAGGCAAGCATGTTCTCGGGATGCTCGAGCGACTCTTGAGCAAGGGGATGCAAGATTGCCAGGATCGATTGTTCAAGGTCCTTCCCCTGGCGAGCGAGAGTCAAGCCGTGAGTGATGCCCTCTGAGACTCGTTCATTCATCACGGACACCAGCAGTTCCGCCTTGGATCCGGCATAACGAAAGAGTGTGCCAACGCCGACGTCGGCGGCGAAGGCGATCTCGGAAGTGGTTACCGAATCGTAGCCGCGTTCTGCGAATAGCTGCGATGCCGCGGACAGAATTCGTCTACGCCGTTCCCCCTTTTTGCGCTCCCGCAGACCCATCGGAGCTGCCTCTGTCTGGGTGGCGTCGTTGGTGCGTGTTGTGAGTGTGGCGTCTTCGAGTGGGCTTGTGAGTAGGGGAGTTGGTGGCTCTGGGGTTACTCCCGTGTTCTCGTGTGCGTTCATGGTTCTCCTAGTGTGCCCGGTTGAGCCCAGGTTTTCATATGCGTCCGGCGCGGGAGTGCGGCCATCCGGTCAGGTTGAGACGTGCCTCCGCCCTGGTGACCTGCATGCCCAGGAGTGGCCGAAAGCTGTGGACTACTGGACTGAACGAACTGCCGGGCTGAATTCGTCGTCGTCGAAATCATACTAGCGGAGTGTGCTCAAAGTGGAGTACGCTCCATTTTGGGAGCTGGGAGACATGAACGAACTTGAGGACATCTCGACCGTTCACAATCTCGGCGTCGGGGCGCACCTGCGGACCCGCAAGAAATTGAGAAAGGAAGGCGCCATGGCGCAGCACGCATACATGATCGGAACCGGTATCGGGAATCTCGCTGCCGGCATCTACTTGATCCGCGACGGCGGCTGGGATGGAAGTCAGATCACCATGCTGGGGCTTGAGAAGCACGGAGCTAACGATGGCCAGGCCACGAAGGACTTCGCAAGCGAGTACGGGCACGCGCCGTTGCGCAATGACACCGGCTTCACCAACCGCGGCGGGCGTATGCTTAACGAGGAAACCTACGAGAACTTCTGGGATCTCATGGGTTCGGTGCCGTCACTCGATCACCCGGGCAAGTCGGTGACAGAAGAGATTCTGGAGTTCGACCATGCCCATCCAACCAAGGATATTGGACGCCTTATTGATCGTGAGGGTCTGCGGATTTCGGGTAAGAATTCCTACGTGCACATGCAATTTACCAACCAGGAACGGCTGCTGCTGACGAAGCTTATGATGCTGCCGGAGGCGCGCGAGTCGGAGCTGGATGATATCTCGATCGAGCAGTGGTTCGCCGATTCCCCGCACTTCTTCACCACGAACTTCTGGTGGATGTGGCAGACCACGTTCGCCTTCAAGAAGCAATCCTCCGCCGCTGAACTGCGTCGCTACATGAACCGTATGATCCTGGAGTTCTCGCGGATCAACACCCTGGAGGGCGTCACCCGCACCCCGTACAACCAGTACGAGTCCGTCATTCTGCCAATGCGTGCATTCCTGGAGGAGCGCGGCGTGGAGTTCATCAACAACCGCAAGGTGACGGAGATGGTGTTTGCCGATTCGCCGCTGCGTGACACCATCACGGTGACGGCGCTGCGCTACGAGGAAGTGGATAACAATGATGCCCCCGGTGTCATTGAGCTACAGCCCGGCGACCTGGTGTTTGATACTAACGGGTCGATCACAGACTCGACGTCGCTTGGCGATCTCGACACCCCGATCGTTGAGGACATGCGCTACGCCCCGAGTGCCGAGCTATGGAAGAAGGTCACCGAGCACTTCTACAACCTTGGTCACCCGGACAAGTTCTTCGGCGACCGCGAGCAGTCCGAGTGGACGAGCTTCTCCGTCACCACCTCGGATCACTACCTCATCAACCAGATTTCACGGCTTACTCGCCAGCTGCCTGGCAACGCGCTGAACACGTTTGTTGATTCGAACGTGCTGCTCTCGCTGGTGGTGCATCACCAGCCGCACTACCATGAGCAGACGCCGGAGCAGGGCGTTTTCTGGGGTTACGCAATGTACCCGCGGAAGAACGGCGACTTTGTCCGCAAGCCTTTCATTGAGATGACCGGTCGCGAAATGCTCGAGGAGGTGCTGGGGCACCTGGCACGGTTGGATGACACCGCCGATCCGATCAGCAACCACACCGAGCAGATCATGGATTCCATCATTAACGTGGTGCCCTCGCACATGCCGTATGCCTCGGCGCTCTTCAACCGCCGCACCACGCTCGATCGCCCGAAGGTAGTGCCGGACGGCTCGACGAATCTTGCGTTTGTGAGTCAGTTCGCTGAGATGCCTTTCGACATGGTCTTCACCGAGCAGTATTCGGTGCGCGCCGCCCAGCTTGCTGTCTACACCTTGCTCGGACTGGACAAGGAGCTGACACCGGTTCATCACTACGAGAAAGATCCGCTTGTGATGGCTCGCGCGGCGCGCACGATGTTCCGCTGAGCCTGCGGGCTTCTGCTCCGGATGAGCTGCTGGCGGCGGGTCCGGTTAGCCGGGTGCGGGCTGGGTTCCAGTAGGGGCCAACCCGAGAATGGACGTTTGTGTCGAGAATTGAGCCCTGGGATACTCGCGCAGGGCTCAATTCTCGCGCAAAGTGTCCATTCTTCAGCTTGGCGGCGTCGTAGATCGCTACCGCTACTCCGTCGTCGACGATCAGAATTGACGACGACGGCGCGCTCTCGCCGGGTCCGAGTCCCCGACATCTCCGTGTCCCCGCTGCTAGAGCTTCCCCCTCCGATAAAATCGACTGTATGGCCGGTTTCTGGGGAATACGTAAGAGCGAGGATCAAACACGGCAGGAGGCTGCGGACGAGGATCTAGCATTCCGCGCGCGCACGGCTATCGTGTCCGCAGACGAACGGATTCGCACAACCGAGGACGAGTTGGGCTTTGCCGTCGCTGAAATTGGCGCGAACTCGACTCTCCGCTTGCGTGACGCGCTTGTGGCGGTGAAGAAGCATCTTGGCGAGGCCTTCTACCTTCATCAGCTCAATTATGACGATATTCCGGATACCGTTGAGGAGCTTCGTACGAGAAATACGCGCATCGTTCAGCTATGCGAGTGGGCCGAGCAGGTTCTGGACACTGAGACTGAGGCGTTACGCGGGCAGGTCGAGCGGGTTCGGCAGGCTCCGGCTGTGCTGCAGGCGGTACGCGACGACATTGAACGCCTTCGTGCCAGGCTTCCTGAGATTAACGAGATTGTTGCTCACCTTAGTGAGCAGTACACCCCCGCGGCACTTGGTCGGCTTCGTTTTACGACGGGCGAGACCGAGCGGCTTCTAGATTTCGCCACGCGTTCCGCCGATGTTTCAGAACGACGGCGGATTGCGGGCCAGTTGGAGGAATCGAACCTCGCTGTGGAGACGGCTACGGAAACGGTGCGCCGGGCCTCGGCAATGATTGATGGTGTAGACAGGTTCGAGTTTGAGGCGATCCGCGCCCAGGCCACGCTTGCAGATGTCATTGCCGATTCTCGCAATGATTTGATTGTGGCCGCGCGTGTTCCGCGCACCTCTGAAGTAACTGAGGCAGCGCGGCGGTTGGAGACTCAGCTGGCGGCTATTGGGACGGCGGGCGTAGCCACCGATCCATTTGCCGAGTTGGCTGCTCTTTCCGCAGCAAACGCCGCTCTCGATGCCGCCGTTGCGCGGG
>JBDIAV010000165.1:0-4164 GCA_039812645.1 Actinomycetaceae bacterium
CCGCCGAGTAGTTGAGGCGCGCCGCGTTGTAGCTGGGACGGAACGTCCAGATCGAGCCATCCTCGTGACGGTAAGCCTTGAGACCCTCAAAGATCTCCTGGCCGTAATGGAGCACGGACGTAGCTGGATCCAGGGAAAGCGCACCGTAAGGCTCGATCACCTTGTTGTGCCAGCCCTTTTCGGCAGTCCACGTAGCGTGTGCCTGGAAATCCGAGTAGTCCTTGCCGAAGAGGAGCTTATCCATCTTGGCCTTGCGCTCGTCTGGCGTAGCGGGGTTCGGGTGCGGCTGACGAACGAACTCGTCAGCGACGGCATCGGCGCCCGGAAGCGGCGCAGCAGCGGCGGTCTCGAGGGCCGTGGGTGTGTACGAGGTTGTCATGACTGTCCCTTTCTCAGTGACTGAGTCAAGTTTACTCGGTAGCCCCAACACATTGTGGGACTACCGAACCGGCAACAGACGGCCTACCGAACCGCGGCCTCAGCGGCCTAATACGAGAACCCGCTCCCCCTCGTGCCAGCTTCATCAGCTCGGCGTCAAAGGAAAGCGGGTCTTCTCGAACTGCGGAACGTACCGTCGTCGTCGAAAAAACTACTTGGCGAGGAGTGCGGCGATAGCGTCGCCGACTTCGGACGTGGAGCGCTGCAGCGGAGTTCCAGCTGCGGCGGCTTCGGCGCGGGCGGCCATGTCGGCGTCGATTGCGGCTTCGACCTTGCGCGCCTCGTCGGCGAAACCAAGGTGATCGAGCAGCAATGCGACGGACGCGATGGTGGCGATCGGGTCAGCGATCTGCTTACCCGCGATGTCCGGTGCGGAGCCGTGGATGGGCTCGAACATGGACGGGAAGGCGCCTTCCGGATTGATATTTCCGGACGCTGCCAGGCCCACGCCGCCGGTGACTGCACCGGCTTCGTCGGTCAGAATGTCGCCGAAGAGGTTATCGGTGACCATGACGTCGAATCGACCCGGATCGGTGACCAGGAAGATCGTTGCGGCATCTACGTGGAGGTAATCCACGGAAACTTCGGGGTACTCGGCGTTCAGCGCCTCGACCGTGCGGCGCCAGAGGTGACCGGCATTGACCAGTACGTTGTGCTTATGTACGTAGGTCAGCTTCTTACGCGGGCGCGAATTGGCCTTCTCAAAGGCGTAGCGCACCACGCGCTCGACGCCGAACGCGGTATTGACGGACACCTCGGTTGCGATCTCGTGCGGCGTGCCCTCGCGGACCACACCGCCGTTTCCGCAGTACAGGCCCTCGGTGCCCTCGCGGACCACGAGGAAGTCGATCTCACCGGGGTTGGCGAGCGGCGTGGGAACACCCGGGTAGTACTTGTTGGGGCGCAGGTTGACGTAGTGGTCCAGCGCAAAACGCAGCTTAAGCAGCAGCCCGCGCTCCAACACGCCCGATGGCACGGACGGATCGCCGATCGCGCCGAGCAGGATCGCGTCGTGCTTCTTGATGGATTCGAGATCCTCGTCGGTGAGGGTGTCACCGGTTGCGTGCCAGCGTTGAGCACCGAGATCGTACGCCGTTTGTTCGACAACGACGTCCGAACCCTCCAGTACAGCATTGAGCGCTTTGAGGCCCTCAGCAACAACTTCGGGGCCAATTCCGTCGCCGGCAATTACGGCAAGATCAATGGTGCGTGTCATGAAATCAGGTTAGCGCGCGTCTTAATCCGTGGACCATGACGTGTCACGATGTGGTCCACGCACGACGCCTGGCGGGCGGCCTCGACTCCGTAGTGAGCAGCGTGTACGGGCCGCCCACCACCACTCTTGCGACACACTGTAATTATTTGGCGGCGAGAGCAGTCTGTGTGCCATATATGGCACACAGACTGCTCTCGCCGCCATCCAGTCACGGGCATCCCGCAATCGGGCGAGATGGAGTGTGCCCGCAACTCACAAAACCCACCCAATGGTCGCTAACTTTACTCATTCCATTTTTGTGATGAAATGGAGACACCATGAGTAGTGACATCCTCTTCTCGCTGGCTAATAGCCACAATCTTCCGGACACTCGCCATATTCTTGAGGACACGTGTCTCGTTGATCGACAGCCCGAGCCGCCAGTCCACATCGGCAGCAAGAGCAGCAACACCAGCAAGAATTGGATACACACCCACGATTTCACCAATCACGCACATTAGTGTCAGCAACCCGAAAGTGCACCATGGCAATTTCAGCAAGACCTCTTTATCCCTACAGCGCCGTGCTCGTCGCCTCCTATGGTGGCCCGGAGAAACCGGAGGACGTTCTCCCCTTCATGCGTAACGCCACCGCGGGCCGCGGCGTGCCGGACGAGCGACTGGTGGAGGTCTCCCAGCACTACATGTTGTTCGGTGGTAAGTCTCCCATTAATGACGAGAACCATGCGTTCATGGAGGCTCTTCGCGCCGAGTTCACTCGCCGCGGACTGGACATCCCCGTGGTGATTGGCAATCGCAACTGGCACCCCTTCCACGCTGAGACTGTCGCCGATCTCGTGGCCGCGGGCCATTCACGCGTGCTGGGCCTGCCCACTTCTGCCTACCACTGCTACTCCAGTTGTCGTCAGTACGGCGAGGATCTCCAGCGCGCGATGGAGGGCGCCGCAGCCGCGGGCCACCCGATCCAGATCGACCGCGTCGCGCCTTTCGCCGAAACCGACGGCTTCATCCGCGCCCAGATCGACGTCACCACCGAAGCATTCCGCGCCATGCGCAAGCAGGATCCAGATGGGACGATCCGCATCCTCTTCTCCACCCATTCCATTCCACACACGATGAATGAGGCATCAGGCGACGGCACCCCCGGGGCTAGCTATCGCGAGCAGCACTTGCGGGTCGCCACTGACGTCGCCGCGGGCGTCAGAGAACGCGTGGGCGAGTTCTTCGAGTGGGAGCTGGTGTACAACTCGCGTTCCGGCCCCGCCTATATTCCCTGGCTGGAGCCCGACATCAACGACGTCATCACCAAGCTACCCGCACAGGGCGTCTCCAGCGTGGTGACCGTCCCGCTCGGTTTCATCAGCGCACATATGGAAGTGGTCTTCGATCTGGACACCGAAGCCAGCGCAACCGCCGCCGAAACCGGCATCGGATTCATCCGGGCGGCCACCGTCGGCACACATCCGGCTTTCATCTCCATGCTCGCGGATCGGCTACTCGAGCGTGCTGCCGTAGCACGCGACGACGCGAGCCCCGAAGCCCAGGCACTTTACTCGGACGACTTCGACTGCTGTCATCTTCGGCCGGTGGAAACCTCCGGAGCTGCGGCATCGCCTCGCGTCCGAACCGCCTCGACCACCGCCTGACCGCCCCTTCCCATCTCACCCTCACCCCAACCCCAGGAGTACACCGTGACCGGTTACGTACAGGACCCGCGCGACGCCGTCGTCGCCCCAGAAGTTGTCAATCAGCAGTCCCTTTACGCCATGCATTCCGTTTTTTCGACGACGGCGCCACTTCCCGCGTCCGTCAGCGCGGACGCTGTTTCATCCGCGATTGCCGAATCCGGCGCGGAGGTGCGCGGTTTCTATGACGTGGGTGGTTTCCGGGCGGAGGCCGACCTGTTGGCGTGGATGGTGGCGGACGCGCCGGAGAAGTTGCAGGCCGCCTACCACGCGATTCGTCGGAGCGAGCTCGGTGAGTACTTGGAGCCGGTGTGGTCCGTGGTGAGCGTGCATCGCCCGGCCGAATTCAACAAGTCGCATGTTCCGTCCTGTTTCTCGGGGGTGGCGCCGCGGCCGTGGATTTGCGTCTATCCGTTTGTGCGCAGCTACGAGTGGTACGTGTTGCCGTCCGAGGAGCGGGCGGCAATGCTGCGCGAACACGGAATGGCGGCGCATGGCTTCCCGGACGTCAAGGCGTCCACGCTGTCTGGTTTCGCGCTCGGCGACTACGAATGGATTCTCTCCTTCGAGGCGGACGAACTGCATCGCCTCGTGGACATCATGCATCACCTGCGTGCCACCCAGGCGCGGTTGCACGTGCGCGAGGAGACGCCGTTCTTTACAGGCCAGCGCGTGGAACTTTCGGACTGGCTGGAGCGGCAGCCGCAGCGGTAAGTTGTGGGGAAGCGTTGGTTCGAGCGAACGAGGTAGGTCCCCAGCATGTCCATCTTTGATATTGAAATTGGTGCGCTGCGGGGCGGACCCGCGAATCTCGCGCAGTACCGCG
>JBDIAV010000166.1:0-4139 GCA_039812645.1 Actinomycetaceae bacterium
AAACCCGAAGTCGCTGGCGAAGGTTCGCGGTCAGCTTTTCGTGCGTGTTTGGTGTACGGCGCGGATAAACCACAGTTCCGGCGAGAGTCCACGGTTACGACCCCGTCCTATCCCGGGTTTGTCGCGCAAAGTGTGGTTTATCGAGATGAGATGGGGAGCGCCGTTCAGCTTCCGGTGCCGTTTGTTTGACGACGACGGCGCCGCCCACCTCGTCTGTTGGTTTCAGCCGGTGATGCGTCAGTCCGCAATCTCCAACACCACTGGCACATGGTCCGAGGCGCCCTTACCCTTGCGCTCGTTGCGGTCGATGTGTGCCGCGGAAACGCGTTCTGCCAGAGCGGGCGAGCCCCACGCGAAGTCGATGCGCATGCCCTCATTCTTGGGGAAGCGCAGGCGCTGGTAGTCCCAGAAGGTGTAGATGGCCCCTTCAGCGCTGCGTGTCATCTCACGCATTCCGACCTCACCGAAGGCGTTAAACGCAGCGCGCTCCGGCCCGGTCACGTAGATCTCAAATTCGTTGACGTCCCAGACGTCGTCGTCGGTGGGGACAACATTCCAGTCGCCGCCGAGAAGTAGTTGCTGGTTAGGATTCTCAGCAAGCCAAGCCCTGGTCGCGTCCTTAAGTTTGTCGAGGAACTCCAGCTTGTAGCGATAGTGCGGATCGTTAAGTGCACGACCGTTGGGGACGTAGAGGCTCCACACGTCCACACCGCCGCAGGTGGCGCCGATGGCTCGTGCTTCAAGTACAGGCTCACCAATGAGGTTGCCTTCTGCATCTTCCTTGGCGAATCCGGGCTGTCCTGGGAAGGATGTGCGCACGTTTTCCAGGCCCACTCGTGAGACGATAGCGACGCCATTCCACTGGCTTAGCCCAGTCGCCGCCACTTGGTAGCCAGCTTCTTCAAAGGCGGCGATGGGAAACTGCTCGGGCTTGCACTTGGTCTCCTGCAGTAGCAGGACGTCGAGATCCCAGCGGTCCAGAACGCCCAGCGCACGATCAGCGCGAGCCCGAATTGAATTGATGTTCCACGTCGCAATCTTCATGGGAACCAGCCTAGACGATGGATTCTGTGAGATGGGTGCCGCCGATGTGGATAATGTTGCCGTGAGCTAATTGATTGGGGTCTCAAATTGTGCGCGGCCGCAAGTCCGAGGGACACATCTGGATGCGGCGAAAAAATATCTCTGAAATCCTGCATTGCCTGTACCTATGGCACAGACGTGATGGGATTTCGGCTCTCTAAGGAAACCTTATCTGTACGCATGTCACACATCCGGTTTTCTGGCGAAGTTGAAAATCTCCTCGTTCGCGCGAAATCGTCACTTACGAATCGTTATCCGGGAATCGTCCCGCGCGAACGATATCGGCGACGACGGCGCCCTACCGCTACGCTTGACCCATGGGAACCGCACTTATTACCGGCGCGACGTCGGGCATTGGCCTGGAGATCGCGTGGGAACTGGCCGCCGAGAAGAACGATCTTGTTCTGGTGGCCCGCAACAAGGAACGGCTAGAAAAGATCGCCGAGGAGATGCGGCAGATCGCGGATGTTCGAGTCGAGGTATTGTCGGCGGATCTGTCCACAATGGAGGGTGCGCTGGCGGTGGCTGAGAGGGTTGCTAACGACGAGCGCCCGGTCGGCCTGCTCGTCAACAATGCCGGGTTTGGTCTTGGGCAGGATTTCGTGGGCGGCTCGCTCAACCGTGAGCTGCAGGGGCTCAACACGATGGTGCGCGCGGTCCTTATCACCTGTCATGCGGCGGCGGATGCGATGACGCGACGTGGCTATGGCGGGATCCTCAACGTTGCGTCGATGACGGCGCTCACCGCGCAGGGGACTTACTCGGCGCATAAGGCGTGGGTGAGGACGTTTACCGAAGGGTTGGCATCGCGACTTGAGGGAACCGGCGTGACAGTGACGGCCGTGTGTCCAGGGCTCGTGCACACTGAGTTCCACGAGCGTTCGAATGTTGACTCCACGCAGTGGCCCAATTTTGCTTTTTCGTCGCCTACCACGGTGGCCCGTGCCGCGATCGACGGCGTCCGCCGCGGCACCGTGATCGTTACCCCCACATTGCGCTACCGCACGGCTGCTGCGATTCTTCGCCTGGCGCCGCGTGGGTTGATCCGACGGTTTGCCGGTCCGGGCCTCTCCGGGCGCGGTGAGTGACGAGCATGCCTGAGATGCCTGAATCCTCGCGCGGTGGTTCGGATACGGCACGTGGAATGCCGGATGCAGTGAACGAGATTCGTCAGGGTGTTGCTGGGAATCCCATACCCGAAGCGCTCGAAACACCTGGTTCCGATCCATCCAACGGTGCCCCCTCCGTTGGCAGCGCTCTTTCCACAGGTGACGGCTTCGACCCGGCGAGCAGTTTTGACTCGGCGAGTGGTCTCGACCTGCGTCCGCTCGGCTCGGACAGCGCGAATGTGCCAAGTTTAGGGGCCACGCCGCTTGTCCCAGTGGAGACTGACGGGCTGGTGAGAGTTAGCAGGATATCAGGACTCTCCGCCGATTGTGGTGTCTTGCCCACTGTTCCCGGGGCTGTTTCTCGTGATTCTGCGCGATTGGTTCGCACTAAAGTGGACCCAATCGGGCATTGGAATAGTGTAGTTGCGTGTCCGGTTATTACTGGGCTCCAGGGTGAATCTTCGCCTCTCATCAATGGGGCGATCCATATTTTCTTGAGTCCTGGAGCCCTGATGAGGCAACTTGGCGGCCCTGCAGGGGCTCAGCAGCAGGGACTTAAGGTGACACGCGGACGCCTTCTCACTCTTCTCGATGAGGGGCTCAAGAACGGATCCGAATGCGCGGGATTCTGGCTCTATGGTTTGGAGGAACAAATGTGTTTCCTCCCCGTGGCTGAACTGGAGCCGTTGTCCGAGACCATTGAAACCGTGTTGCTTCTTGCGCGGGCCAGTACCGGTGGGATTTCTATGGAGCGGGCTGTCCGGGAGTTGTCGAGTCGCATGTTTTTCCACACGGGTGGGTGGGGAAGCGGTGCTGCTGGTGTGGAGCCGTCGATGAGCGAGGATGAGGTCGCTGTATCAGAAACCATCGAACCTCTCCAACTGTTTGTCTCACCAGTGAGTTTGTTAAAGTCCGGCCATATCGGGCAGGTGGCTACAGTCAGCCTCGCCGAGGTGAACGAAATCCTCGGTGAGAGGGCGGGCGTTGTCGTTGAACCGGGAATGGGCTACGCGCTCTCTATCCCGCGCGAGCTGCTGCCGGAGTCAGAGTCCTCACAGGAAAAATACTCTGTCATAGGTAGTTCAAAGAGAAGAGACCCTTCAGACCCTGCTGGCACATAGAATTCTGCGGCTGAGCAGACGAAACGGTGATTCACGTGTTTCACTGTTGTCCAGTGAGGAGAAAGTTGGGAGCAGAACGTTTAGTCTTGGATCGTGAACGATTCTCAGCGCAAGCGCCTTATTGAACTGGTTGACGAACTAGCAATCCAGCGGGGAGATTTCACCCTCGCCTCGGGCCGGAAGTCGAGTTACTACGTGGATATGCGTCGGGCCACTCTTCATCATGAAGCAGGCCCACTCATCGGCCACGTTATGCTCGACATGCTCGAAGAAGCAGGCTTTGGTGCCGGTGTGACCGAGTCCGTCGGTGGACTCACGATGGGTGCGGACCCGGTGGCTACGGCCATCATGCATGCCGCAGCCTCGCGCGGCCTTGATATCGACGCCTTCGTCGTGCGCAAGGAAGCTAAGGACCACGGAATGAAGCGCCAGATCGAGGGTCCGGATATCTCTGGCCGCAACGTGGTGGTTCTAGAGGACACTTCCACCACCGGTGGTTCGCCGATTCAAGCTCTCGAAGCTGCCCGTGCCGCTGGTGCGAATGTGCTGGCCGTCGCGGTGATCGTTGATCGCGCCACGGGCGCCAAGGAAAAGATTGAGGCCCACGGAGTTCCTTACTTTGCGGCGCTTGGTCTTGAGGATCTCGGCCTCGAAGCGCAGTAGCTCTTCTGAAGCCCGGTGGCCCTTTCTGGAGTGTAGTAGTAATCCTCCTGAAGCGCAGTAGCTCCTTTGCTGCTTGGTGGCAGCGAGATCTGGGCTCACTCGCGGTTTTCAGTGGGGTGCGCGGTGCCCCAAATATTTGAATGCTCTGAGGGGATCGATACGG
>JBDIAV010000167.1:0-4095 GCA_039812645.1 Actinomycetaceae bacterium
AAGCCCGGTATCAAGCCGATTCCGGTAGGCCGTAACTCCCGCGTTATGGTGGCTCCGGTGGTTATCCTGTCCACCTTAGGTCTTGCTCTCGGCATTGGCTCCTCTCGGTGGAGCCACATCTTGGAGCTGCACGCGCAAACCTACCCCGGCACACCTGGGCACCTGGCCCTGTGGCACGGTTTTGGGGCACCGATCCTTATTACCACGGTGGTCTTGATCCTCGGTGTCCTTCTCTTCCGTGCCCGTGTCCCCTTCGAGCGCTTCACCACAGTGCACGAGTTCCCTAAGGGTGCTGATCAGGTATACCGCACCATTATCAAGGATTTGGAGCGCCTCTCCGGTTTCGTCACCGGTGCGACGCAACGTGGTTCGCTGCCCGCCTACCTTTCCACCATCTTTGTCTTCACTCTTATTGCGGCTACCACGGCGGCCATCCTTGGAGGAGCTAACCTCCCCGAAGGCTTCCGGCTGTGGGATTCGCCCGCGCAGGGGGCAACAGCCCTCATCACAGTGGTTGCGGCCATCATGGCAGCGCGCGCCCGCCATCGCATGAAGGCCGTGTTCCTCATGGGCGTGACCGGCTACGGCGTCGCCCTCACCTATGAACTCTATGGTGCGCCGGATCTCGCCTTGACGCAGGTGCTGTCCGAAACCATCACCCTGGTGCTCTTCGTATTGGTGTTGCGCCGCCTTCCTCCGTATTTCTCGAACCGGCCACTACGGCGTTCGCGCTCGTGGCGTCTCTTGCTGGCGGTTCTTTCGGGAGTTTCTGTGGCCGTCGTCGCTGCTATGGCTGCCGCGAGCCGTGTACATGAGCCGATCTCCTTGCTATTTGCCGAGGAAGGTTTTGTGTTCGGCTACGGACGCAACATTGTCAACGTGACCCTCGTGGACATCCGTGCCTGGGATACCTTCGGCGAGACGTCGGTGCTCATCGTGTGTGCCATGGGAATCGCCTCGCTCTTGTTTGTACGCGACCGCGCTGGCCGCACCGACCGCCTCCGCAACGTACTGGGGCCGGTTGATTCGAGTACGCGCGCGAAGTTCGCCAAGGCACTCGACGAGGGCCCATACATTGCGCGCAAGCTTCCTTCCAGCGACGACCCGGAGCAGCAGCAGGGCCGCAACCGCATATGGCTTGCATCGATTCTGCGCCATGGCGTGGAGTCTCGCCCAATCATTCTCATGGTGGGTACGCGGCTGGTCTTCTACTCAATCATTACCGTTTCGCTGTTCCTGCTCTTCTCCGGCCACAACCAGCCGGGTGGAGGATTCGCGGGCGGCCTGCTCACAGGTATCGCGCTCGCGTTGCGTTACCTCGCGGGTGGCAGGTTCGAGCTGGGGGCCGCGCTACCGGTGCTGCCCTCCCACCTCATGGGTGGCGGCTTGCTCATTGTCACCGGTTCGGCACTCATCCCGGTGCTGCTCGGCGGCAATCCGCTACAGACGGCGATGTTCGATTTCACCCTGCCCGGTTTCGGCGCGGTGCATTTCGCGACGGCGCTCATCTTCGACATCGGCGTCTACCTCGCGGTGGTGGGCCTCTCCCTGGAGATCTTGCGCTCGCTCGGCGGCGAGATCGACCGCCACGGCGAGCTGGAAGGCTTGCAAGGTCCAGACGATCTTGTTATCCGTCCCCACGACGACGAGCGTGTTGCCGTCAAGAACGAGATGGACGCGGAGGCGCAATTGGAGGACGACGGCGGCACCTGGCCAGTTTACGATGCCTATCGAGGCCGCGGCGGCAAGGCAGGCCAGGGCGGCAAGGCAGGCCGCGGGCGAGGAGTTCGATCGAAGAAGGAGGCGAGGCACTGATGAGTTCGCTGGCATTAATTGTGTTATGCGGGGCCCTGGTGGCTGTAGGGGTATATCTCATTCTTGAGCGTTCACTTTCCCGCATCATTTTAGGCCTGGCTGCCCTCGGCAACGGCATCAACATTCTCTTCCTCATTGCGGGTGGTCGCTCCGGCGAACCGCCGATCGTGGGGAGCGCGGAGCCTGCTGACATGGCAGATCCGTTGGCCCAGGCCATGGTCCTCACCGCCATTGTTATTACCCTCGCCATGACTGGATTTCTGCTGGCGATGGCATACCGCACTTGGCAGCTGCGTGACAACGACGAGGTCCGCGACGACCGCGAGGATCGCGCCGTGGCTAAGCGCAAGGCTGCCGCCGCTATCGCGGCGCTGGAAGACGACGCCAACCTGTCCGATACCGCGAAAGAATTCCACGACGACGTCGACACCGCTCCCGCCCGCGCCGGAATTCCCCGTGCCGACATCACCGAAGTTATGGGGACCATCGTCAGGAAGGGAGGCAAGGGGTGAACCTCAATGTCCTACTTGCTATCCCGGTAGTCCTGCCTTTGTTGGGGGCCGGAATTCTGCTGGCTTTCCCGGCGAAGCGTTTCCGCCATTTGCAGGCGTTCTCCGCCATCGGCGTGCTTGTCATCGTGCTTGCGGCGGCGATTGCGCTGCTCATCGGCTCGCTCGATGGTCCCGTGGTGCTGGATATGGGCGGCTGGGCGGCCCCCGTCGGTATTTCGCTTGTTGCCGACCGTCTCTCCACGCTCATGCTTGTCACGTCCGTGACGGTCACCCTGGTGGTTCTCATCTACTCGATGTTCCAGGGCGCCGCAGATGGTGACAAAGGGGCGCCGTCGGCGATCTACTTCCCGGCGTTCCTCATCCTCTCGGCGGGTGTCTCGAACGCCTTCCTCTCCGGCGATCTCTTCAATATCTATGTTGGTTTTGAGATTCTGCTGGCGGCCTCGTTCGTGCTCATCACCCTTGGCGGGACCGCGGAGCGAATGCGTACGGGCAGTGTGTATGTCATCGTGTCGGTGCTGTCCTCGATGCTGTTTCTCGTCTCGATCGGGCTCATCTACGCCTCGACGGGAACGGTGAATTTGGCGCAGCTTGCCTACCGTCTCCCGGAAATCGACCCGGGGATGCGGCTGGTGCTGCAGGTGATGCTGCTCATCGGTTTTGCCATCAAGGCGGCTATCTTCCCGCTGTCCGCGTGGCTCCCGGATTCCTACCCGACGGCGTCGGCACCGGTCACGGCCGTGTTTGCTGGCCTGTTGACGAAGGTGGGTATCTACGCCATTATTCGTACCCAGACGTTGCTCTTCCCAGGTGGGCGCCTCGACGACATCCTCGCGGGATTCGCCATCGCCGCCATGCTGGTGGGCATCCTGGGTGCGGTGGCCCAGCAGGACGTCAAACGATTACTGTCCTTCACCTTGGTCTCTCACATGGGGTATATGGTGTGGGGAATCGCGGTCAACTCGGACGATTCCCTTGCCTCCACCATCTTCTACGCGGTCCATCACATCACCGTCCAGACGGCATTGTTCCTGGTGGTGGGTCTCATGGAGCGGCGTGGTGGCACCACGAATCTGGCCAAGCTGGGCTCGCTCGGCGCGGCGGTCCCGCTGATCTCTGCTCTCTATTTCATCCCCGCTCTCAACCTCGCTGGTGTCCCGCCACTCTCTGGCTTCATCGGCAAGTTTGGTCTCATGCAGGCCTCGGCCGCGCGCGGCACCCCTATCGACTGGGCGCTTATCGCCGCCGGTATCATCACCTCGATTCTCACGCTGTACGCGGTGATCAGAGTGTGGAATATGGCGTTCTGGCAGCAAGCCCCGAAGCCGCTTCCGAATCGGGATTGCGCCAACGGAATGGTGGGGACGGCGGCGGTTCTCGTCGGGCTCTCGCTTATGCTCACCGTCATCGCCAATCCGCTGCGTGACTTCACGGAGAAGGCGGGCCAGGAGTTGCGTTCGCGCGCCCCCTACGTGGCGGCTGTGCTGCCGGCTGAGGGCGAGCGCGGTCGGGGCGTCTCCCCGGAGGTGAAGAAGAGCGAGGAGCCGGATATTTCTTCCACGAAGTCTCCGCGTCCCACCCCATTCCACCGCACCGGAACCCCTGTTCCGACGACGACGCCCACGCCTTCTGATCCTGATTCGCCTACCTCTGTCACGGAGGGTGTGGAAGCCACGGACCCGAATGTGCCGTACACGGATTCTGAAATATCCGATGCGGACTCCACGCTCACTGAGACAGACGCTGTCTCCACTGATTCGGAGGTGAC
>JBDIAV010000168.1:0-4060 GCA_039812645.1 Actinomycetaceae bacterium
AAGGGAAAAAATTTAAGTAAGGTGGGCCTTACGTTAATCGCGGGTAAGGAGCGCCTTACCCTGCGATGAGTACCCTGAGTACGCCTTGAGACTAGCCACCCTACATTGGAGAAGCCACATGCGCCGTTCCTTCATCGCCGTCCTTGCAGCCGGAGCTCTCGCTCTTTCTGCCTGCGGTGGTAACACCGATTCCGGTTCGGAAGAATCGCCTGCCGCGGACGCCACCACCGCAGCAGCCGAAGCCACCGAAGCTGCAGCCTCCTCGGTTGAGGTTGAGGACAACAACGGTAAGTACACGATTGCTGTGCCGCCGAAGTCCGTCGTCGCCACCGATAACCGCACCTTCGAGACCCTCTCCGACTGGGGTGTTGAGCTCAAGGCAGCATCCGTTTCGCTCATGCCTTCCACGATCTCCTACAAGACCGATGCTTCGATCATCGATCTTGGCAACCATCGTGAGCCTGATCTTGAGGCCGTCGTGGCCGTTGAGCCAGATCTCATCATCAACGGCCAGCGTTTCAGCCAGTACCATGATGACTTCGTCTCGCTGGCCCCGAATGCCACCGTCCTCGAGCTGGATCCGCGTGAAGGTGAGCCCTTCGATTCCGAGCTCAAGCGCCAGGTTGCTGTCCTCGGTGAGGTCTTCGGCAAGCAGGCCGAGGCCAAGAAGCTGGGCGAGGATCTCGACGCCGCTATCGCTCGCGTCAAGGCCGCCTACAAGTCTGAGGACACCGTCATGGCCGTCATCACGTCCGGTGGCGAGATCGGCTACGTTGTTCCCGGTACTGGCCGTACCCTCGGCCCGGTCTTCGACTTCGCGGGCCTGACCCCGGCCCTTGAGGTTGCTGGCTCCGACGATCACCAGGGTGACGACATCTCTGTTGAGGCCATCGCCGATTCCAACCCGAACTGGATCCTCGTCATGGACCGTGACGCGGCAGTTTCCGCCGATGACCCGTCTTACAAGCCCGCCAACGAGATTCTTGAATCTTCGGAGGCGCTGGCCAATGTTCCCGCTGTCCAGAACTCGCAGATCATCTACATGCCCGCCGATACCTACACCAACGAAGGTATCCAGACCTACATCGAGTTCCTCAACACCTTCGCTGACGCCCTGGAAAAGGCGAAGTAACGGAACTTGATGCTGAGTCGCACGTTGAGTTCTTGGGACAAGCTGTTCAGGAACCGGACGTGATGTCCGAATACTTGCGACATGGCATCTGAAACCTACCGGCGGCGGATCACCCCCTCCGATCCGCCGCCGGTACTCCTTCGATCTGGAGTTCATTTATGACTTCCGTAGTTGCACGGGATAAGACAGCAACAGCGCAGGATGATCGGCGTGCTCGCCGAAAGAATCGTCATACCGGAAAACTCTTCGACTGGAAGCTCCTCATCGGCTTTATAGCTGTGGCTGGACTTCTGGTCGTTTCGCTGTTTACGGGAGTGTACGACGTCGTCGGCGGACAGGACGGCGCAACAATGTTCGCCGTGACTCGTATTCCGCGAACCGTCGCGCTGGTGTTGTCCGGTGCCGCGATGGCCATGTGCGGCTTGGTCATGCAGCTACTGACCCAAAATCGTTTTGTTGAGCCGACGACGACCGGCACCACCGAGTGGGCAGGCCTCGGCTTGCTGACCGTCATGATCATTGCGCCAGGTGCGTCGATTGTTTCTCGCATGCTTGGCGCGGTACTTTTTGCCTTTATTGGGACGATGGTGTTTTTCCTGTTCCTGCGTCGGGTATCGCTGAGGTCCTCTCTTATTGTTCCGATCGTGGGTATTATGCTCGGCGCCGTGGTGGGCTCCGTATCCACCTTCCTCGCACTCCAGACAAATATGCTGCAGAACCTCGGCATTTGGTTTGCTGGTTCGTTTACGTCGGTGTTGCGCGGGCACTACGAACTGCTATGGATCGTGGCGTTTGTCGTGGTGGCGGTGTTTATTGTGGCCGATCGTTTTACCGTCGCTGGGCTGGGCAAGGAAGTCGCCACGAACGTGGGCCTCAACTACGACCGCGTGATCCTGCTGGGTACCGGCTTGATCGCCATTGCCACCGGCGTGGTGACCGTGGTGGTCGGCAACCTGCCCTTCCTCGGACTCATCGTCCCCAATGTGGTCTCGATGATTCGTGGCGACGACCTCCGGTCGAACCTGCCGTGGGTGTGCTTGCTGGGCATCGCGCTGGTGACGGTGTGCGATCTCATTGGCCGCACAATTATCATGCCGTTTGAGGTACCTGTCTCCCTGATTTTGGGTGTGGTGGGTGCCGTCGTGTTCATCTTCCTTCTCCTGCGGCAGCGTCGCCATGGGTAAGTCGAAGGCAGCTGACGTGGAGAAGAGTGAGATGGCAAAAGTCGATGTGAGGGCGTCGTCGTCGAAAAAGAAGCGAGTGACTCCGCCGGTAACCGCCGAACAAATGAGCAGTGCAGGCTCGCAGGCGAGTGACGCCAACGGGTTGGAGCGCAGCGCGAAGCCGCTACCGACGAAACGTTCGCGGCGCCGCTACCGGATTGTTTTAACCCTGTTGCTGGCACTATCCGTGTTTTTCGGGTTCGGGATGCTGGCGTGGGGGAATCCTATGCCACTTGGGACCGACGGCTGGTGGAGGATTTCGCACATGCGGCTCACCAGCGTCATTGTCATGCTTGTGGTGGCCTTCTGCCAGGCCATGGCGACGGTGTCTTTCCAGACGGTGACGAATAATCGCATCATTACGCCGTCGATTATGGGATTTGAGTCGTTGTATGTGGCGGTGCAAACATCCTCGGTGTATTTCATGGGCGCCGCCGGAATCATTGCGCTGCAGGGGCAGGTGCAGTTTGTGCTGCAGATTGCGCTGATGGTGGCGCTGTCGTTGGCACTGTACGGATGGCTGCTACGCGGCAAGTACGGGAACCTGCAGATCATGCTGCTCGTGGGAATTATCGTCGGTGGCGGTTTGCGCTCGATTTCGACGTTTATGCAGCGGCTGCTGACGCCGAGTGAATTCGACATTCTCACCGCGCGCATGTTTGGTTCGATTTCCAACGCCGACGCTTCCTACCTACCGATCGCGATTCCGCTGATGCTGGGTGCGGGTGGGTTGCTGTGGGTGCAGTCGCGGCGGCTCAACGTGATGTCGCTGGGACGCGACGCCGCGGTGGGGCTGGGCCTGAATTACAAAGCCGAGCTGATGAAGACACTGTTCCTGGTATCGCTGCTTATGGCGGTGTCGACAGCGCTTGTGGGTCCGATGACATTCCTCGGCTTCCTCGTGGCCACGCTCGCCTACCAGTTTGCCGAGACCTACGACCATCGCCGTATCTTCCCAATTGCCGTGCTCATCGGATTCGTAGTGCTCTCTGGTGCCTACTTCGTTATGAAAAACATTTTCTATGCGCAGGGCGTGGTGTCCATCATCATCGAGCTCGTGGGCGGAACCGTGTTCTTGATTGTTCTGCTGAGAAAGGGACGGCTGTGATGGAAGTGGGGCGTGCGGACGTCGTCGTCGAAAATGAAGTGTGTGAAGGAAAGGTGCGCTCGTGATTGCTCTGACAGATGTCAGCAAGGTGTATTCGCGTGAGGTTCAGATTGGACCGGTGGATCTCAAGATCCCGGCCGGCGGGATCACGGCGCTGGTGGGGCCGAACGGCGCGGGGAAGTCGACGCTGCTGACGATGATCGGGCGACTGCTTGGCATGGATTCCGGCGCCATTGAGATCGCCGGGTACGATGTGGCCTCCACCAACTCGCGGGATCTCGCGAAGATCGTCTCGGTGCTACGGCAGGAGAATCATTTCGTCACGCGCCTGACGGTGCGCCAGCTGGTGGGCTTCGGGCGTTTCCCGTACTCACAGGGGCGGCTCACGGTCGAGGACGAGGAGAAGATCAGCGAGGCGATCGACTTCCTCGACATGACCGAGCTGGAGGGGCGTTACCTCGATCAGCTCTCGGGCGGGCAGCGTCAGCGCGCCTACGTGGCGATGGTGCTGTGCCAGGACACGGATTACGTGCTGCTCGACGAACCGCTCAACAACCTGGACATGCAGCATTCCGTGGAGATGATGAAGCATCTGCA
>JBDIAV010000169.1:0-3912 GCA_039812645.1 Actinomycetaceae bacterium
CATGTGGCTTCTCCAATGTAGGGTGGCTAGTCTCAAGGCGTACTCAGGGTACTCATCGCAGGGTAAGGCGCTCCTTACCCGCGATTAACGTAAGGCCCACCTTACTTAAATTTTTTCCCTTATCGCAACGTTGCGCTCACTAAATTGGGCCGATTCGGAATTAGGTTAGGCTTACCTGTCAGCTCTTTCTCTTGTTTTCGTGGGACTCCCGTCCCAAAGAGACGCGATTCTCATCCGCTGAGCCCAGGTCTTGTTGGGGTTCAGATCACACCCGAGAGTCTCGCTATTCGGATTTTTCACGGATTCGCCGCGGGATGATGACGGGACGTTGGTGTGCGATTTCCTCGATGGCCTCTGAGCGGCAAGCCGTGCCGTATACGGCAGCGGATGTCACTCTCGAGGCCACAAACGGATGCAACTCTCGAGGACCCAAAGGAACAGCACCTCCCCGCTATCCCCAAGCAGGCTGTTCTCCAACCACTCCCCTCTCAACCACGCTCCAACCACTGTCAACCGCTCTCCTCTCAACCACGCTCCAACCACTGTCAACCACTCCCCTCTCAACCACTCTCAACCACGCTCCAACCGCACACCTTCAAACACCGCGTTTACTCCCACATTGGTGGGACAATGGGAGGCATGACAAAGGAAGAACTCAAGAATCGCGGTAACAACCGCTCTCAGCAGCCACAAGGTGCTCAGTTCCGGGACTTCATCGGATCCAATTGGGGCCCGCGTCCCCCGGCGCCGGAGCGCGCCGCCGTCGCCGATTATCTTCCTGCTCGTCATCACAAACTCTCCGAGCGGTTCCCGGGCGAGAGACTCGTCATCCCGGCCGGTGGTTACAAGGTGCGCAACAACGATTGCGACTACCGTTTCCGTGCCCATTCGGCCTTTGCACACATGACCGGGCTGGGTGGCGAGCTGGAACCGGACGCCGTTCTCGTTTTTAACCCCACGGAGAACGGCCACGAGGCCACGCTCTATTTCCATCCTCGCGCACCGCGCTCTTCCGAGGAGTTCTACGCCGATTCGCGTTATGGCGAGTTTTGGGTGGGCGCCCGTCCCTCTCTCACCGAAATGAGTGCCCTCACCGGACTCAGATGCGATTCCATTGACAACATCGGCGACGCCCTCGCCAAGGATCTCGGCCCCGGCCAGGTGACGCTGCGGGTGGTGCCGCAGTCGGACGCAGGCATCGAAGCACAGGTGAGCGAGCTGCGTGAACGCGCCGGACTGGCCGAAAGCGCCACCGAAGTGGACGCCGAGCTGGCCGAGGCTCTCTCCGAGATTCGCCTGAACAAGGACGCCTGGGAAGCGGACGAGATGCGCAAGGCCGTACAGGTCACCCGCGAGGGTTTCGACAACATCATCGCCTCCCTCCCCCGCGCCATCGCCCATCATCGTGGCGAGCGCGTGGTGGAAGGTGCGTTCGGTGCCAAGGCCCGCGAAGAGGGCAACGGACTCGGCTATGACACCATCGCCGCAGCCGGCAACCATGCCAACACGCTCCACTTCATTGATAACGATGGCCCGGTCCGCCCCGGTCAGCTCATTTTGGTCGACGCCGGCGTGGAGGTCGATTCGCTCTACACCGCGGACATCACCCGTACCCTGCCCGTCTCCGGCACCTTCACCGAGGACCAGGCCGAGGTCTATCAGGCGGTGCTCGACGCCTGCGAGCGCGCACTCGAGGAGGCCCGCAGGCCGGGCTGCAAGTTCCGTGACATCCATGCGGCCGCGATGGAAGTCATCGCCGCCCACCTCGAAGCCTGGGGCATGCTTCCGGGCACCGCCGAGGAATCACTCAAGCCGGAGAACATGTGGCACCGCCGCTGGATGCCCCACGGCACCTCACACCACCTCGGCATCGACGTGCACGACTGCGCCCAGGCTCGCCGCGAGATGTACCTGGAGGCCGAACTGGAGCCGGGCATGTGCTTCACTATTGAACCCGGCCTGTACTTCCGTGAGGACGATCTGCTGGTCCCCGAACGCTTCCGTGGTATCGGTGTGCGCATCGAGGATGACATTCTGGTCACGGAAACAGGAGTCGAACGAATCTCCGAGTCCATTCCCCGTACCATTGCCGATGTGGAAGAGTGGATCTCCGAGATCCTCGACCGATAGCTTTCAACGCTTATTCAATAACCTGTGGCGGTCCGGGCTCGCGCCCAGCCAACAACTAGGCTCGTGCTAGGCCGTGCCACCACAGCATCCCAAAGAGACAGGTGCCGTTATGCCTCGCTCAAATGCTTCTAACCGCGTCTATGCAGGCCGCCTCGTTGGTACCCCGGTGTTCGATCCCATTGGAGATCGTGTGGGGACCGTGTACGACGTCGTCGTCCTCTTCCGATTAAAAGGCGACCCCCTCGCCGTTGGCCTTGTGGTGGAGGTCGTGGGTAAACGCCGCGTGTTCCTGCCGCTTACCCGCGTCACCTCGATTGATAACGGCCAGGTCATCACCACCGGTCTCGTGAACATCCGGCGTTTCTCGCGCCGTCCGGCGGAAACCTTGGTCCTTGGCGAGTTGCTCGATCGCAAGGTGACGCTCAAAAAGACGGGCGAGTCCGCCGTCGTTATTGATGCGGCCATTGAGCGCGTGCGCGGCCGCGAGTGGCGCCTGACCACCCTGTACATTCGTAATCTCCGCAACGGCAAGCCGGGCCCGAACTCGCAAACGATCCCGGTCTCCAGTGTGTCCGGCCTGTCCGAGTCCGTCCTCAACCAGGGCGCCTCCGCGATTTTGGCGCAGATTGGTGAGTTGAAGCCCGCCGACGTCGCCGACGTGCTGCGTGACCTTCCGCCGGATCGCATGCGCGACGTCGCCCGCGCTCTCTCCGACGAGCGTCTCGCCGACGTTCTCGAGGAGTTGGGCGACGACGACTCCGTGGAGATTCTCTCCAGCCTCGACATGGACCGTGCCGCGGACGTCCTGGAGGCCATGGAGCCCGACGACGCCGCCGACCTCGTCCGCGAGCTACCCACCGAGCAGGCCGCCCTGCTGCTGGAGAAGATGGAGCCCGACGAGGCCGAGGACGTGCGCCGCCTGCTCACCTACGACGAGCGCACCGCCGGCGGTCTCATGACCACAGATCCCATTATTCTGCCGCCCGAGGCCACCATCGCCCAGGCGCTCGCCTCCGCCCGCCGCGCCGACATCCCGCCGGCGCTGGCCGCCATCATGTTCGTGTGCCGTCCCCCGCTGGAGACACCCACCGGCCGCTATCTCGGCGCCATCCACCTGCAACGGGCGCTGCGAGAACCTCCGTCCATGCTCATCGGCTCCATTATCGACAAGGATGTGGCCGGTATTCACCCGGACGCCAGCATCGGACAGGTCACCCGCCTGCTCGCCACCTACGATCAGACGGCGATCCCCGTGGTGGACGAGGGTTTGCTGGTTGGCGCCGTCTCTGTCGACGACGTCCTCGACCACCTGCTGCCCGAGGATTGGCGCGATACCGAGCACGACGACGAAGCCTTCACCGATCAGGAATTCACCCCCTTCGGCGAGGCGGACAACTCGCGCGAGACCGGCACACGCGAGACGAACTCGCGCGAAGCCAACACCAACTCACGAGACACGAAGGAGGCGCGCAATGTCTGATTTCGACAAGCCATTGGAGTCCAGCAGGTTCTGGCGCCGCCGTTACCGGCCAGACTCGGACGCCTCCGGCCGCGTAGCCGAGCAGATCGCTCGGTTTACCGGAACCGCACGTTTCCTTGTGTACCTCACGGTGTTCGTGGCGCTGTGGCTCGGGTGGAACACCTTCGCTCCCGAGACTCTCCGCTTCGATTCTGCCGCACTCGGGTTTACTGCTCTGACGCTCATGTTGTCCCTGCAAGCCTCGTACTCCGCACCGCTTATTCTGTTGGCCCAAAATCGACAGGATGATCGCGACCGGGTGA
>JBDIAV010000170.1:0-3860 GCA_039812645.1 Actinomycetaceae bacterium
CGTCGTCGTTATACCGTGCAAAAAACTCGCGGTTGCGGGCGATCATGGAGCGGTAGGTGAGGCGGTAAACATCGTCGGCGTGCTTTGTGGCAGACGGTAGGCCCGCGGTAATGAAGGCTTCGGAGAGGCCGGCGGGGCGCTGGGAGAGGTAGCAGGTGACGGTGAAGCCGCCGAAACTCTGGCCGAGCGCCGCCCATGGCGTGTCATCTTGTAGTTCTTGGCGGACGATTTCGGCATCGCGGACGATCGAGTCCTGACGAAAGCAAGCGAGGTAGGCGGCCTGCACCTCAGGGGTTCCGACGCTGGTCACAGCCATCTTCTCCAGCGGATGCGAGTTTCCGGTGCCGCGTTCGTCGATGAGCACCACGCGGTAGTGGTTGAGCGCGGCGTCCAGCCACGAACCGATCGGCGCCATACGCGGCGCCGCCGACCCGGGGCCGCCCTGAAAAAACACAAGACGCGGCGCGGCCTCCTGGCCGTCGCGAATGTACTCGCGCGCAAAGACGTTAATCCGGCTCGGCACCATCCGCGCGTCCACACCGGACGGCAGCAGCGTCAGCGCACCGAAGTAATCCAACGGCGCCGTAATCCAATGCTCGCGCATGGTGTGGCCGTCGATTCGATACGTCTTTGTGTCCATGGTTTAAGGCTACCCGCGCTGGATTCGCGCACCCCGCTCAAGGGTGATGGGTCCGTCACACCTCGGTTCAGGGGTGGCGGCTCCGTCACACCTCAGTTTTGCGGACGTTATCAACGGTGTTCGACGACGAAATCCGACGTACGTGGGCTCGCACACGTGACGGAGGATGAGGAAGTCGACAGACCCCACAGGGGCCCGACGACGAAATCCGACGTACGTGGGCTCGCACCCACCTCTGCACAAGTCCGAACATCTCACCTGATGAGTCCGAACGTTCCACTTGTGGCACGATGATTCTTGGAGGGCGCTTTCAGGTTGAGGTGGGCAGAATAGGCCTCGTGGGTATGACAACGATTCTCTCCAATGGCATTGAGATGCCGAGCATTGGCCTTGGCCTGTGGGAAGTTCCAGCCGAGACAACACAGCACACCGTAGAGATGGGCGTCGAGCTGGGGTATCGCCACTTCGACGGCGCCGCCGCCTACCGGAATGAAGAAGGCTTCGGCGCGGGAATTCGTTCGTGCGGGGTGGCGCGTGAGGAACTCTTCGTGACCACCAAGCTCCAGAACGGTAATCAGGGCTACACCAAGGCACTCAAGGCTTTCGATACTTCGCTCGAGCGACTCGGCCTCGACTACGTGGACCTCTATCTCATTCATTGGCCCGTACCAACGTGGGGCCTGTACATGGAGACGTGGAAAGCTTTCGAGGAAATCTACGAATCTGGGCGGGCAAAGGCCATTGGCATCTCGAACTTCACACCGAGAATCATTGCGGAGTTGACGGCATCAGCACGGGTTCAGCCAATGGTCAACCAGATCGAGTCCCATCCGAGCATGCAACAGCGTGACTGCGATCAGGCCAGCCGCGAGGCAGGAATGGTAGTGCAGGCGTATTCGCCAATCGGTCGCGGGATAGATCTGGAGAGCCGGGTGGTCAAGGAGGTCGCGGCGGAGCGAGGGTGTACTCCCGCCCAAGCGATTCTGGCCTGGCACCTGGCTCAGGGCCGTGTGGTCATCCCCAAGTCTGTGCACCGCGAGCGCCTCGCTGAGAATCTCGCGGCAGGTGGCGTGGTGCTCACCGCCGAAGATCTTGCCCGCATTGATGCCCTGGAAGCTGGTCAACGTCAGAGGACCGACCCGGAGATCATGGATCACCCACAGATGTAGGTTTTTCGGCTACGTATCCAGCCATTTGCTGGCGGTCGTTTGCTGACGGTTGTTTTCTCAGGCGTTTCCTCAGGCGTTTCCTCAGGCGTTTTCTCGACCAGGTACTGATGGCAGTTTCCCCAGTGGCTGCGAAAGCAACCGACGTCGGGGGGATCCGGTGAGTAGTGAGTAGCGGGCAGCAGTTTCCCCAGTGGCGGTGAGAGCGTTCTATCCGCCTATATATCCAGATAGAACGCTCTCGCCGCCATCCAGGTTCTCATCTGACAGAAACCGTGGTCCGCGACATAGTGGGCAAGGTAGGCAGCGCGCCGTCGTCGGACCTAGCATCATAGAAGGCAACCCCAGACGTCATAAAGGCAGCGGTAAGTGTGCTGCCCAACCAGGAGGACACAATGGTCAATTTCGCGTACACCATTGCCGGATCCGAAGCCACCGGAGGCGCGGGCTTTCAGGTGGATCTCAAGACGTTCCAGCACCTGGGGGTCTACGGCATGGGTGCTCTGACCTGCATCGTTTCCTTCGACCCGAAGAACAACTGGGGTCATCGTTTCGTGCCCGTGGATCCGCAGGTTATCCGTGACCAGATGGAAGCGGCTATGAGCTCGCAGGATCTGGACACCGTCAAGATCGGCATGCTGGGCCATCCCGACACGATCGACGCCGTCGCCGAGGGCCTGAAGAGCCAGAACTGGAAGAACGTTGTGCTCGATCCCGTTCTCATCTGCAAGGGCCAGGAGCCGGGCGCCGCACTCGACACCGACAATGCACTGCGCGAGAAGATTCTTCCGCTGGCCACCGTCGCCACTCCCAACTACTTCGAAGCGTGCACACTCGCGGGCATGGACAAGTTGGAGACCGTACAGGACCTCGCCGAGGCCGCCGAGCGCATCTCCAAGCTCGGACCGCGTTACGTCGTGGTCAAGGGCGGCATTGATTTCCCAGGTCAGGAAGCTGTCGACGTGCTGTGGGATGGCGAGAACGCCACCGCATTCTCCTCCCCGAAGATTGGTGAGCACCGCGTCTCGGGCGCCGGCTGCACCCTGGCCGCCGCCATCACTGCCGAGCTCGCCAAGGGCACCAACATTCACGACGCCGTCCGCATCGCCAAGGATGTGGTAACCGACGGTATCCGCGCCCGCGTTCCTGGCCACACCCCGTTCGATACCGTGTGGCAGGGCGCCTACGTCCCGCCGCTCCCCGCTCCCGAGAAGAAGGGCGCCGTCATCAGCATTGCGGCCAGTGCCCCGGCTGCTTCGGCGGCTGGTTCAGAGGCAGCTGATGCTGCGGAGTCCAAGGAGTCCGGCTGTGGCTGTGGCAACGGCGGCTGCTCCAACTAAAGCGGCGTCAAACAACTGCTCCAACTAGAACCAACAGCGGCTGCTCCAACTAGGTCAAGGGCGAGCCGCCACTCCTATTTGCCCCAAAGAATTGAGTTTTTCGGAAAGAATTGAGCCAGATACCACGGTCCACGTGATCAATTCTTTCTAAAAAGCTCAATTCTTTGAGAGTAAAAGAAGCGACAACATCAGCGACCCCCGATCTGAGCCCGGGGTGAGCAATCGGGAGGCGGGCCGGGTTTCCCGGCCCGCCTCCCGCACCACCGGACATGAAGGCCGCATCGCACGACGACGGCGCCCGCAAACAAGAGTAACTCTGACAGCACCGCATACGAACGGCGGATCGGGTTACCCATGACCTGTGAGGCTCCAAAGCCCGCAGAGTTCAGGTGGGCAAACAGCAGTGAACCGCTCACACCACTGAGGCTTCCATCATGATGGCACCGTCAAGGACGCGGTAACTGCTACTGCGCGATCTCGGCGAAGCGCGCAAAGTGGCCCTGGAAGGCCAGTTCCACCACCCCCGTCGGGCCAGAGCGTTGCTTACCGATGATGACCTCGGCCATTCCGGCCTTCTCGGAGTCCTGGTTGTACATTTCGTCGCGGTGAATCAGCAACACCACGTCGGCATCCTGCTCCAACGAACCCGACTCACGAAGATCCGACACCATGGGCTTCTTGTCGTTACGCTTCTCCGGATCTCGGTTAAGCTGG
>JBDIAV010000171.1:0-3805 GCA_039812645.1 Actinomycetaceae bacterium
ATCATGTCTTTCGACGACGAACAGTTGGCCGAATATCTCCGACCCAAGGTCACCACGATGCGCCTTCCATACTTGGAGATGGGTAAGGCGGGCATGGATCTGCTCCTTCAGGGGATTGTGCCTGACGGCGTGGGCCGGGCTGAGAGTGTGGCCGCCGAGAAGGCTGGCGAGGGCCTGGGTGAGAGTCATGTGGCTCGCGCTGAAGGTGGAGTGGCTCGCGCTGAAGGCGAGGCGGGCGACGGCGTCGGTGCTCGCGAGTCTGAGCCGGTCCTTATTCCCATGCCGCTCGTAGAGCGTGGATCGGTCCGCCACATTCGGTAGACGGGCTGTCCGTTCGGGGGTGGGCCGAGCTGTCCGGTAGCTTGGCACCAGACGTCCTTTGGTTTGCCACATGCGAGTTGATTTTCGAGTGGAATCGGGCCCTGACCTGTCCATCGTTTGACATATTGATGCCATCAGGTCTTTAGTCCTCCGTGATTGCTAAAACGATTTTGTAAATTCGTTATTCGTTTCAGCACTTTTGAGAAAACACTTCCGGGGAGAAGTCTCCAGTGCTATGTTTGCTTCGAGCTAAATCGGTTAAGCGTTGGTGCCTAATCGATTGCGCATAGGTAAATGCGGTGCGACTCAATGGTTGAGTCCACCAACTTCGAGAGGAGAACTGTCCGACGATGGCCAGTTTCACGAAATCATTTAAGAACACAGGGTATCTCCAGAGTTCGCTGAACTTGGGGCTCTTCTTCCTGTCTTGGGGCATCTGGTGGTCCTTCTTCCAGCTATGGCTGAAGTCTCCGATCGAGGACGGCGGCCTGGCGTTCAACAACACCCAGGTCGGCACCCTATACTCGGTGAACTCGCTCGCCACCCTCATCCTCATGTTCATCTACGGAACCGTGCAGGATCGCCTGGGCTACAAGCGCACCATGCAGATCATCATCGCCGCGATGTCCGCTCTGGTGGCACCGTTCATGATCTGGGTTTACGAGCCGCTACTTAAGTCCAACTACATGCTCGGCGTCGTCGTCGGTGCGATTGTGCTGTCTGCCGGATTCATGGCCGGTGTGGGCCTTCTAGAGGCTCTCGCTGAGCGCTTCTCTCGCCGCTACAACTTTGAGTATGGCCAGGCCCGTATGTGGGGATCCTTTGGTTACGCCATCGCCGCTCTGATCGCCGGCTTCCTCTTCAATATCGACCCGCACTACAACTTCTGGGTAGGTTCCGCGATTGGTGTGGTCAACCTGCTGCTTGTGGTGCTCTGGAAGGCCCCCGTTCCCGCGGGCGAGAAGGATCTCACCGCGCAGGAGAAGGCCAGCCAGCCTGGAATCCGCGAGATGGTTGGACTTCTCAGGATGCCGTCGCTGTGGCTCATCATCGTGTTCGTGCTCTTCTCGTGGACCTTCTACACCGTGTTCGACCAGCAGATGTTCCCCGACTTCTACGTGGGTCTGTTCGAAACCGCAGAAGCAGGCAACCGTACCTACGGCATCCTCAACTCGGTGCAGGTGTTCGCCGAGGCAGCCATGATGGGTGTGATCCCCATCGTTATGCGTAAGGTCGGCGTGCGAACCACTCTCCTCATGGGTGTCACTGTCATGTCGCTGCGTATCCTTGGCTGTGCCGTGTTCTCCGACCCGATCGCCGTTTCCTGCGTCAAGATGCTGCATGCCATTGAGGTGCCGCTGTTCATCCTGCCGATCTTCCGTTACTTCACCCTGCATTTCAATCCGATGCTTTCAGCCACGCTGTACATGGTGGGCTTCCAGATTGCTGCGCAGGTGGGCAACGTTATCCTTTCCCCGGTCCTCGGCGCGCTCAACGATTCCCGCGGCTACCACTTCACCTTCGTGGTGATTGCCGCTATTGTCGCCCTCTCCGGCGTCTACGCCTTCTTCACCCTGAAGAAGGACGACCAGCAAGTCCTAGGTGACCCGTTCGTCCGTAGCTAAGAGGGCCTGATTTAGGCCGCGTAATGTCTCGGTGTGGCGCCTCCCGGTGAGGCGCCACACCCGCACTCGGCACTGTCCGAATCCGGATCAGCCACACTCACCCATCAGCACCAACCGAACCGAGAGAGGTTATTCAACGATGAAAGAACAACTCGCCAAGGCCGAAGCAAGCGTCGCCAAGCTCCTGGAAGGCCGCAACGATCGCTGGTACCCCACCTTCCATATCGCCGCCAAGGCGGGCTGGATCAACGATCCCAATGGTCTGTCCTTCTTTAAGGGCCGCTACCAGGTCTACTTCCAGCATCACCCCTACTCCACCGTGTGGGGCCCGATGCACTGGGGCCACGTCTCCTCCGAGGACATGGTGACCTGGCGTCGCGAGCCGATCGCCTTCGCACCTTCCATCGAAGCTGACCGCGACGGTGTGTTCTCCGGCTCTGCCGTTGTGTCCGACGACGGCGAGACCCTGTACGTCTACTACACCGGCCACCGCTGGGCCAACGGCATCAACGAGGACGAGGGCAACGACCAGGTTCAGTGCATGGCCGTCTCTACCGACGGTATCGAGTTCGAGAAGCTGGGCGTTGTTGTTGAGGGTCCGTCTGAGCTACCTCACTTCCGCGATCCGAAGGTGTGGAAGATGGGGGACACCTGGTACATGGTGTTCGGCGCTTGCTCGGCCGAGAATCGCGGCCAGGTTTGGCTCTACACCTCCACGGATCTTAAGGACTGGACGTTCGATTCCATTCTCTTCGAGGATCCGGATCCGCAGGTATTCATGCTGGAGTGCCCGGACATGTACCCGGTGGGAGATAAGTGGGTTCTGGCCTACTGCCCGATGGGTCCAGAAGTCCGTGAGTACGGCAATCGCAATGGACACAACGCAGGCTACGTCCTGGGTGACTGGGCTCCCGGCCAGAAGTTCGTGCAGACGCAGGACTACACCCTTGCTGATTGGGGCCACAACTTCTACGCCCCGCAGACCTTTGAGGCTCCTGACGGCCGCCGCATTCAGTACGGCTGGCTGGGCGCCTTTGATAACCCGATCGCTTCGCAGGCCGACGACGGCTGGTGCGGCCAGTTCACCGTGCCTCGCGTTCTTACCTTGGACGACGACGGCGCCCTGGTCGCCAACCCGATCGAGGAGCTCAAGAAGCTGCGCCTGGAGACGGAGGAGTTCGGCTCCTTCGAAGTGGGCCGCAACGAGCGCTTCCTTGTGTCCGAGGATGCCGAGGCAGTTGAGATCGAGGTGGAAGTGGATCTAGGTGGCCGCAAGAGCCTCCAGCGCGCCGATCGCTTCGGCTTTGAGGTACATAAGACGGCTGATGGCCACCACAGCTATGTGTACTACGATGATCTCGCGGGCCGCGTGGGCATTGACCAGCGCCTGACCTACGCGGGCGAGCGCGGCTACCGCGCCGCCCCGGTTGAAGGCGACACCCTCAAGCTGCGTATTCTTATCGATCGTGGCTCCATTGAGGTGTTCGCTAACGACGGCAAGTCCACTCTCACATCCTTCTCCTTCCCGGGTGAAGGCCCGCGCGCTATCGAGCTGGTGAGCGAGAACGCTCCGGTGGCTGTGCGTGATCTTAAGGTGCACAAGCTGGGCACAATCTGGGCTGAGCCGGACCGCTGACCTAGGCGTGATCTCGCCAACCATGTGCGGAGTTGGCGAGAAAGCAAGCCGTAGCAGGGAGTGGTCCACGGACGAGTTGTCCGTGGACCACTCCCTGATTTTTTCGTCGCTTTTTCGTCACGAAATGGTCATTGGACTAGGCAGTCCGTGGCCTTGTAGGAAAAAATTGTAACCTCGGGTCTAACCGGTGATAGAAGGAGCGCACTATGGAGAGCATCATTGC
>JBDIAV010000172.1:0-3621 GCA_039812645.1 Actinomycetaceae bacterium
TAAAACTAGGGGGGTGTTATGGCACGAGGCTAAGAAACCTGGAGTGCAGCGTAGCGTCACCTGTGATCTCGGGGTGGCAGGTTGCTGCTATCAGCCTCCCATATTCGACGACGACGGCCTCTCCCTCGTACCTGGCCAGCACTCGAACCTCGTCGCTCACCTCGGTGATGCGCGGGGCACGGATGAACGCCGCGCGTAAATGACTGGTTCGTGGCGCAGCAGAATTAAGCGTCTGCGAGCCGGAGCCAGAGCCGGATGTGGGCGTGATCTCACTTGTTTTCGTTGCGGCGCCAGTGTTCTCTTGAGAGTCAGAACCTACCTTCGTGGCATCTGATCCGCTCTCCATGTCACTACTGGAGTCTGCGAGATCCAACTCCGCTTCGAAGGAAGCGAGCTGATTACCAAAGCCGTTGCGGGTGACGCTAACCGGCAGTCCGCCGATGGTCTCGCGTAAGGAGCCCGCAGGGGCGGCGTTGTCGGCAAGAAGAATGAGTCCGGCGCAGGTACCGAAAACGGCGAGTGTGCCGCCCTCGATCCGCGAACGAATTGCAGCAAAAAGACCGGTCCCGGCGGCGAGGCGTGCCATCGCAGTGCTCTCGCCGCCGGGGATAACGAGGCCGGACACCTCGGCCAGATCGTTGGCCGTGCGGATGAGGCTCACCCGCGCTCCAAGCCCTTCCAGAATGGCGACGTGCTCGGCCACCGCGCCCTGGAGCGCAAGGACGCCGACGTGTGGTCTGGAGGCCACCGGGTTCACCAGCCGCGCTCGGCGAGGCGGTGCGGAGCAGGGAGGTCGGCCACGTTGATGCCCACCATCGCCTCGCCTAGTCCGCGCGAAACTCGCGCAATCTCCGCGGGGTTGTCAAAGTGAGTGGTCGCCTCGACGATCGCCTTGGCGCGGGCCGCCGGGTTACCGGACTTGAAGATACCGGAGCCCACGAAGACGCCGTCGGCCCCGAGCTGACGCACTAGCGCGGCGTCCGCAGGAGTGGCGACGCCGCCAGCCACGAAGAGCACCACGGGAAGTTCGCCGGTCTCCGCGACCTGCTTGACCAGCTCGTACGGGGCCTGGAGATTCTTGGCCTCCACAAACAGTTCGTCGTCGTTCAAAGCAGCTAACTTGGCAATCTCAGACTTGATGGTGCGGATGTGGGTGATGGCCTGGGAGACATCGCCGGTGCCGGCCTCGCCCTTCGAGCGGATCATGGCCGCGCCTTCGGTGATCCGGCGCAGCGCCTCGCCGAGGTTGGTGGCGCCGCACACGAAGGGCACCTTGAAGTTCTGCTTGTTGATGTGGTGGACGTAGTCGGCAGGGGAGAGAACCTCAGACTCGTCAATGTAATCCACCCCGAGGGCTTCGAGGATCTGGGCCTCGACGAAGTGGCCAATGCGGGCTTTGGCCATGACAGGGATCGAGACGGCTTCGATGATCTCGTCGATGAGGTCCGGGTCGCTCATGCGGGCGACGCCGCCTTGGGCGCGGATATCCGCGGGCACACGTTCCAGCGCCATGACGGCCACGGCGCCAGCCTCCTCGGCGATACGGGCCTGCTCGGCGGTGACGACATCCATGATGACGCCTCCCTTGAGCATCTGGGCGAGTCCGGTGTTAACACGAGTTGCAGCAATGTCCATGGTGATCCTTTGATGGGTGCTCGGGGTGGGGACGCTGCGGCGGCGACCGGGCTCCCCGATTGTGGGCGATGACAAGTTGATGACGAGTTGATGACGAGGACAGCGCTCGCGGACTGCGAGGTCAGAGCAGGCCATCGCAGACAAGGTTCTCGCACAAACTGGACCATTGCTAGAGCCAGTTGAGGATACTTCTAATGGTCCAGTTGTTAGAGTGTCTGCATGTTTGAGCTTGACCGCGAGTCTGGTGTGCCCCTGCCCGCCCAGATTGCCGCCCACTTTCGTGGCTTGATCGCTGACGGAGTTATGCGCGCCTATGATCGCATGCCCTCGTCGCGAGTACTTGCCCAGAATCTTGGTGTTTCCCGAGGTAGCGCTGTTGCCGCCTACGATCAGCTCGTCGCTGAGGGGTACCTTGTGACTCGCGCCAAAGGCGCCACCTATGTGCATCCGGACGCTCTAGAAGCCAGAAAAATATCATTCATCCGTTCCGTGCGAGAAGACAGCCCGACGGTTGCGAAAGAGTTGCGTGCCAGGACGACGAGAGTATCTGGTGTATCTGGAGCAGATGCGGGCACGCGCCGGGCGAATGCTCAGGTAATCACTCATCCGGTGATACCGGATTCTCGCCCTGAACGAGGAGGCGTTTTCGTTCCTGCACCTGACGCCCAGAATGTGTCGGTGCGAATTATCGATCTACGACCAGGGATAACGAACGAGAACGTTGGGGAAGATTCAGCTTGGCGGGAGGCTTGGCGCAGCGCGGCCGGAGCGCAAAGCGAGGGCACCGTTGACACTCGTGGCGATCGTCACCTCCGTGAATCCATCGCCGAACATCTTCGCCTCACCCGTGCGATGACAGTGGATCCAGGATCGATCATCGTCACGGCTGGCGCGAGAGATGGCCTCTTCACGCTGCTCGCCTGCCTGCCAGAACTGGGCTTTCGCCCCGCGCTCGCGGTGGAGGAACCGGGTTACCCCGGTTTGCGAGGCGTCATTCGGCGCTCTGGTTTGCAGGTGCTTGCCATGGGGCGCGAGATTCCAGCGGAGGCTGGCGCCGCCGTCGTCACTCCCAACCGTCTTTATCCGTTGGGTGGAAGTATGCCCGCAGGGCAGCGGCTCGATCTTATCAGGGCTGCACAGCATCGCGGGGTCCTCGTGATTGAGGATGATCTTGACTCGCAAGACCGCCACACCGGCCCACTCATGCCGTCGCTGTGGGAGCTGGCACCCGATCGCGTCGCCCATCTCGCTACCTTCAACCGGGTGCTGACCAACGAGGTACGGCTCGGATACCTCATCCTCGCACCGGACTTACAACAGCCGCTTCTTGACCTGCGGCAAGATCTTGGCCTGACCCCCTCCGCCATTGCGCAGAGGGCTGTCGCCACCTACCTTCGCCACGGTGGCCTGCGCCGCCAGCTTGTGCGCCACCGGCGCGATCTGGCCAGAAGAAAGGCGATGGTTCGCGACGTTCTGGCCCCTCTTGAGGTCCAGCTTCACGCCGAATCAACGGCGATCGTGCGGTTGGCTCGGGAGTTGGAGCGGGACGTCGTCGTCGGCTGTGAAATGCGAGGGGTGTTCGTAGGCTCGCTCAGTAACTACTGGAGTGGCGGCGCGGAAAACGGGATTGTGTTCTCCTACGGCCATGTCGAGGGCTCCGAATTGGAGGCAGCGCTGCGGACCATCGCCGAGGTGGCGGACGAGGGATTTCGAGCCGCAGGATACGAGGGCGTCTGAAAAAGATCTCCGGAATCCTGCACCTCATGTGGCATAGGTACAAAGGTAGCGGGATTTCGAAGATAGATTCTGGTGGATGACGCTATGAATTCCAGGAGAGCGATCATCTAGACTGGCCGGACACCGTGGAAGCGTCTGCGAGGAGGAGAAAGTGGAACCCGTACACATCATTCTCGGTATGGGGCTGGTGCTGCTTGCCGTGGGAGTCGTGAGATTCATTCGCGAACGCCGCAGGATCTCCAACGTCAT
>JBDIAV010000173.1:0-3607 GCA_039812645.1 Actinomycetaceae bacterium
GAAGCAAAGGCTCGTGCCGATGCTGAAAAGGCCGAGGCCAAGCGTCAGGCGGACGAGGAAAAGGCTCGGTTGAAAGAATTGGCCGACGCTCAAAAGGCTGCCGAAAAGGCCCAGGAACAGGCGCGACGAGCCGCTGAGCGCGAGGCGGAGCGTAGGGCAAAAGAAGCCGAGCGCGAGGCGGAGCGTCAGCGTAAGCGCCGCGATGCAGCTATCGATTCGGTGGTGCGCTCCGCTGGCCGAAGTTTGGGAAGCGCCATTACACGTTCGATCTTCGGCACGCGGAAGCGATAGGAAGGGCAGAAAATGGACAATAAGATCGCTCAACCCACTACCACGATGAGGAACCAACCATTCAGAATGCTCGCTGCGGTGGTACTCCCAGCACTATTGTTCCTCTCCTCGTGCACAAGCTCGCCATCAGAGCCTTCTTCAAGTAGTAGTGGTGAGACAACGACCGTCAGTGCAACCACTTGGAAGCACGTTGACGACGTCGTCAATGATGCGCCGGTCTATTGGGCGGGCGAAAATCTGGTTGGAATAACCACGTATGGCAGTCACGACTGCTATGACGAACCTACGGCCCTCACGCTAGTAAGCCCGAATGAGGCTACCGTCGAGTGGAAGCTTGCGCCCACCGGACCATGTGACTCAAACATCCAGGGAGTCAGTTTCGAGGCCAAGTTGCCCGACGGCATCGACACGACCAAACCCATCACCGTCTCGGGGCTCAATGGGTCAGAGAGTTCCATCGAGCTTCCCGTGCAGCAGTGAGAAGCTCGCGCTGAGCACAAGGAACTCACCAACGTAGCCGATGAGTATTCGGTGTATCCATCAGCACCTACGCCCCTATGGGAAGATGGTCGCATGACGCCAGAAGCCCACGCGGAGACCGCGACCACGCATCCGCTCGACCAGCATCGTGATCCGGCTCAAGTGGCCAAAGTTCGGCGTTTAGCCACCGAAGTAGCAGCTCGCTACGGTGGCGATCTCACGCGGATGCGGCGAGCAAATGGATATTCGAACGCCACCTGGGTGGGAGACGGTATTGCGGTGCGGATCGCGCATACTCCCGTCGATATGACTCGCGAGGTGGCGCTCGCGCGTGCTCTGCCACAAGAAGTCGGGCACCCAAAGATCCTTGGGGAAGGTAATCTTCAGGGCCACGGCTGGATTGTCAGCAAGGAAATTCGCGGCCAGAACCTCCACGAGGTGTGGCCTACACTGACACCCGCGGAGCAACAACAAGCCATTCACCAGCTGTGGACGCGTACCCAGATCGTTCATGATGCGACCCCGTCTCTTAAGGAACACGTCCCATCGCACGGCGGTTTTGTCCCGGCAACACACGAGGACGCCACGGCATCAGCAAGACGCGCCGCCGTCGAACTAGAACTGTCCGGTACCCAGCAGGCACGGCTCCACCGCATCATCGCGGACTACTTCCATGCCGCGTCTATGGTCACGCAGGTCGTCAACCACGGAGACCTCGCCCTGATGAACGCGCTGTGGGACGGCGCCGTCGTCGCTCTACTGGACTTTGAGTTCGCCGTACTTGGTCCGGCCGAAATCGATCTGTGCCGGTTGGTGTGCGAGGCGCGGGTGTCTGACGACGGCGAACCCGTAGACTCCCCTGCGGGCGCAGCAGCAGCGGAGATCGCGGCTCGTCACATGGATCCGGTCCATGGCCGCGCACTCATTCACGGCGCAGCGGTTTTCGATCAGCTCCGCGACTTCGGCATCTGGCTCGCCCAGGATGATCCCAAGGAGCGAGTCGAGGACTGGCGCCCGAGCCGCCTGCTCACCGACCTGCTCGACGGCGAGGGCAGCTATCTCACTCCCCTACTCAAGTAGGCAGTTCTTGTACGACGGCGGATTCCCATCCACCAACACTTACGATCCAGTACTCAGCACCGTCAATCTCTAGTTATGACTCGTAACATTATGTTAGTGTTCGTAACATGAAGAGTTTCAATGTTTCCTCCGGTGGCGGACGTATCGCCGTTACTGTCGAAGGATCGGGGCCGGTGGTTTTGTGCGTACCGGGCATGGGCGAGTCGCGGGCGTCGTTCCGGCACCTCGTCCCCGGGCTGGTGACGGCGGGCTACCAAGTTGCGGTGATGGATCTTCGCGGGCACGGCGGCAGCTCCACGGAGTTTGATTCGTACGACGACGTCGCCGCAGCCACCGATATCGCCACCGTCCTGGCTGCGCTCGGACATACTCCGGCGGCACTGATCGGAAACTCGATGGGCGCGGCCGCAGGAGTTGTTGCAGCAGCAGAAAATCCGGATGCTATTAATCGACTAGTTCTCATTGACCCATTTGTCCGCGACCACGGGAGTACCGCGACTCGGATGTTCATGCGTCTTGCTCTTGTTCGCCCGTGGGGTCCGATGGTCTGGCGAACCTACTACCGTTCGCTGTTCGGAGCGGTCCGGCCGGACGATCACGAATCACATGTTGCGCACGCTTTGGATTTGTTGAAGCACCCGAGACGTTGGAGAGCTTTCCAGAAAACCGCACGCACCTCGCATGCTCCGGCGCAGGCCGCCTTACCGAATGTGAAAGCCGAAGTACTGGTGATTATGGGCAGCAAGGATCCGGATTTCTCGTCGCCCGAAGCGGAGGCCGCATGGGTAGCCGAGGCGGTGGGCGGTTCGTATGAGATGATCGAGGGCGCGGGCCACTACCCCATGGGGGAACAACCGGAAGCGGTCCTGAATGCAATTCTTCCTTTTCTGAGGAGATAAAAGTAGTGAGTGAACGCCTTTCGCGGGTGAAGGTCGTTGAACACGCGGCAAATCTCGCCGACGACATCGGATACAACGAACTCACCATCACCAAACTGGGCCGATCGCTGGGAATCGCGCCGCCCGGCGTCTACCGCCATGTCAATGATCTGGGCGACCTTCAGCGCGAGGTATCGAGGCTAGCGGCGCGAGAGATCACCAACGAGCTTTCGATTGCATGCGCGGGGCTGTCTGGCAAAGCTGCGCTGGATTCCCTGGGGACGGCGATGCGGAAGTGGGCAAGCGAGCATCCCGGACGTTACACCGCATTGCAAATCGCGCCCGAGCCGGATGATGTGGAGGGTCAGGTCGCAAGCGGGCCGGTTGTGGACGTCATGGGAGCCACGCTTCGCGCCTACAATCTCGAAGGAGATGATCTGACAGACGCGATTCGAATCGTCAGGAGCACACTGCACGGATTCATCTCCCTCGAACTCAACGGCGGCTTCAAGCAAGCACGAAGCGTCGACGCCACATTCGAGCAGCTCATCACCGCACTCGATACGGCGCTCAAACACTGGCCCTAAGGACGCGGGCGTAGGAATCACGCTGAGGCTTTGGCTGGCGACTCCGTCGGCGTCGCGTCAAGATCCTTGATGGTGTACTCAATCCGAACGCCGATCGCTAGCGCGTAGTTCCGTAAAGTTCGACGACGAACATCCACCTCACCGCTCTCTAGCCGCGACACATTCGCCTGCTTCGTCCCCATCCGCAAGGCAACAACTGTCTGAGTTAACCCTTCAGACTTCTCTTTCCGCTTCCGAATCTCAACAAGCTCATCAATGAGCTTTCGGTCAGCTTGAGACTGCAATCGAGCC
>JBDIAV010000174.1:0-3531 GCA_039812645.1 Actinomycetaceae bacterium
GGCACGTCAGCTAATCGTGACCGATAGAAGTTGCTGCTGTAGGTTGAGGCCGGTCGTGGCTCTGAGTCGCTCTCCACAACGTGAAGGGCTTGTACACAAAGTCGCCGTTTTCAGCCGGGATATCGTGTACAAGCCCTTCAGTCCGCGGGTTTAGCGCGGCGCTAGCGAGGGCCAGCGCGGTGCTACACCGCCGCGATATTCAGGTTGGCGCTTGGTGATTCGATGTTCACCACCAGCAGGGCCTCATCGGCCTTGTCGAGGGTGCGACCAACAAGAAACTCTCCGCCCGCCGAGGGAACGAACGCTGTTTCTTCCAGCGCCTCCTCGCCCACGCGGTGCAACCCGAGAGTCGGATCAAGGGTGACGCTACCGGTTCCCATGGCGAGATGAATGGCGACAGGGGAATCCGCATTGATGAGGAGATTGATGTTCCCCTCGTGCGCATACAGTGGCACCATGACCTGCTCACCGGTCGGTTCGAGCCAGCGAAGGTCAGCCCACACGTTGCCGCCCGAAGAGGAGGCGCCCTTGCGGGCGTCGTCGTCGGTTACGGGAACAAATCGGCGCTCCTGATCTGCGACAGGGGTCCCGAACGTTGTGGAACTGAACTCCTGCGTGGGGTGGGTCGCGAAGCTTTGTGTGGGTTGGGTGGAGAACTGCTGCGTCTGCGACGTGGCGAAGGATTCGGTGGCGGGCTGGGAATCAAAGAGATCCGAAACGCTTGACGTGGCCGACGCCGCAGAGGCCGCTGATCCGGAGCCAGCCGAGGTGACCGGCGAGGGCGGGAGGTTGACGGGCGTCGTCGTCGAAAATGCGGCGGATGAACCAGCAGCTCCAACCGAGGCATCTTTGTTGCGTTGTGGCCACAATGCGGCCGTGAGCAGCAGGATCGCACACAGGATAAGGACGCCAGCTACCAGCCACGTGAAGTCCAAGCGCGGCGAGAAAAAGACGTTGAAACCGAAGGCGGAGAGCAGTGCGCCGGTGCCAAGCAGGACAGCGAATAGTCCAATGAAGATGGTTCCGAAGGCGGGACGATAGTTTTTCATGATGTTCCTAGTTCCTCTCAGCGCACGATCTCAATGTGGGCGCCGGACATCGAGATGTCGGCTTCGATGATGATGTCGGCGTCGCTAACGGACGTGATGCCACCAATGAAGATGGTGTCGCGGGAAATCCCGCCGACGTCGATCTCATCCAATGGCTGGCCACTAGCTAACCGGACGCCGGGCGACCTGGCTTCCAGCGATCCCAGGGTGACGCGGCTGATAATGGCTACCTTCTGGTCCGTCGCGAACTGCATGTCAAGGGCGGACATTGAGCTCACCACATTGATATGCTCCGGCGGATTGTCCGGGATGAAGTTAGCGAAGTCGAGGGTGGCGTCGCCCATGTGGACGGAGTAGCCGGTCCCGATATCCGCCGAGGTGCGCGGCGACCACATCCGAGTCGAGGTGAATGTGGAGTTTGAGTAGACCGTCGTATTGGTCACCACCGGGGGCACCGCTATGAGAGCGACGACGACGGCGAGGAAGGACAGGAAGCCACCGCGTCGCCCGAAGACGCCCACCACCATGACAATCAGTCCAAGCAGAGCGGCGAAGAAGCCAATGCCTGCAGCGACCGGGGAGACATTAGTGAAGAGGGGATTGCCGGAGTCGACGACGATGATGAATGCCGCTAGCGCGAGGAGAGCGAAGCCAAGCAGACCGGCTAGGAGGCGCCCAGAAAGGTTACGGCGATTGCGCTCCTCTACACGCAGGGCGTGGGCGTGCTCGCGAGCTGCTCGGGTGCGTGCGGCTTCGATGTCGGCGCGGGCTCTCTGCTCAGCCTTGCGGCGAGCCGCTGCGGGGTCCGTGGCGGCCGAGCGGGGCGGGCGCGGGGCATGGGGCGGCTCGGGAGGCTGCCAGGTTGGGCCGGGGGGCGTAGAGGTTCCGGGCTGGCCGGAGAAGTCTGGCTCCGTGTGTGTGTTCATGGGGTCGCTCCCAAGATTGTCGAAGGAATAGGGGGAGTCCGTGCTGGAGGTGGAGTTATAGGAGCCGGAAGGGCTAGAGGAGCCGGTGGAGGACGCCGTTGTCGGCGCTGTCCAGGACTGTGTTGCCTCGTCCCACACGGGGGAGACTGGCGGCTGCCGAGAGGGATCCTTGCCGGACATCGAGGTGTAAACCAACAGGGCGATGATCGCCGTGATGATGAGTCCCAGGGCGCTGAAGAAACTCATGCTCGTGAACGTTGCGAGGGTAATGAGGAAGAGGGACATCGCACCCACGAGGCCGATGGGAAAACGTCCGTTGATCGCTTCCTCGAGGTGGATCTCCTTGGTATGCGCGTCCGGGAGAACAGCCCAGCACAGCGCGTACAGCATGGGGCCGGCCCCGCCCACAAAAGTGAGGGCAAGGAAGCCAGCTCGTACGAGAATTGGGTCGACTCGCCAGGCGTCTGCGAGCCCGCTGGCGACGCCCGCAATGGGGGCATCACTGCGGCGTTCGAAACCCCACGAGCGAACGGTGGCGAAGAAGGATGTAACTGACATGCTTTTATTCTTCGGGTTTGGCAGCGCCGGGGCTATTGGGGATGACCCTGATTGGACCCTGAGATTTTGCGGGATGCCGGGGATGTGGGCGTGGCTCGTGCGATGATCGGAGCATGCAGGAAAGTGCCACCCCACAGCCGGAGAAACAGGCGTTCCCCGAGCGCTACCCGCTGCGCCGCCCGCGTAGCGGGCGGATTGCGCTAGGCGTATGCCAAGGTATAGCGGACCATCTCGCTGTGCCGGTACGCATGGTTCGGCTGATCTTTGTGGCATCTTCGTTCCTCTTTGGCTCGGGGCTGTTCCTCTATCTCTGGCTCTCCATATCGATTCCTACCTCGGATAAACGGCCCTCATCGGTCAAGTTGGCCTCTGCCCCACGCAAAACCCTGGGACGCCGCCAGCAGTTGCTGCTTTATGCGGCGGGCGCCCTGTTGGCGGCGCTCGCGGTGCTGCTCCTTTCCCTCGTTGATCTGCCGTGGGGCACCGTCTTGGCGGTGGTCTGCATGATTGCTGGGGCGGGGCTGGCGTGGTCGAACTTCTCGGGCACCCTACCCGTGCGTGAGGCGTTGTTTCGACTAGGCGGTGGTATCGCGCTCTTGGTCATTGGTGTACTTGCATTGATTGTGCGCGACGAACCTCTGACGCGGCTCGTCAGCTCGGTGATGCTCGGTGTTGGGGTGCTTGCCGCTGCGGGCCTCGCACTGTGGCCTGTGGTTCAGCGCCTGCTCCGCGATCTCCAGAATGCGCGGGAGGAGAGCGCTCGCGCGGCCGAGCGCGCCGATATGGCAGCCCACCTTCACGATTCCGTTCTCCAGACCCTTACTCTCATTCGCAATCAAGCCCACGATCCTGAGGCGGTCCAGCGCCTTGCCCGAGTACAAGAGCGGCAACTGCGCTCGTGGCTCTATGCGGATCCCAAGGAAGAAAATGTGTCACTCAGTGAGTCAATCAAAATGACTGCTGAGGAGGTCGAGGACCTGTACGGTGTGGACGTGGAA
>JBDIAV010000175.1:0-3278 GCA_039812645.1 Actinomycetaceae bacterium
TTCTCTCGGGAGTTTCCGTGTCGATCGTTGCGGCAATGGCTGCGGCCAGCCGTATACATGAGCCCATTTCCTTGCTGTTTGCCGAGGAAGGCTTCGTGTTTGGCTATGGACGCAATATCGTCAACGTGACCCTCGTGGACATCCGTGCTTGGGACACCTTCGGTGAGACCTCTGTTCTTATCGTTTGTGCCATGGGCATCGCGTCGCTCTTGTTCGTTCGCGACCGCGTAGGCCGCACCGATCGTCTCCGCAACGTGCTGGGTCCGGTCGATTCGAGCACGCGCGCCAAGTTTGCCAAGGCTCTTGATGCGGGCCCATACATCGCGCGCAAGCTTCCTAGCAGTGACGACCCAGAGCAGCAGCAGGGCCGCAATCGCATATGGCTCGCGTCGATCCTGCGTCACGGCGTGGAATCCCGCCCGATCATTCTTATGGTGGGTACGCGGATGGTCTTCTACTCGATTATCACCGTCTCACTCTTCCTGCTCTTCTCCGGCCACAATCAGCCGGGCGGAGGATTTGCGGGTGGCCTGCTCACCGGTATTGCCCTCGCGTTGCGCTACCTCGCAGGCGGCAGATTTGAGTTGGGTGCGGCAATGCCGGTTCTGCCCTCTCACCTGATGGGTGGCGGCCTGCTTGTCGTGACTGGCTCGGCGCTTTTCCCAGTGTTGCTTGGTGGCAAGCCGCTGCAGACCGCGATGTTTGACTTCACCTTGCCAGGTTTCGGCGCGGTGCATTTCGCGACAGCACTTATCTTCGATATTGGTGTCTATCTCGCGGTGGTTGGCCTGTCTCTGGAGATCCTGCGTTCGCTTGGCGGTGAGATTGATCGCCACGGCGAGCTGGAGGGTCTGCAGGGCCCCGACGATCTCGTTATCTGTCCGCACGACGACGAGCGTGTGGCCGTCAAGAACGAGATGGACGCGGAGGCGCAATTAGAGGACGACGGCGACACCCGGCCAGTATCTGGCGGCCATCGAGGCCGTGGGAACAAGTCAGGGCGAGGTAAACAACCAACGGCACGAGCCACGAGGGAGGTGAGGCACTGATGAGTTCCTTGGCATTGATTGTTCTGTGTGGAGCATTGGTGGCTGTTGGTGTGTACCTCATTCTTGAGCGTTCACTTTCCCGCATCATCCTGGGCCTGGCCGCACTTGGTAATGGCATCAATATCCTGTTCCTCATCGCGGGTGGCCACTCTGGCGAGCCGCCGATCGTGGGAAGTGCGGACCCTGCTGACATGTCTGACCCGTTGGCCCAGGCCATGGTTCTGACTGCCATCGTTATTACTCTTGCTATGACGGGCTTCCTTTTGGCGATGGCTTACCGAACCTGGCAGTTGCGTGATAACGACGAGGTTCGAGATGACCGCGAGGATCGCGCCGTGGCCAAGCGCAAGGCTGCTGCTGCTATTGCGGCGCTGGAAGACGACGCAAACCTGTCTGATACCGCGAAAGAATTCCACGACGACGTCGACATCAGGAACGGAGGCAAAGGGTGAACCTCAATGTCCTACTTGCCGTCCCTGTCGTCCTCCCCTTACTGGGCGCCGGAATCCTCCTGGCCTTCCCGGCAAAGCGGTTCCGTCACCTGCAGGCGTTCTCTGCTATCGGCGTGCTGGTTATCGTGCTTGCGGCGGCGATTGCCCTGCTCATCGGCTCTCTCAGTGGTCCCGTGGTGTTGGACATGGGCGGATGGGCGGCACCCGTTGGTATTTCGCTTGTTGCCGATCGCCTCTCCACGCTTATGCTTGTCACTTCTGTGACGGTCACCCTGGTGGTTCTCATCTACTCGATGTTCCAGGGCGCCGCAGATGGTGACAAAGGGGCGCCGTCGGCGATCTACTTCCCAGCGTTCCTCATCCTTTCCGCGGGTGTCTCGAATGCCTTCCTCTCCGGTGATCTCTTCAATATTTACGTTGGTTTTGAGATCCTGTTGGCGTCCTCGTTCGTGCTCATCACCTTGGGCGGTACGGCGGAGCGAATGCGTACGGGCAGTGTGTACGTCATCGTGTCGGTGTTGTCCTCGATGCTGTTCCTTGTGTCCATCGGGCTTATCTATGCCTCGACGGGAACGGTGAATCTGGCGCAACTTGCCTATCGCCTCCCCGAGATCGATCCGGGCATGCGGCTTGTACTGCAGGTCATGCTGCTCATCGGTTTTTCGATCAAGGCGGCTATTTTCCCACTGTCGGCTTGGCTTCCGGACTCCTATCCGACGGCGTCGGCACCGGTCACGGCCGTGTTTGCTGGCCTGTTGACCAAGGTGGGAATCTACGCGATCATCCGCACCCAGACCCTGCTCTTCCCGGGTGGGCGGCTTGATGACATCCTTGCCGGATTTGCGATCGCCGCCATGTTGGTAGGCATTTTGGGTGCCGTGGCTCAGCAGGACGTTAAACGATTATTGTCCTTCACTTTGGTTTCCCATATGGGTTACATGGTGTGGGGAATTGCGGTGAATTCGGATGGCTCGCTATCGTCCACCATCTTCTACGCCGTCCATCACATCACCGTGCAGACGGCGCTATTCCTGGTTGTGGGACTCATGGAACGGCGTGGAGGAACCACCAGTCTGGCCAAGCTTGGCTCGCTCGGCGCGGCTGTCCCGCTGATCTCTGCCCTCTACCTCATTCCTGCTCTTAACCTTGCGGGCGTCCCGCCGCTGTCTGGCTTCCTCGGTAAGTTTGGCCTCATGCAGGCTTCGGCTGCACGGGGAACACCTATGGACTGGGCGCTCATTGCCGCAGGCATCATCACCTCGATCCTCACCCTCTACGCGGTGATTCGAGTGTGGAATATGGCTTTCTGGCAGAAAGCGCCGGAACCGCTTCCCGAGCGGGATTGCCCGCGGGGAATGGTGGGCACGGCGGCCGTATTGGTGGGACTGTCGCTTATGCTCACCGTCATCGCCAACCCGCTACGCGACTTCACCGACAAGGCGGGTCAAGAATTGCGGGCACGTAGCCCCTATGTGGCGGCTGTTTTGCCTTCGGAAGGTGAACGTGGCGGTGGCGTATCCCAGGAGATTAAGAAGAACGAGGAACCGGATATTTCCTCCACGAAGTCTCCGCGTCCCACCCCGTTTGGGCCCTCCGAGAGCCCGTCGCCTGTTCCGACGACGACGCCCACGCCTTCTGATCCTGATTCGCCTACCTCCTCTGTCACGGAGGGTGTGGAAGCCACGGACCCGAATGTGCCGTACACGGATTCTGAAATATCCGATGCGGACTCCACGCTCACTGAGACAGACGCTGTCTCCACTGATTCGGAGGTGAC
>JBDIAV010000176.1:0-3228 GCA_039812645.1 Actinomycetaceae bacterium
CCCGCATGGTCGTGGGCTGGCAACTGGCGCCGCACATGCGCACCAGCCTGGTCACCGACGCACTGACCATGGCCATCGACGCCGGCCACGTCCAGCCCGATGCGATCTTTCACTCCGACCGGTTGAACCTGCCCAATATACGTCGGCCGAATTCGCCGCTTTCACCGAAGCCCACCGGATCCGGCGAAGCCTGGGCCGGACCGGTGTCTGCTGGGACAATGCCGCGGCCGAGTCGTTCTTCGCGACCCTGAAGAACGAAATGTACCACCGCCACATCTTCCCTACCCGAGCCAAAGCCCGCTTCGCGGTCGCCGAATACATCGAAGTGTTCTACAACCGGAAAAGACTCCACTCAACCCTGGGCTACCGAACCCCATTCCAAGCACTCACCGACTACCGCGCAACAGCACCCGCTGCTGCGTAAGAAAACCCCTAAAAACCCGTCCAAAATTCTTGACACAGCCCAACCCCGTCGTCACCAACGACGCACGCCACAGTGGGCACAAGGCCATGGACACTGGCCCGCACTACATGCAGCTCCTTAACAAGAAGCCACCTCCGATCCATGCAGCAACTGAAGCAGCGCGACCTCACGTCGGCACGAAGGGCCATATCACCAACATCCCCGCAGACGTGATGCCCGCGAGCGAGGTCATCGCCAGCTACCACGACCTGTGGCGGGTCGAACAGTCGTTCCGGATGTCGAAGTCCGACCTGCGGGCGCGGCCGGTGTTTCATCACGAGCGCGACGCGATCGAAGCCCACATGACCGTCGTCGTCACCGCGCTGGCCGTCGCCCGTCACCTGCAAGAACTCACCGGGCTCAGCCTGAAGAAGATCATCTGGGCCTTACGGCCCCTGCAGGAGATCACGCTCACCATCGCCGGCCACGAACACCTCGCCGCCGACCCCCTCACCCCAGCCGCGAAACACATCCTGAAATCGACCGCGCACCCGCAGGAAATACGACGTACCCCGGTGTCATGACTCGGGAGGACTCCGAGGGCAGGCCACGAACACCTCGCCGCCGCCCCGATCAGCCCCGCCGCACAAGAGATCCTCAATGCAACCAGCCACGTCCCAGCGAAATGACGTACCCCGGTGGCACGAGTCAGGTCAGAGCGGCCCGGAGGTGGGCGATCTTGGCCCTGCGGATCAGAAACGGCTAGCCTCTCGCCCGAGCCGACGCCCTCGTCCTCGCTCTAAGCGCAGCGCTCGCCTACGCACCGGCACATAGCCTGCGGAAAGTCGCTGTCAGATTTCGGTCCTCAGGGACGCCGCTGCCTTGCCCGACTGATCATTGCTCCACAGCATTCAGGTCTGCGCGCGAGACACGGTCAGCCGCTGCGCCTGGTGAACTGGCTGAGGCGGCAATGATGTGCTCGGCGCGTTGCGGTCCTCCAAACAGCCATCCTTGTGCCATCGGGCAGCCGATCGCCAAGAGCGCGTCTTTGTGGTGAGCTGCTTCTACACCTTCGGCAACGACGTGCTGGAAATTCAAACTCTCTAGCATAGCCAGGACAGAAGAGAGAAGCTGCGTGGAGTCTTGCCGGCCTTGCACGCTACGAGTGGTCAGCATCTTGTCCAGCTTCACGCAGTTGACGGGCAGTTCTAGCAGGGTCTGTAGTGACGTGTAGCCTGTGCCGAAGTCATCGACACAGACCGTGATTCCCATGTCACGCAGCGCGCTCAGGACGCGCTTCGTCGAGGCGGTCGGGTCGACCACGGTGCTTTCTGTCAGCTCCAGCCAGAGTCGGTCCGTGGGGAGACCGGTTTCTGCGAGTGTCTGGAAGACGTTCTCACAAAAGCCGGGATCGAGCAGCTGCCTCGGGGAAATATTCACTGAGACGAATAAGTGCTCGCCCAGTGCAGCCCTGAGCCGTACCGCCTCCGAACAGGCTTGCTGCAAAACAACGCGGCCGAGTGTAATGATGATTCCGCGCTCTTCTGCAATGGGAACAAACACATCCGGCGGAACAGCTCCCAAGATTGGGTCTTCCCAACGCGCCAGAGCTTCCCAGCCCATCACCTGACCGTAGTCTTCTCCACCAACGATCGGCTGAAGTACCACATGAATACCCTCACTATCCAGTGCGCGAGACAAATGCGATGCGACACGGGACCGGTGTCTTTCTCGCCGGTCCAGGTAGGGGTCGAAGAGGACGCATCTTCCCCGTCCGTTTCGCTTCGCTTCATACAGTGCCGCATCCGCGTTTCGCACTAGCTGCGTCGCCAAGAGGTGATCTGATGCGTGTGCGCACGCTACTCCTATGGACGGAATGATGCTGATTCGGTGCCCCGCCACCACGGCGGGTTCCGAGAACAGCTCTTGTATCTGCTTGGCGCGATCTTGGGCGTCCTGAGGGCCGTTGACGACGGTGTGCATGACGAACTCATCCCCGCCGTGACGAGCCATGAATTCGCCTTCGCGGGCGATGCATCTGAACAGGGACGAGATTTGAATCAGCAGCAGGTCTCCCACGTGATGACCCCACGTATCGTTGACGCATTTGAAGTTGTCGAAATCGAAGAAGAGGACGGCTACCGTGCGGTCCGCGCGCTCGGTAGCATGCGCTAAGCGTTCTTCGAGCGTTCGTAAGAAGAACGCGCGGTTGGCGAGGTCAGTTAGCGCATCGTGTGAGGCGCGATATCGGCTGTCTTCCTCGGCTCGAGCCAGAGCGGACATGGTCAGAGACAAACGTGTGAACAATAGGGTTATCAGAACCGCGAGGAGGATTGAGCGGACTGAAGCATCCAGAAGTCCCTGAATGGGATACAGAATGGACAACACTGCGGGAGACACCATGAAAAGAAGCAGCATGGAGCGGCTTCTCGCGCGGTGGATTGCACCGTAAGAAGTCGGATGCGAGCGCGTTATGTGTGGCGCCGATGGATGGCACGCCCCTGCCGCGAAGCCCCAATAGGCGTATAAGAAGACGGAGGTGAGCGCTGGAACTGTTAATCCCGGGTGATGGGCCCAAATCACCGTGTAGGCAGTGTCAGCGATTTGTAGAACCACAAGCCCGAAAAGGATGGCCCACATCGCGGGTGCCGGAGTGCGCACTCGGAAGATGAGCTGGACTGACAGCGACACCAAGGCGATGTCGAGGACCGGGTAGATGCCCCACATGAGTGCCTCGGTGAGCAGTGAGCCTCCAATCTTCGGAGAAACGGTCACCGACCACATCGCCAGCGACGCTCCGGCGGCGACCGCTGTGGCATCCAGGG
>JBDIAV010000177.1:0-3221 GCA_039812645.1 Actinomycetaceae bacterium
CACGGGTTGGCTTAACCTTTGTGGTGCGTGGTATTACCTCAAGCCGAACGGAGCTATGGTGACTGGCAACTTCGTCATCAAAGGCGTGACGCACAGATTTAATGGTTCGGGAGTCTGGCTTGGGTAGCTCTCGCACCAATCACTGAGGCCCTCAGAGGAAAACTCGTAGGGACCAGGTAGGGGAGGAGGACCACGTTCATGGTCCTCCTCCCCGCAGTCTTGATAGGTGAGTAAGACAGCGCCGTCGTCGTTCCATATCAATCGTCCAAAGAATTGAGGAAAATGGAAAGAATTGAGCCGGCAGACACTGTCACAGCGCTCAATTCTTTCCGAAAAACTCAATCCTTTGCACCGTTGCACCTTTGCGCCGTTGCACCGTTGCACCTTTGCAAACAGGACAGTGAGTCATTGTGGATAGCACAGTGGGGGAGTCGGTGACGCAGCCAACAGCAAGCAGCCAACGACGGCCACCCAGTCCCAAATCCCTAGCTCCCACCCGCACGCCTCAGCTTCCCGAGGCGCCCTCGGTCACTACCTGCCGTGGTCCGGCGGGGCGGTCCACCGTCGCGGCGGGTGCCAGCGGTCTCTCCGCGCGCATTTCTTCGCGCATGTGCTCGACGACGGCGTCGAGCGAACCGCCGTTGAGTTCCGCCACCTTGAGAAAACGCTGATACGCAGCGCCCATCGTCATGATGGTCTCCAGCCCATACAAGTCCTCTAGACAACCCAGCTTTTCCGCCACCGGCTCCAGCTCGACGAGGCACTCCCGGACGGTCTCGGTTACAGGTTTCTCGTTGCCCTCGGGATCAGTAATGAGAACGGCGTCCATGCCGTACCGGGCTGAGCGCCACTTGTTTTCCGCGACGTACCAGTCCGGTAAAGCCGGCAATTCCTTCCCCGCATCCAGCTCTGAGGAGAAATGATCAACGAGGCAATGGATATAGGCGGCGATGGCGCGCAGCTCCAGAGCGTTGGTATTGGCGTCACTGACCCGTACCTCCAACGTGCCCCACCCGGGTGAGGGCCGCACGTCCCATCGCACCTCGTTGAACTGGCCGATAGTACCGGTCTTCACCAGGTCAGACGTGTAGCGTTCCAATTCTTCCCAGGTGTCAAACTGGCGAGAAACGCCCGCGGTGGGAAGCTGCTGGAATACCATCGCCCGATTCGAGGCATAGTTGGTCTTGTTCCCGGCCCAGAATGGCGACGACGCCGAGAGCGCCTGGATATGGTACGCCCGCGTCAGCATCGCCTTAAGGATCGGTAGCACCTTGTCACGCCGATCAATGCCCACATGGACGTGGGTGCCAAACAGCAGCATCTGTCGGCCCCAATACTGAGTACGGTTAACTAGTTCCGCGTACCGTTCATTGTTGGTGACACGCTGGTAGGCCGGATTCGCGAACGGATGCGAACCCGCCGTCGCGATATCGATGCGAAGCGGATCGGTGGTCTCGCGCACGGACTCGGCACCCTGGCGAATATCCCGCAAGCACCCGTCCACGGTATGGTGCACACCGGACGTAATTTCCACCGTGTTGAGCAGCATTTCCTTCTGAATGAAGGGCTTACCTTTTAGCTGATCGATGACGAACTCTGCGGCCTGGCGCAGATCATTGGAATCCTGATCGACGAGCTGGAGCTCCCACTCGATTCCGATAGTGGACTGGGCAGATTTGGCGAAGTCCATGCTAGACACCGTACTTTCGGACGAAATGGGTAATAAGACTGGAATCGACGTGCACCGACTGCACCGCGCGCAGCACCTCAGGATGCTCCTCCTCGGTGAAATACACGCCAACGTAATGGGCAACGCGAATGGCGATTCCTTCGCGGTCAATTTCGGGATGATGCTGGGTGCCGTAGATGTTCGTTTTGAACCGCGCCAGATGTACCGGGCACGCTTTCGACGACCCGAGAATTGTCATCGACGACGGCGGATTATCCACACTTACCGCGTCAGCATGCGCGACGTAGCCGAGGAACTTCGGCGGAAGCTTGCTGGTCAGTGGATCGGCTAGGCCATTGTCGTTCAAGACGATCTCGGTGGGCTGCATCTGTTCCGCAAACTCGTGGGTTAGCGAGCCTCCGGCAGCAACGGCGAGGATCTGCAGGCCGTAACACAGGCCCAGGGTGGGGATATCGCGGGCAAGGATCTCCTCACATAGGGGGAGAATATTGGCCTCAACTTGGCGTTGGATGTCGCCTTTCTCCTCGTCAGGGGTGAGGTAGTTGTAGGGCGAGCCGGTGATGAAGATGCCCGAATAGCCGGAGAAATCCGGCATTCGTTCGATCGGCCGCGTGAGATCGAGGACCTTCAGTTCCGACGCGTCCAACTCTCCGTAGCGACAGATCGCCTGAAACTCGTCAGCTTTAATGAGGCTGGGCGGCCGGGCAACGAGGAGCAGAAATGGCTTCTTCATAGGCGGAGTTTAACACTGAACTAATCCTCCGTGTTAGTGGGTAGAGGCCATGTGGGATAATGATCCAGTGAAGTTGTATCGGGACGAAGCCGTGGTTCTGCGTACCCACGATCTGGGGGAAGCGGATCGCATTGTCACCATGCTGAGCCGCGCTCACGGGCGGATTCGAGGCGTTGCTAAAGGCGTGCGCCGCACCAAGTCTCGCTTTGGTGGCCGGTTGGAGCCGTTTTCCATGGTAGACGTGCAACTCTACGAGGGGCGCACCCTGGATGTCATCACCGAGGTGACCACACTCAATCCTTTCGGACTGACGATCGGACGTGACTACGACTCATTCACCGCCGCGTGCGCGATGGTGGAGATTGCGGAACGACTCACCGCCGAAGAAGGCGAGCCGGATGAGGACCAGTATCTTCTCCTCATCGGTGCACTCAATTCGTTGGCGGGCCATGCCCACGACCCGGCAGCAACATTGGATTCCTATGCCCTGCGTGCTTTGGCACTTTCGGGCTGGGCGGTGGCCATCTGGAACTGTGCCAAGTGCGGCGCGCCCGGGCCGCACTCCGCTTTTCATGTGCAATCGGGTGGCATGGTGTGTGAGGACTGTGTGCCCAAAGGGGCAGTCCACCCTTCACCAGCTGCCGTTGAGCTGCTAGGTGGCTTGCTGGCGGGAGACTGGACGATTGTCGACGCTGCCGGGCCGCTGGCACTACGTGAGACGAGGTCGCTCATTGCCGCCTACCTCCAGTGGCATATCGAACGGCAGATTAAATCGTTGCGGTTGGTGGGCAGCGGCGA
>JBDIAV010000178.1:0-2810 GCA_039812645.1 Actinomycetaceae bacterium
CAGAGGACACGGTCGCGTGCATACCGGAGATAGCACCGCAGGCCACGGTGATAAAAAGGAAGGGGAAGAGGGTTCCGGCGAACACCGGGCCCTCGGTGTTCGTAGCAAACTCGGTGATGGCGGGCATCTGCGCGATGGGGCGCACGATGATGATCGAGATCGCGAGAACCACGATGGTTCCCACCTTCATGAAGGTCGAGAGGTAGTCGCGAGGGGTGAGCAACAGCCACACGGGGAGCACCGCGGCGAGGAAACCGTAGATGACCATGGCCACCACCAAGGTGGTGGGTGTGAGGTGGAAGAACTCGTGCAGGGCGGGATTCTCGGAAACCCAACGGCCACCAATAATGGCGGCGATGAGCAACGCAAATCCAACGATAGATACCCCGGTGATGGCACCCGGCTGGACGAATCGCAGCCAGAGCCCCATGCCGAGGGCAATCGGGATAGTCATGGATACCGAGAAGACACCCCACGGGGACTCAGCCAGCGCGTTGACGCAGATCATGGCAAGAACGGCGAGCACGATCATGAGCATGATAAACACGCCGATGGTCATGATGGTTCCGCCCACCTTGCCGATCTCGTCGATGGCCATCTGGCCGAGCGAACGGCCGCCGCGACGCATGGAGAAGAAGAGGACGAGCATGTCCTGAACAGCACCGGCAATCAGCACGCCGAAGATGATCCACAGGGTGCCGGGCAGGTAGCCCATCTGGGCGGAAAGCACGGGGCCAACGAGAGGCCCGGCCCCAGCAATAGCTGCGAAGTGGTGTCCGTAAAGCACGACGCGCTGGGTGGGGTCGAAGTCCTTGCCATTGTTGACACGCTCAGCCGGTGTGGCATTCAGATCGTCTGGCCCCATGATCTTGCGCTGGATGTAGAGCGCATAAAAACGGTAACCAATCGCATACGTGCAGACAGCAGTGATGACGAACCAAATGGTGTTCACTTCTTCACCGCGGAAGATAGCGAGAATGGCCCAGCCGGTGGTTCCGAGAAGGGTAATAACCACCCATAGGGCGATCTTTTGGATAGTCCACTTGTTGTGGGGCTTAACACCTACAGGGGTGCCCTGCTTGTTACGGATGATGAGCTTTTCTTCTTCGGGCGTGTAGGAGGGTATCTCCTGGACCTCTGGTGCAGGTTTTTCCTGCGCCGCGTGCTGTGCCATGACCTACTCGTTTGCGCTAGATGGTGGGACGGCAGGCGCGCAGTGGCCACCGTCTAGTGCCCCCTCGCGCTACCGAAAGGAGGATATGCACGATTTCTCACCGATTGCGAACACAATTTTCACGTGCTGTGTCACGCATATTTGTCGACGACGACGCCCACCCGCCGGACTAGTACCCATGACCAGTTGTTTTACCGTCACCTCGATAACACACCCATCACGTCGCCTTGCAAGAACAGCTCTTCACCACACCCGAGATAGTTCATCATTCAAGGAAAATTCTCATATTCCTTGAGCCGAGTCCTCAGAGGTCATTGTGGTCGAGAAGCACAAAAACGGCTAGAAATAGCCAAAAAGTCGGGCCTAAAGTCCTGGCGAAAGGAACCCGAAGGATCCGAACAATGTGGCATCGGAGACCCACATCAGTTATCGCGGGACACCCCAACAGAATCTACGCACATGAGAACGGAACTCAGAATCCTTACGATTGAGATTTCTCCCAAAGTCCCAGGTGGGCCGTGCGACAATGATCATCATGAGTATCACAATCGGTGTTGATGTTGGTGGAACGAAAATTGCAGCAGGAGCTGTCTCCGAAGATGGAGAAATGCTCGCCTATGTCCGGAAACCAACACCGGCCCAAAATAACGACGCCGTCGTCGATGTTATTGCTGAGTGCGCCGAAGAACTAGCACGTTCCTACGAGATCGAAGCCATTGGCATTGGAGCCGCCGGTTTCGTCGACGGCGCCCGCAGTTCGGTTATCTTTGCCCCCAATCTTGCGTGGCGAAACGAGCCTCTCGCAGCCCGTGTGGCTGAAAAGACGGGCTACCGTGTCGTCGTCGAAAATGATGCGAATGCGGCCGCATGGGCCGAGTTCAGGTTCGGAGCCGCGAAAGGATCAAAGTCAGCTGTCATTGTGACTGTCGGTACCGGTATCGGAGGCGGCATTATTCTCAATAACCAGTTGATCCGCGGAACTAATGGTTTTGGCGCGGAAATCGGCCATATCAATATGGTGCCTCATGGTCGCGAGTGCGGTTGCGGACGCTTCGGGTGCTGGGAGGTGTACTCCTCCGGTAACGCGTTGGTACGTGAGGCGCAGGAATTCGCACGCACGGCTCCCGAGGATTCAGCGATGCTGCTCGACTTCGCTGGCGGCAGCCCCGATGGCATTACCGGTCCGATGGTGACGCGTGCTGCCGAGTTGGGTGACGCTGTTGCTTTGGCATGCTTCAAGTCGATCGGGTACTGGATGGGCTCGGGCATGGCGGATCTGGCCGCAGTGCTCGACCCTGATGTTTTTGTGCTCGCTGGCGGCGTGGCCGAGACCGGCGATCTACTACTGGCCCCCACCCGCAAGTCTTTCGCTGAACTTCTCACGGCTGCCGACTACCGGCCTACCATCCCCGTCTCAGTAGCCACCCTCGGCAACGACGCAGGCATCATCGGCGCCGCCGACCTCGCCCGCCACTAATCTCTCTCCTGGCTTTTCATCCCCACAGAAGTTCTCCTGAGAAGCCACACCTTGTCCTCCAGGAAACCACACCTTTCCGGGAAGACATATACACAAAGGGGCTGTATCAGAAGGTCTGTTGACCAACTGATACAGCCCCATTCTCATCTCTCTGGGGGG
>JBDIAV010000179.1:0-2786 GCA_039812645.1 Actinomycetaceae bacterium
TGGAACTCTCGAACACGGCGACCATGCCGATCAAGCTTTACCCGGGCATGAAGATCGGCCAGCTTTGCTTCTTCCAGCTTTCGTCGCCCGCCGAGGCACCTTACGGTAGCGGCGCGGACGGCTCGCGTTACCAGGGCCAGCGTGGCCCGACGGCGTCACGTTCGTTCCAGAGTTTTCATCGGGTCGACGTCGGCACCGCACCGCTCGGCGACTGAGGACCAGTACGAGATCTCACCCGCCCGAGGGTCAATTTCTCAATATTTCTGTCGGTGGTGGGAAGGCGGATTTCTGTCGGTGGTGGGAGGAGGGATTTCTGTCGGTGGTGGGTGACGGCTTCACAGTCGGCCTATCGGTGGGCTTATCTGTTAGCGTCGCGACGCCCGAACCTCAGGCCTACCCACCTACTTACCCGCCATTCTTCGATATTTATCACGCCGTCGATGGGAATATGAAACCGCCGGGTCCCTAGACGCGGCATATTCCCGCGCTATCTCGCGGATATACGGCTGTATGATGTCGAATCGAACCGTAATGAACCGAGCTCGAAAACTGGAGTTATTCAAGAATTCACCGAATTACACTTCCGGTTGAAATGGCTGAATATGATACGATGTAAGGGCGAAACCACGCGAGTTCGCTGATCAACACCGCTATCTGATGGGCACTGTTGCTTGGCTTCTTGCGTGTTTATGACCACCCTCCATCCCACCGTTGAGGAGTGATTGATGCCGGCGCTACTGCTCCTATTCTTCCTTGGAGCCCTTTGCGCGCCAGTACTCATGAGACGGGGACGACTCGGGTTTATCTTCCTCGCTGGAATTCCGGGAATAGCTCTGTTGTGGTTCCTTATGGAACTGCCGGGCGCTTTCCACGGCGAGGTCTACGCCAGAAAAGTGGCGTGGTTACCCCAACTTGGTTTTACGTTTGACGTACGAATCGATGCGTTGTCCCTCATCATGGCGTTGCTGGTAACCGGTGTAGGAACTCTTGTTCTGCTGTACTCGGCCAGATACTTCAGCTCGTCCGCTGCCCACTTGGGGCGCTTTGCGGGAGTTTTTCTCGCATTTGCGGGAGCGATGCTTGGCCTTGTCACGACGGATTCCACACCTGCGCTTTACTTGTTCTGGGAACTCACCACCGTCTTTTCTTTCCTGTTGATCGGCCATTATTCTGACCGCACCAGTTCGCGGCGTGCCGCACAGCAGGCCATTATCGTGACCACCGTGGGTGGTTTGGCGATGCTCGTTGGAATCGTCATGCTCGGCGAAATGCCCGGCGGCTCCTACTCGTTCTCCGGGCTTCTTGCCTCCGCGAGCGCCGGGACCCTCGGCCAAGGAACGCCCGAGCTGCTTTCGGCGGCCGTCGTGCTTATGCTCATCGGCGCCTTCTCGAAGTCTGCACTCATACCGTTCCACTTCTGGCTTCCTGCCGCGATGGCTGCGCCTACCCCGGTCTCGGCGTATCTACACGCCGCGGCCATGGTGAAGGCGGGTGTTTACCTTGTGGCTCGCCTTGCTCCCGGCCTGGCAGATGTGGCGCCCTGGCGCCCCATGGTGCTTATCGCGGGTATTGGTACGTTACTCATCGGAGGCTATCGGGCCCTCAAACAGCATGACATCAAGCTCGTGCTAGCCTTCGGCACCGTCTCCCAGCTGGGTCTTATCACGCTGATGGTCGGCTATGGTGACGCCCAAATGGCTCTTGCGGGCCTCATGATGCTCTGCGCGCACGCGCTGTTCAAGTCCGCCCTCTTCCTCTCGGTGGGTATCGTCGACGTCGCCATGGGAACGCGTGACCTGCGTGAACTCAGTGGTGTGGGCCGTGCAATGCCCGTCACTGCCACATTCGCCGGCTTGGCTACCGCTTCGATGATCGGACTGCCGCCCTTCGCGGGATTCGTGGCCAAGGAGACGGCCCTGGAGGCGCTTGTTGGCGGCGACCTCACTGCCACGATCACCTGGATCGCTATTGCTCTTGGTTCGGTTCTCACGGTGGGCTATGGCCTGCGCTTCTGGTGGGGATCGTTTGCGGACAAGCCCGGTATCAAGCCGATTCCGGTAGGGCGCAACTCCCGTGTCATGGTGGCTCCGGTTGTTATCCTCGCGACCCTGGGCCTCATCCTCGGAATCGGTTCCTCGTGGTGGAGCCATATTCTGGAGCTCCACGCCGAAACTTATCCGGGTACTCCGGGCCACCTGGCCCTGTGGCATGGGTTGGGTGCACCGATCCTTATCACCACGGTGGTTCTGATCCTCGGTGTCCTTCTCTTCCGCGCCCGTGTTCCTTTCGAGCGCCTCACCACCGCTCATGAGTTCCCCAAGGGTGCCGACGAGATCTATCGCATCATCATGAGGGATTTGGAGCGTCTGTCTGGTTTCGTGACGGGTGCGACGCAGCGTGGTTCGTTGCCCGCCTATCTCTCCACGATCTTTGTGTTCACTCTTGTGACGGCCACGACGGCTGCCATTCTTGGAGGGGCCAACCTCCCCGAAGGCTTCCGACTGTGGGATTCGCCCGCACAGGGAGCTACGGCCCTCATCACCGTGCTTGCTGCTGTGCTTGCGGCCCGCGCTCGCCATCGTATGAAGGCTGTGTTCCTCATGGGTGTGACGGGCTACGGCGTCGCTCTCACTTACGAACTCTATGGCGCACCGGACCTGGCCCTCACACAGGTACTGTCCGAGACGATCACCCTGGTGCTCTTTGTGCTGGTCCTGCGCCGCCTTCCCCCGTACTTCTCGAATCGTCCGCTGCGCCGTTCCCGCAGCTGGCGTCTTCTGTTGGCG
>JBDIAV010000180.1:0-2735 GCA_039812645.1 Actinomycetaceae bacterium
TTCCCGCTGGCGGGAATCTCGATTCCGTGAGTCGCGGCTTCCACCGCACTCTGGAGCCACAGCGCGGATTCAGCCGGGTCGTACTCCGTGAAGGGGGCACACTCACCCCAGCCACCGGGGCCGTGCAACAGAATTCCGCGGCGCGCACGCACTCCGCGGAACATGGTGGTGAGTTGGACGTCAAACGCCACAACTCGATCAACCTGGCGATTCTCCAACCACGTACGCGCCCGGCTCGACCAGCGCGAAGTCGGGACCTCCACCAGAGTCGGCTCTTGCAAATCCTTCACGTGCCCAGTGTAGAGGGGAGGCTCCTGAGAAACATTTCACACGAGGGATGAGAATACTTCCACAACAAAGTTTCACAGTTTTATTGTGGAAATCAACAATTTGGTTGATACTTTTTGTTAGTGGCGCAGCCCGGTGCCACACCCGGGGCAGGGACGCTCCGGGCAGTGTCGTTTCAACGTCGAAGAGAGACACCATGACCACAGAAACTGTCAATCCTGCAACCGGACCCCTCGTCGTAGCCATCGATTCATCCACCACATCCACCAAGGCGATCGTTGTTGATGCCTCAGGTGAAGTGCTGGTCACCGCCAAGCGCAACATCCAGCTGCACACTCCAGCAATGGACTTCTACGAGCACAATCCGGCTCGTTGGTGGGAAACCACGCATGAGACGATCACCGAGGCACTCGCATCGCTGAGCCCCGAGGATCGCGCACGCGTCCAGGCCGTTGGAATCACACACCAGCGCGAATCTTTCGCACCCTTCCTCGCCGATGGCACCCCGATTGGTCCCGGCATCCTCTGGCTCGACGGCCGCGCCACCGAACAAATCCGCAAGTACGGCAACGAGCACGTACACGAGCTTTCCGGCAAGCCCGCCGGCGTCACGCCCGCCATCTACAAGATGGCCTGGGTAGCGGAGAACGAGCCCGAGTACTTCGAGAAGGCGGACAAGATTGTCGACGTCGCCTGCGCCATCACCTTCAATCTCACCGGCAAGTGGGTCTCCTCCACCGCCTGCGCTGATTCTCTTGGTCTGTTCGATATCGAGAAGCGCGAGTGGTCCGACGAACTACTGAAGATCGCCGGTGTGCGCCGCGAGCAGATGGCGGACCTTGTTCCCCCGGCTACCGTCGTCTCGAACGTTCGCCCCGAGTTGGCGGAAGAGTGGGGCATTTCGCCCGACGTCGTCGTAGTGTCTGGACTTGGTGACGGCCAGGCCGCCGGTATCGGTGCCGCGGCCGTGGACCCCAACGTCGCATACCTCAACCTTGGCACCGCGGTGAACGCGGGTGTGGATGCCGCCAACTACATCTACGATCCGATCTTCCGTACGCTGGATTCGGGCATCCCCGGCCACTACGTGTTCGAGGTATTGCAGTCCTCGGGTTCCTACCTTGCCGGTTGGTTCCGCCAGACCCTGGGCGATCCCAAGCTCCTCGGCGAGCCCGATCCCGAGCTCGATAAGGCCGCCGCAGATATTCCTCCCGGCTCCGAAGGTCTCGTCACGCTCCCCTACTGGAACGCCGTGCAGTCACCCTATTGGGATTCCGTGGCACGCGGCGCCGTTGTGGGCTGGCGCGGAACTCATTCGCGGGCCCACATGTACCGCTCCATCCTGGAGTCGATCGGCTTCGAGATGCGCAACAACCTCAACGCTATCGAGCGTGGCACGGGCGTGAAGCTCACGTCGCTGCGCGCCATGGGCGGCGGCACCCGCTCCATGTTGTGGCGCCAGATCATGGCTGACACCACCGGTGTTCCGATCACCGTCTGCGTAGAGGATGAGATCTCCGCCCTCGGTGCTGCTGTGCTCGCCTTCGCGGCTCTCGGCACGCACGCTCCGGTTGTCGACGGCGTCGCGGACGTTGCGGCAGCGGCCCGCGCCATGGCCCACTTCGGAGAGACCATCGAACCGGACATGGATATGCACGAGCGCTACAAGGAGATTGCAGAGGTGCAGCAGCGCCTGTACCCGCAGCTCAAGGAAGTGTTCGAGGATCTGCACGAGATCGCCGAGCGTTACCCATCCACCAAGCCCGAGTCCCCCAAGGCTGAACTCTAAAAAGGCGGCGCTGAGAGGTTCGTGGGGTTCAGGCTAATCGAACTAGATTCCGTTTCCTGGACGCTCGAATCTCTCAGCATGCCCTCTCAACCTACGATGGACCGTGGCTGGTTTCGCGCTGGCCACGGGCTTTCCGGCAAACAGAAAGAAGCAGGAACACATGTCGTCGATTACCGTACTTGGTGCCGGAGCAATGGGCTCTGGCCTCACCCGGCCCCTCATCGATTCTGGTTGGAACGTCCGCCTCTGGGGCACATGGCTTGATGACCACCTCATCGATGCCATTGAGGCAGGCACACCGCATCCGCGCATCGATGTGGTCATTTCGGACAAGGTGAAGACGTTCCGCTCGGATCAGCTGGCGGAGGCATTGGAGGGTACCGACGTCGTCGTCATGTCGGTTTCTTCGGACGGCGTCCCCGGGGTTGCACGGCTCGCTCTTCCACTGATGAAGAACGTCAAGGCTCTGTGGATGACGTCCAAGGGCTTTAGCCCGGATCCCGAGGGCAACATCCAGCTGCTTCCAGACACGCTGCGCCGAATCGCGGGCGAGTTGAGTGTGGAGCTTCCCCCCGTCGTCGCGATCGCTGGTCCGGTCATGGCCAACGAGTGTGGTGCCGGAATGCCCACTGCAACGATCTACGGCTGCCTTGATCCT
>JBDIAV010000181.1:0-2533 GCA_039812645.1 Actinomycetaceae bacterium
TCTTAATTCACCCCCTCACCCGGTAGAGCCTCTCACCTGGCAAAACTTCTCACCTGGCAGAACCCCTTGATTGATTCATCCCCTCATCTGACGGAACCCCTTGATTCATCCCCTCACCCGAACAATCCAGTAGAGCCAGCTCTACCCAGCTTCGATAGCCCGCTCTCTGCCCTGGACCTACGCTGATTACTAGGCTGGAATTAAGGCGATCACCACTCGCCCAACGAACTCGGCGAGGCGCTTCGTCACCATCCATATGCGATGAGAGGCGATCACCACTCGCTCTCCCACCCACGTTGGAATGAAGGATTTTCATGAACTACTGGCGCCAGAACTTGGAGACGTCACTCATTCTGGGGGCCGTCGTCTTCATGGCGATGTTTGTTCCCGGCCTGATCTGGCAGTACTGGAGGCATGGGCAGTTCAGTTTCCGGCGCATGATCGGGTGGGCTGGGGTATGCGTGTATACGACCGCATTGTTCGTCTACACACTGATGCCGTTGCCAAGCAACGGCATCGCCTGGTGCGCCGAGCACAACGTCCGTAGTAATTTCACTCCCTTTGGCTTCATCAGTGACATTCAGAGGGAAACCGTTGGAATGAGCACCGCGCAGATGCTGCGCAGCAACGTCGTTCTGCAGGTGGTGTTCAACGTGGTGCTGTTCTTGCCGTTCGGCGTGATCATGCGTCGCTATTTCGGGCGCGGCATCGCGTTCACAACGCTCGCGGGATTGGCGACATCCACTCTCATCGAGTCCTCGCAGTACACCGGCTTGTTTGGGATCTACCCGTGTGCAATTCGGGTGGCAGATGTGGACGACCTCATCATGAACACAACGGGTGCCCTCGTCGGCGCACTCATCGCTCCCATCCTGCTGTGGTGGATGCCAAGTGGTAAGCAACTTTCAGCCAAGCGACTCGCGCCGCGCCGCGTCACCTCGGCGCGGCGCTGGACCGGAATGTTGCTGGACGCAGCATTGTTTATGGGAATCCAGATGGGTATAACCGTTGTGCTATTCATGGGACGCTGGTTCTTCACCGGTACCGCGCCAACGGAAGGTGCCTCGTGGGAAACCAACGTGGCAGCCGGAATAGCGGTCGTGATGGTGTTTATCATTCCTGCTCTCACCGGCCGCGGCGCCTCGGCAGGGCAAAAGATCGTATGGCTTACTCCGAAGTGGGTCTCCCACGACGGCACCTATCTGACGGATGGCAACCTTGCACTGCGTATTGCGCGGTCGCTCGTGGTAGCCGGGCCATATATCGCATCGGAGCTGGTGACGTCCACAGCCACCTCCACGTCCACAACCTCCACCTGGTCCGGTGTACTTGGCCTCGTATCCGTATTAACCGTCCTGCTCGCCATTCTCATGGTCCTTGGCTCGCGCACACATCGCTCGCTCTCCGGTTGGCTGACCGGCGCGGTATTCATCGATTCCCGCGACCCGTACGCCGGCGGCCCGGACAATCAGCCACCACTCGCACTTACCGAGGCAAAGAAAGTAGAGCTGGGGCTGCCCATCTAAAGCTGGACCCATCCATCTCGACGACCAAATTCCCGACACCCAGCACGACGCCCGATACCCAGAAATTCAGCTTCGTCAGGATGCTTGGTCTGTACGCTATGCACAGGCCGAGCACGATGACGGAGATATTTTTTGGAAAAATCACGGCATCGCCGTCGTCAAGGAAGAAAACTAACAGGCCTCCACCCCAGCGACGTCATCCAGGGCCACCCCTTCACGAAAATTGATGTGTCCGAATTACTGACCCGCGGCGCGAAAAGGCGCACAATAGGTGCAACCTTGTCCGGTAAGGAGTTCTCATGCAGGTCGAAACAACATCACAGCTACGCGCGGCCGTAGCAAAGGTCATCGAGCATTCAACAGGATCCCTGCTGGAGTCCTACGATCGGTTACGTGTGGCAACCCAATATGTGTCCACAATTCTCGCCACCATCAATTTAACTGATGAACAGAACTGGGACGCTCCCTACAGAAACTGGAGTAGTGGGCCGCGCGATGAACTCCAAGTGATCGCATGGGATAAGCGGCATTTCGCCATCGTAATGGTCGACTTCAAGGGCTACACCACCGACAACCCCGGCCGCATCCGCCTCAGCGCTGAACTGCTCCCGCACACAGCAGTAGCAAGCGTGATGCTCTCGCTCCCGGGCGAGGGCATGTACACACAGGATGGCAACTCCTGGGACATCGATACCGACGTCACCCTCAAACTCGAAGACGGCCGCTCCATTTTCTTCCCGTGGCACTACGGCAACAGCGAGAACATCCTGCATTTCATCAAACTTCTCCGGGTGAAAGGCTAGCTTCTCCCCACGTTTTAGGGGCCGTATAAAAGCCAGATAAAAAATTCCCCGGTACTGCTTTTCGTTGCAGTACCGGGGAAAACTGGCGGTAGCGGTGGGATTTGAACCCACGGTGGCTGTGACACCACACAGCATTTCGAGTGCTGCACCTTCGGCCGCTCGGACACGCTACCTCGGGGTTCAACATTACAGCAGAGGGCCAAG